>NZ_JAAMNK010000118.1:0-299 GCF_011066025.1 Bacillus sp. EKM202B | reverse complement strand
GAACACCTTGAGGTCCGGTAGCGCCCGTGGCACCGGTAGCACCTGTGTTACCTTGAACACCTTGAGGTCCAGTAGCGCCCGTGGCACCGGTAGCACCCGTGTTACCTTGAGCCCCTTGAGGTCCCGTGGCACCGGTAGCACCCGTGTTACCTTGAACGCCTTGAGGTCCCGTGGCACCGGTAGCACCTGTGTTACCTTGAACGCCTTGAGGTCCAGTAGCACCCGTGTTACCTTGAATACCTTGAGGTCCCGTGGCACCAGTAGCACCCGTATTACCTTGAATACCTTGAGGTCCCGTG
>NZ_JAAMNK010000117.1:0-299 GCF_011066025.1 Bacillus sp. EKM202B | reverse complement strand
GTATTGCGATTCAGTCGTCTGTTCGCAACCTTGCGGATGCTTATACACGCTTTTTCAAAAAACAAAACAGTGCCCCGTGTTTCAAATCTAAGAAAAACAACGTACAATCTTACACCACAAAACAAACAAATGAAAACATTGCCGTTATAGGAAACAAAATTAAATTGCCAAAACTAGGTCTTGTTCGATTTGCCAAAAGTCGTGAAGTAAAGGGACGCATTTTAAATGCTACAGTTAGACGGAACCCTTCTGGCAGATACTTTGTGTCATTGTTAGTCGAAACAGAAGTGCAAGAACTT
>NZ_JAAMNK010000116.1:0-318 GCF_011066025.1 Bacillus sp. EKM202B | reverse complement strand
ATTCGAACCCCCGCGCGACTCTCGCCGCCTGTCGGTTTTCAAGACCGATCCCTTCAGCCGAACTTGGGTATACCTCCATGAAGGAAAATAAATATTTTATTATTATATGTAGCTAACCATTTCAAAAAAAATGGAGGAGGTAGAGGGATTCGAACCCCCGCGCGATTCTCACCGCCTGTCGGTTTTCAAGACCGATCCCTTCAGCCGAACTTGGGTATACCTCCGAGACATATAATAAATAAAGTGGAGCCTAGCGGGATCGAACCGCTGACCTCCTGCGTGCAAGGCAGGCGCTCTCCCAGCTGAGCTAAGGCCCCA
>NZ_JAAMNK010000115.1:0-325 GCF_011066025.1 Bacillus sp. EKM202B | reverse complement strand
ACACATAACCTTTAGAAAAAAGAAACACTCTCTACTATAATTGACGTTGTATGAGCTTAGCTTGATAGCGATGGGGTCCCGCCACACATCCATCAACTTAAGGTATATTTTTATACAAAATGCGGTCTTTTCATATTGTTTTTTATTATCTTTTACAGATTTTATAAAAGTAGGCATATCAAATAAACCCTGACGGGCTTCAATTTTTTTACTATGCTACCTGATGAGTAGAAGTGGTATACTCATAAACAACACCCAAAACATACTAAGATTAGTAGTGTAAACCAAGGCATTGGTTTACACTACTATTTTTTTATAGTAGAAG
>NZ_JAAMNK010000114.1:0-336 GCF_011066025.1 Bacillus sp. EKM202B | reverse complement strand
TTCCCATACCGAACACGGAAGTTAAGCTCTCTAGCGCCGATGGTAGTTGGGACCTTGTCCCTGTGAGAGTAGGACGTTGCCAGGCAAATGGAGGATTAGCTCAGCTGGGAGAGCACCTGCCTTACAAGCAGGGGGTCGGCGGTTCGATCCCGTCATCCTCCACCATTTAGCCGACTTAGCTCAATTGGTAGAGCAACTGACTTGTAATCAGTAGGTTGGGGGTTCAAGTCCTCTAGTCGGCACCAGTTTTTAATTGTACGAGCCATTAGCTCAGTTGGTAGAGCATCTGACTTTTAATCAGAGGGTCGAAGGTTCGAATCCTTCATGGCTCACCAT
>NZ_JAAMNK010000113.1:0-338 GCF_011066025.1 Bacillus sp. EKM202B | reverse complement strand
TGGCAGTTTCCTGTACGAGACATGCTTGTGATAATGCCTTTTTCTTTGGCATATGTTTGAAATTGTTTTGATGTATATACTTTCCCTTGATCCGAATGCAAAATCGTATCAATCACATTTCGCTTTCTTAAAGCCTCTTTAAGAGTATCTAATACAAGAGAAACATCCTGTGTCTCACCTATTTTATAACTTACAATTTCATTGTTAAACCCATCTATAATAGATGAGAAATAAAGAGTCTTATTGCCGAACATCAAATAAGTGATATCAGTGAACCATTTTTCATTAGGCTTGGTAGCTTTAAATCTCCGTTGTATTCTATTTTTAGCTACCACTGG
>NZ_JAAMNK010000112.1:0-351 GCF_011066025.1 Bacillus sp. EKM202B | reverse complement strand
GGATGCAGAGAGTGGAAAAGTTCTAGCAGGCGCAGAATTTATACTGAAAAACGAAAGTGGTCAAGTAGTTGGAGAAATGAAAACAACAGATAAAGATGGTGTTGTGAAATTCGAAAACGTAGTGCCAGGAAAATACACGTTAGAGGAAACGAAAGCGCCAGAAGGTTATAAAGCGCTAGAAGTGACAGTAGAAGTAAACATCGTAGCGAATGAAGTAGTAAAACAAGAAGTGACGAACGAAAAAGTAACAGGTCAATTCGAAATCGTAAAAGTAGATGCAAATGATAAAGAGAAACTATTATCAGACGCAGAATTCGAAGTGTATAAAGACGGTAAAAAAGTAGAGACATT
>NZ_JAAMNK010000111.1:0-365 GCF_011066025.1 Bacillus sp. EKM202B | reverse complement strand
GATCTTCAACATATACAAGATAAAAAGGCTTATTATATCTCACGTATCAAATCGAATACACGTATTTATCAAAAAAATCCAAACCCTGATTATTTTCAAGATGGCAGAATTAAGAAGGGTACAGAGTATATCCAGATAGATATGGAGGTTTTAATGAACTCTCTTCAGCCAGGACAAACATATGAAGTATCCGACGCTTATGTAGGAATGACTGATAAAGTACCAGCTCGTGTGATTGTTCATCGACTAACAAAAGAACAACAACAAAAACGATTACACGATCAAACGGTAAGAGAAAAAAAGAAAGGAATGAAGTATTCTGCTCGTAGTAAACGACTTAGCGGTATCAATGTATATATGACAAA
>NZ_JAAMNK010000110.1:0-371 GCF_011066025.1 Bacillus sp. EKM202B | reverse complement strand
AAGAGCCGTATGTGGTGAAAGCCACACGTACGGTTCTGTGGGGGCGAAGCGGTGGTAACACAGCTTAGCTACCCGACTACATTAGGAGTCATTAAAGAGATTGGGGAAGGTGAACTTGTTTTACTTGTAAAAGAAGAAGAACTAACAATCAAAGATACAGCTGAGAGATGGAATGAAGAAGACATGGAGGAATTACAAAGAGCGAGTGAAAGAGTAGGAGAAGATCATGGGTAAGAATTATAAGAAAAAGCATCAAACAAAATCACCGGAAGAAAAGAAAGAAGCGGTGCAAGGTTTAACAAAAAAGATGGAAAAAAGCGTAGAAGGTTATTTTCGTACACCGGGAGATTTAAAAGAGTATTTAACGTTTA
>NZ_JAAMNK010000011.1:0-141426 GCF_011066025.1 Bacillus sp. EKM202B | reverse complement strand
ACCTCCATTAAAATCATAACTGATACTTACGATTTAGAGAGGTGTTTTTTATCGTCTCATTCTCAGGGTTCACTCCATGATGAAGCCCAATTGCCAAAACAAGCCCGTTTTTAAGTAAGCCAAGCTTCCTATTCGCCCTGAAAACATACTATAAATGGAATCCCCTCATTTAGAGCAAGGTGAACTTGTTATGAATGATACTAAAGGAGGAATAGAGTAATGAGCGAAAAGTGTGAACACAGACATGATGATTGTAACCGCAGACATGGGTGCGGCGGCGGTTTTGCGCTTCTAATCGTATTGTTTATTTTATTAATTATCATCGGTGCTAGCTGCTTCGGCGGAGGCGGCGGTTGTGGTTATGGTGGTTACGGCGGTTATGCAGGCGGCTATGGTGGATATTGCTGCTAATTAAAAACTATTGAAAATGGCCTTGTGCGTATTGCACAAGGCCATTTTATTCACGTTTTAATATGTTGTGATAATTTATTAATGTACAGAGAACGGATTAAGAAGAAGAAAATGATCTCGATAATCCCGAAAAAGGTGAGTACAATACATGTCTCTTTTAGTAATGAAAAAGAAAACATACTTTGTAAAAACTTAACCGCAAATAACGTGTGAACACCAGCAACGATGTAAGGAACGAAAAATAAAATTCCTAATTGAATCGTTGCAGAGCGAAACATTTCTGATTCAGTTAAGCCAAGCTTTGTAATCGTAATGTATTTTTGTTTTTCATTCGTTAAGTCGTTATACATACGGAAGTATAAAACACTAGCCGCACCGATAAAGAAAATAAAGCCGAGAAATGCCCAAATAAAGAACTGAGCAACCGCATTTCCTTTACTATGAACGAGTTCATCCGTAGCTGTATAAATATGAAATGGTTTAATGAAATCTTCTTCATCCTTATGTGCTTCATACAAGGTTTCTGCATCATGATCTAAGCTTTTTAATATATTTTTTGTTGGGACAATTGCATTTTCCCAATTTTCCACGAAGTAGTTATAAACTGTAATTGTTTCAATATGAGGAATCATATTTTCAATTACTTCATCTTGCATCACAATTAAGTGAGGTAATGCAAAGGGAGGCTCAATTCCTCTATTAATAAAACCTTTAATTTGAAATTCTTTTTTATTAGAGCCAAGTGTAATCGTGTCCTGCTTCGCAAATGGGTTAGACACGAGATTTAATAACGCTGGTGAATAGCGAGAAATATTATAAACTTGTGTAGAATCAAGAGTGATTTCTGGTCTGTTTAATTGCTTTGCTATTGCGTTATAATCACTCATTTTCATAATGGAAATTAATTCTTTTGAAGCTGTATCTTTTAAAACGGTAAACTTATATTTGTCATATTGAAAATTAGCATTTGTAAGTTCAGTTTCAATCGTAGTAATATGCTTTTGTTCAAATGCATTAACACCTTCTGATGTATAGGTGAATGGTATTGGATATCGTTCTAGTATGGATGCTTTCGTATGATTGTTTGCAGCAAATAACCCGATAATAATTGTAAATGCAAGTGCAGATAGCATAGAAACGATAAAGAGTACATTAATATTACTGCGGGTACGAGAAACTAAATCTGAAATCCATAACATATTTATTTGTTTCAAATAAAACTTTCTTCGTTTCTTTAAAATATAGATAAAGAGAAGAAATGTTTGTGAAAAAAACAAATACGTCCCAACTACTACGAGCGGTAAAATAGATAGTATAATTAAGAATACAGACCCATTTTGTACATTTTTTTCCGTTATGTAGCCTTGCGGATAACCGGCAATATAATAGCATAGTCCTAAACAAGTTAAAGCAAATAGTGAAATGAGTATAGATGGTTTTTTTTCGCTCTTCTTTTTGTTAACTCCCTTAATAAGCTGCGTTGTTTTTCGAGTACGAATAAACATTGGTGTAAACGTAGAAACAATTAAAAATAAAATGATAAACGTTACGGTTGTAACGATAATCGCTTCTGTTGGCCAATATAAATAGAGACCTTTTGCACTTGTTAATTTCGAAGTGACTAATAAGAAAAAGTTAGAAAATACAAGTCCACCTTGAATGCCGATAAAGATAGATAATATCCCGATTATCATATTTTCAGTAAATAACAGTCTTTTTAATTGTCTCTGTGAGATACCGAGAATGGTGAGTATCCCGAATTGCTGCTTCCGTACATTTAAAAATGTTCCAACTGAATATAAGAGAAAAAAGAACGAGAACATAACAATCACAAGCTGTGCTGTACTAGCTAAGTTCATTAGAGGATCCCGATCTTGAAAGCCTTGTACACTTTGTAAGCGCGGATGATACGCATATACAGTAAATGAAAAGAAAACCATAATAGAAAAAGCACTACTTACAAAATAAGCGAAATATGCTTTAGAATTACGCGAGACATTTTTAAATGCGAATTGCCAAAATGTCATCCACGTCTTCCTCCTAATAATGCTAGGACATCTAATATTTCTTGATAAAACTTCTCACGATACAATCCGCGATGCAGTTCATTGTAAAGCTCTCCATCTTTAATGAAAATAACACGGTTACAATAACTTGCTGCAAACGGATCATGCGTAACCATTAAAATCGTTGCATCTTCTTCTTTGTTTAATTTCGTAAATAATTCCATTACATCAATCGCTGCTTTTGAATCTAAGTTTCCTGTTGGTTCATCCGCAAGTAAAAGAGACGGATGATGAATGACAGCACGTGCTACCGCAGTACGCTGTGCTTGCCCTCCTGAAACTTCAAAAATACGTTTGTCCAAAATATGATCAATTCCAAGTTTCTTTGAGATGTTATCGAGCTTTTCGTCCATTTCTTTTAAAGGAACATTATCTAACGTTAAAGGTAATACGATATTTTCTCCAATCGTTAACGTATCTAATAGGTTAAAGTTTTGGAAAACAAATCCTAATTCTTGACGGCGGAAAATTGCTAATTTTTCTCTACGAAATGTATGAGGTTGTTTGCCGTTAATTACGACTTCTCCAGAAGTAGGAGAATCAATTGTAGAAATAACGTTTAAAAACGTAGATTTACCACTTCCAGAAGGCCCCATAATTGCGACGAATTCACCTTTATCCACGTGTAAATTTATATTTTTTAAAGCGGTATGAGGGACTTTCCCTTCATACACTTTTGAGACGTTTTTTATGTGTAATACTTCTTCCATAATAATCACCTTTCTATTTTTAAAACTTAATATGTTGTGATAATTTTTGCATATAAAAGGAACGAATTAAAAGGAAAAAGAGAATTTCAACCGTTCCAAAAATCATAAGTACGACTGTAATTTCAGCGAAGAACGAGAGATGTAATATCTCTTGTAGCATCTTTGTCGCGAACATCGTATGGATGGATGCCATAATGTAAGGGACAAAGAAAAGAATCGCAAGTTGGATTGTAGCAGATTGTTTCATTTCGTCTGCTGTTAATCCAATCTTTGTAATCGTTATATACTTTTCTTGCTCATTTGTTAAATCTGTATACATTCGGAAATACAGAACACTGCCTGCACCGATGAAGAAAATAACACCAAGAAAAGTTCCGATTAAGAAGAATGAAGCAACGTTTAGTTTCGTGTTGTATAAAGAGTCACTTGCTTCACTTGCATGAAACGGTGGATGTTCTGCCTGAATAGCTGCATTGTCGTTATCAATTTTTGTTATAAATGCTGAACCGATAGTATGTGCTTCTTCCCAATCGTTAACTTTAAAGTTATATACACTCATCTGTTTTGAAACGGTGAATAATGTTTCTACATTTTCATCAGATAGTATGAGCAATTGGTATATTAAGCTGTTTGGGAATGGGTTATAACTTTTATATTCTTTCACTTGTAGTTGTAAATTGTTTTGAGCAAGTGTAAGAGTATTTTTCTTTTCTTTAGTATGAATTGTTCCAACAACTTGATCGTCTAAGTCTTTCATAAGAATATAAGATTCATTCTTATTCACCGAGAGAGTCTCCCAATTTAACGCCTTAGCAAGTACATTATAGTCACTTTGTTTAATGGCATAATAGAGCTGCGCGTTATCTTCAGCTGAAGATACTTCATATATGTCTGTTTTAAATTTTGTATAAGTAAAGTGCTCTTCATTAAATTTTTGTTCTAACCAGTTTAAATGTTCATCAGCTAACGTATTTTCAGTATGTGATAAATACGTAAACGGGAAAGGGTTTTGCCTAATCGCATCAAACTTTGTAAATTTCCCGAATCCATATAAGAATGTAATCATTGTAAAAGCGAGCGTTGATAGCATTGCTACTATAAATAGCATATTAATATTTGTTCGAATGCGCGTTGCTAAATCAGAAATCCAAAGCATATTAATTCGTTTCATATAAAACTTTCTTCGTGTTTTTAATATACGAATAAGTAAAAAACTAATCTGTGAAAAGAAAAAATATGTTCCGGCTGCAATAAGCGATGGAATGACAAATATACTAGAGACGGCATATAAAAGCCCAATGATGTCGCCTAGCGACATAAAATATAGAGGATTTGCTGCTAATACATATCCAGATATTAAACATATCGCACCAAATAGAGAAATGAGTACGGATGCTTTTCTTTCTTTTTGTTTTGTTCCTTCTTTTAAAAGACGTACAGCTTTTCTCGTACGGATTAGCATCGGTGTAAAAGATGATACGAGAATGAAGAGTCCAAGAAAGATTATTATAGTTAAAACGATAGCACCTGTCGGCCAATATAAATATAGACCAGGTACATGTGTAATTTTGGCGGTAACTAGTAAAAAGAACTGTGAACAAACAAGTCCAAGTTGAATACCAAAAAATATAGAAAGAACACCAATCAGCATATTTTCTATAAATATGAGTCGCTTTAATTGTTTTTGAGATATACCAAGTACTGTTAAAATCCCAAATTGTTTTTTACGAACCTTTAAAAATGTACCAATTGAATAGAGTAAAAAGAAAAATGAAAAGAACACAATGACAACTTCTGAAATTGTCATTAATATGTTCAGAGCATAATTCACGTCTGTCATATGCAATTTAGGATGAAATAAATAAACTGCAAATGAGAAAAAAATAGCAATGGAAAACGCACTGCTTACAAAATAGGCGAAATAAGCTCTGGCGTTTCTTGTTACATTTTTAAAGGCAAACTGCCAAAAAGTCATTCACCTAAACCTCCTAATAGAGTGAAGAGGAAAAGAATATAAGAGGTATCCTTTTCCTGTACTAATATATTTATAAAACTTAACCATTCGTATACTCTGATAACTTTTGCATGTAAAAGGAACGAATAAATAAGAAAAAGATGAATTCAACTACTCCAAAAATAATAAGAACTGCTGAAATTTCTTTGAATAGTGATAAAGCAATTACGTCTTGAAGCATTTTTGTCGCGAACATTGTATGAATGGACGCCATAACGTACGGAACAAAAAATAAAATGCTAAGTTGAATGGTTGCAGATCTTTTCATCTCTGCATCTGTTACACCAATTTTTGAAATTGCTACATATTTTTCTTGTTCGTTCGTTAAATCTGTATACATTCTGAAGTAAAGAACGCTACCAGCTCCAATAAAGAAAATGACACCTAAGAATGTCCCGATTAGGAAGTATGCGGCACTTCCTGATGTGATTCTATATAATGAGCCTGCTGATTCATAGGAGCGTACAAGGGGTCCTTCGTATTGGAATTCTTGTCGATCTCTTTGTATTCTTTTCATAAAATCATCAGCAATTTCATACGTCTTTTCCCAGTTTTGTACGTTATAATTGTACGCTGCTACATGCTTTGTTGTACTTGGTAAGTTGTTTACAACAGCGTCAGGTAAAATTAAAGTTTGATATGAAAAGTCAGAGGGAATGGCCCCTGCTTGTTCATAGCCCTTTACTTGTAATATCGTATTTGTGCTAGAAAGTGTAATGGATTTTCTATTGAAGCTTGGCTCAAATTGGCTGAATAAGGTGAAATAAGCATCGCCGCTTAAGATATATGCTTCGTTATCACTCATGAATAGTTCTTTCATTCGCAGGGAAGCTGCAAGTTTATTATAGTCACTTTGTTTCATTGCATAAATGTCATTGTAAGTCGTTATACCTTCATCTTCTTTCAATGGTGTTTCATATAAATCAGTTTTGATCTTTTTATAAGAGAAATTTTCTTTTTGTAACTGCTGTTCAAGCCAAGTTAAATGCTTGTTAACAAAAGGATTTGCGTCATATGAAAAATAAGAAAATGGAAAAGGTGAAGTTCTCGCAACATCTAGCTTTGTAAACTTTCCGAATCCATATAGGAACGTAATCATTGTGAAAGCAATTGTAGAAAGCATGGCTACAATAAAAAGCATATTGATATTTGTTCGAATACGACTTGCTAAATCCGAAATCCAAAGCATATTAATTCGTTTCATATAAAACTTTCTTCTTTTCTTTAAAATATAAATAAGTAAGAAACTAATTTGAGAAAAGAAAAAATATGTCCCAATTGTAACAAGCGCTGGAATCACAAAAACACTTGAAACCATATAGATAACGCCTACTTGCGTGTTTATTGAGAAGAAATATTTAGGGTTTGCAGCTAAAATATAACCACCTAATAAACAGATAGCACCAAATAGAGAGATAAATATGGATGGTTTTCTTTCCTTTTGCTTCCTACCATTCGTTTTTAATAGGTTTACCGTCTTTTTCGTACGAATTAGCATGGGTGTAAATGAAGATACAGCGATAAAGAGACCAAGAAACACAATCGTTGTTAAAATGAAAGCATTCGTAGGGGGATATAAATATATCCCCGGTAGATGTGTAATTTTCGCTGTTACTAATAAGAAAAACTGCGAAAAGACAAGTCCAAACTGCATACCGAAAAAGATAGATAAAATACCAATTAACATATTTTCAGTGAAAACGAGTCGATGTAATTGTTTTTTTGATATACCTAAAATAGTTAAAATACCAAATTGCTTTTTACGAACTTTTAAAAACGATCCGATTGAATAGAGTAGAAAAAAGAACGAGAACAAAACAATCACAACTTCTGAAAAAATCATTAATCCTGAAATTTCAGAGATCATAGTGGGATTTTGTAATTTCGGATGAAACAAATAAACAGCGAACGAAAAGAAAACAGCAATGGAAAAGGCACTGCTTATAAAGTAAGCAAAATAAGCTCTTGAGTTGCGCGTTACATTTTTAAATGCAAATTGCCAAAATGTCATAATACGTGCCTCCCGTTAGCAGGGAAATATGTAGTTTTATTGCAAAAAATGTATGAGAGTGAGTTCTCATACATTTTGCTAGCATATGTTCTGATCATGATTCAGTCACCTTCTCTACATTCTCTGCTTGATTATTCGCAGCATTGTGGAAGATGATTTTAATCGTCGTTCCTTTACCAACTTCAGAATCTAGTTTGACGGAGTGACCTAAATAATCACAAATTTTACTTACAATATAAAGCCCCATACCGGTAGATTCTCCGAATGTACGACCGTTTTTCCCAGTGTAGAATGGTTCAAATACTCTTCGAATATCTTCTTGCGGAATACCAACGCCTTCATCGCGAACTTCTAGAATAATGTCTTTTCCATTTCGATAAGCGGATAAGAACACTTTCTTTCCACGCTCACCAGAGTAACGGACTGCATTTGTCATTAACTGATAGATAATAAATTTTAGCCATTTCGCATCAGAAGCAACTTTTAGATCAGAATGTACTTCTAAAACAGGGAAGACGCCATTACGAATAAATAGTTCTTTTAATCCATTAATATTTTTTGTTACCGTATCTTTTAATGAAATCGTCTCAACATGGAAATCTTCATGGAAGTTATTTAACCTAGCCATGTATAAAGCCATATCAAGTCCTTGGTTTAGACGCTCTAACTCTTTTTTGAATTTCGGAATTAAATGTTCGTCTTCCATTTCCAGTACCATAAGCTGCATAACAGAAACAGGTGTCTTCATTTGGTGTACCCAATGGTTAATGAATAATTGATGTTCCTGTTGTTTTACTTCATACGATTGTAGTTCTTTTTGGAAGAGACGGTATTGCGTACGCACGAGTTCATTTACACCGTGAGGCATCGGAGCGGTTGCTCTTTCAATAAACGCATCTTCCATTTTTTCTGGCTGCTCACTTAATCTATGATACATTCTACGGTTACGAACGTAACGATAAGCAAGGAAACAAATAAATAAGTATAAGCTTAAAACGATGAAGTAAAACTTATTATTTTGAAATCCATCTACTGCATCATAGAGAACGAAAATGATACCGAAGTTTAATACGTACAGTAGAAAAAATGTAAAATGATCACGTAAAAATAGCTTCATGCTTATTCACTCCAAGTTGCGTTAAAACGATACCCAAGTCCGCGTACTGTTTCAATAGCATTTTCAATACCAAGCTCATTGAACTTTTTACGAAGACGCGTGATGTTTACGTTTAATGTATTTTCCTCAACGAAGCTCTCATCATCCCAAAGAGCAGCTAATAAATCTTCACGGCTCGCTGTACGAGGGAATTTAGATAATAACATTTCGGCTAAAATTGCTTCTTTCTTCGTTAAAAGAACTTGTTCAGATCCGAAGTGAATTTCTGGACGTTCAGGGAATAGTTTTAAACCTTCTACTTCAACGATACGCTCAGAAATATTTGGTGCATAGTCACCGTAAATACGGCGCAATTGACCTTTAATTTTTGCCATTACAACGTCGTAGTGGAACGGTTTCGTAATATAATCATCCGCACCGCTTTCAATCGCCATAATTTGTTCCATCTCACCAGCACGCGCTGAAATGAAAATAATTGGACAAGTAGATTCATGACGAATTTGACGGCACCAGTAGAATCCATCGAATTTCGGTAAGTTCACATCAAGTAAAACAAGGTGTGGTTTCACGGCGTTAAACGATTCCATAATATCATCAAAATTTTCAGTAACAACAGCGTCGTACCCGTATTTTTGAATGTGAGATTGCAGTAATGATGAAATATTTGGATCGTCTTCAACGATTAAAATTTTATACATATGTATATTCCTCCTCAAAAAAACAATTGTAGCTATAGTGTACCATGTGTTTCACGTCTTTTCATTATGTTGAAATATAAGCTAGTTAACAGTATAGGTTAAAAGTGAGAAAAGTAAAAAGTATTATAGGGATAACTGAATGTATTGTCCTTTTAAATAGATGAAATTTCATAAAAAATAATATATTTTTTATGAAATTTGGAACTTTATTTTGCTTACTGTCCAATATATAGTGAGAACATCGTTAAGGAGGGGGCACTACTTGGCAAGTAATGAAGATATACATATCTGGATAGAACGTTTATTAAAAGGCGATGAGGAGGCTTTTGAATTTATATTTGATTTAACGAGTCAGAGAATATATGAAACTGTCTTCGCTATAGTTAAAAATCGGCATGATACAAATGAAATCGTAAATGAAGTTTACTTTCAACTTTGGAAATCTATTTCAACATATGATCAATCTAGACCGTTTCTATTTTGGTTGAATGGAATTGTTTACAAACAGATTAGTCAGTGGAGAAAAAATATATGGAAGAGGATGCGCTTATTTGAAAAACAACAATTACGTGATGATCCAGTTGTAGACGTTCCCGAAAAAGTATTATTAAGAAAAGAAACAGAAGAGCAGTTATTAACGGTGATACAAGAACTTCCATTTAAATTTAGAATAGTAATCGTGTATCGCTTTTACCACGATTATACGTATGAAGAAATTGCAGAACTATTACAAATCCCTATAGGTACAGTGAGGTCTAGAATTCACAGAGCGTTAGAAAAAATTCGGAATCAGTCTAGTATAGAAATAGATGAGGAGGAATCTAATTCAAATGTCGTTTTCAAATGAATTTAAAAAAGCAATGAAACAAGAGGTCCCTAAAGAAGTTAAAGAGCATGCTCATCAATCCTTTAGTCAAATGTATAAAAAAGATAGCAAAAAGAAAACGAAAAAGAAATTATTAATAGCGGGTTTAATAGCGGCTATCGTTATACCGACGAGTACAATGGCGTTAAACAATTCTTATTTTGTAAAGCCGGAAGTAAAATTAAATGACATGATTAATGATCAAGTTAAAAAGGATGCTGCGGATGGAAAGTCTATACAGCTAAATGAAAAAATAGTCGATAATGGTATTACTCTTCATATAAAAGAAATATTAATTCAAGATGCCAAAATACTTGTTTATTATCGTTTTGAACAACAAGATGGTTCGCTCGTTCCATATGAATTTAATACAACTGGGCTTGATATTAAATCTGATGGTAAAGAAGACGGGAAACAAGTAGAGAGTCCACATTATGAAAATAAGAAATTTAATGCTGTGCAATATTTGCATTTTCTTAGTAACACTCATATCGATAATTATCAAAAAGATCGTATTGGTAATCCTGATGCACCAGAGGCAAGTACTTTTTACTTAAGTGATGAAGCAGGAAAGAGCTTTGAAACGGCATACGCTAATCACGACAAACCAGAGGGAGTAGCGATTTTTGAAACGTTAGAAGGTGAAAAATTCCCAGACTTCTTATCTGTCCATATTAATATTAACAGAATTGGAGGAACGGAAGGAACTTGGAAAACGAAAATTCCAGTGGACATGGCGCATAAAACTGTCCAAAAGGACTCTACAAAGAATGGATGAATTCTTATTATAGTTAATAGAATCCAAACTAGGTGTGTGAAAGCATGATTAGTTATTGGTTAAATGAATTCGGAACGATAGTAGGTATGTCCTTTATTATAAGTTTGATAATCTTTTGGATTTCTTCGTTTGTTAATAAAATGATAAAATTTAAATAAAAGAAGCTCTTCCTTTAGTTAGAAGAGCTTCTTTTATTTTGTATCCCTCGTATTTCTTCCATCTTTACAGTTTTACTCTATAAAGTAATTAATGTAGGTTAAAAGTGGAAAAAGTAAAAAGGGCCTTACATATTATTGACAATTAACTGAAATCATTTTAACATTTAGATAAATATCTAAATGTCTAATTATCGAAAGGAAGAAAGACATTGAATCAAGCATTCAAAGCATTAGCAGATCCAACAAGGCGAAAAATTTTAGACTTATTAAAAGAAGGTGATCTAACCGCTGGTGAAATTGCCGAACATTTCAATATGACGAAACCAAGTATTTCACACCACTTAAGTGCACTTAAAAATGCTGAACTTATTCAAGATGAAAAAAGAGGGCAATTCGTTGTGTACTCTTTAAACACAACTGTCTTTCAAGATTTGTTGACTTGGGTGTTTACGTTTACAAATAAGGGGGAAGAGGGGAAATGAAAAAACAT
Organism: Bacillus sp. EKM202B; assembly: GCF_011066025.1. Classification (NCBI taxonomy): domain Bacteria; kingdom Bacillati; phylum Bacillota; class Bacilli; order Caryophanales; family Bacillaceae; genus Bacillus; species Bacillus sp. EKM202B. The sequence continues at coordinate 130,108 of NZ_JAAMNK010000011.1, read as the reverse complement.
CTTTTCGCAATTATATTAATTGTTACAACTTGTTTAGCTTGGGCGTTTGCTTGGCCACATTTGCCGGATACAATTGCGACACATTGGAGCGGCGGTAAGGTAGATGGCTATTCGTCTAAATTTTACGGAATGATTTCTATGGTCGGAATTATGATTGCATTATATATATTTCTAAATGTGATACCTAAGATTGATCCAAGAAAAGCAAATTATGAGAAATTTTCTAAAGCTTTTATGATGATGAATAATGGGGTACTCCTGCTACTATTTGTAGGGAATATAGATATTATTACAAGTGGATTAGGATATAACTTATTTATTAATCGGGTTCCAGAATTATTAGTGGGTGTTTTATTTTTAGTAATGGGTAATTATTTACCACAGTGTAAGCCAAACTTTTTTGTCGGGATGCGTAATCCATGGACGTTAAGTAATGAAGAAGTGTGGCGGAAAACACATCGATTTAGTGGAAAAGTATTTGTGGCTTTAGGAATTATTATGATTATAAGTGTTTTCGCTCCGGCTGATTGGAGATCTTATATGATGCTGGGGATTATAGTAGTTGCTGTTATTATAACGAATTTATATTCTTACGTTTTATATAAAAAAGAAATACAATTGTGAGCTATATTAATCAAATTTTATAGTTATAGTTTCTATGTGTTAAGAGATTTTAATACTCAGTGGGGATAATGAAAAGCTCACTGAGTAAATTTTCTGTTTTGAGGTCTGAAAATTCAGTTAAAGAGATGGCTTGGGGGGATTTTACATGTTAGAAATTATAAATTTTAGTAAGACATACAAAGGTGGAAAGAAAGCGGTAAATCATTTAAATATTACTGTTAAAGCAGGAGATATCTTTGGATTTATTGGACATAACGGTGCGGGGAAAAGTACAACAATTAAGTCGTTAGTAGGAGTTATAGATTTTGAAGAGGGCGAAATTTTTATTGATGGACATTCAGTAAAAAAGGATCCGATTGCATGTAAGAGAGTAATGGCGTATATTCCTGATAATCCAGATTTATATGAGCAATTAACAGGAATTCAATATTTGAACTTTGTTGCGGATGTATATAAAGTGCCGGCGAAGGATCGGGAAGAACAGATCCAGAAGTATGGGGATGCCTTTGAGATTACACCTTACTTGGGAGACTTAATATCTTCTTATTCGCATGGCATGAAACAAAAAGTAGCGATTATATCGGCGGTTTTACATAAACCGAAATTACTAGTTTTAGATGAACCTTTCGTTGGTCTTGATCCAAAAGCAGCCGTAGTTTTGAAAGGTATTATGAAAGAGCTTTGTGAAAAAGGAAGTGCGATTTTCTTTTCTACGCACGTTTTAGATGTAGCGGAGAAGTTATGTAATAAAATAGCGATGATAAATAGAGGGAAATTAGCACTTTCAGGGGAAGTGCATTCTTTAATAAAGGAAAGTTCATTGGAAGAACTCTTTATGAAGGAGCTTGCTAATGAATACTAATAGTTTAGGACTTTTAAAAATCCGGTTAATAACGCAGCTCGGTCTAAACACTTTTAAATATGAAAAAGATAAGAAAAAGAAGCAGAATAAGATTTTGCTGACAGCATCTATTGCTCTAGTTGGTGTCATGCTAATGTTATATTGCGGAGCCTCGGCATATGGATTGGTGAAACTAGGAATGAGTGAAATTATTCCCGTTTATGCACTAGTTATTAGCAGTGTATTAACGTTGTTTTTCACTATATTTAAGGCAAATGGAGAAATTTTTGCTTTTAAGGATTACGACTTTTTAATGTCATTGCCGATTCGTGTAAATACTGTTATTGCAAGTAGATTTTTGTATTTATACTTGCTGAATACAATCTTTTCAATCATAATCATGCTACCGATGGGAGTTGTTTATGGCATACATGAAAATCAATCAGTTTCTTTTTACTTTATGTGGTTCATCAGTATGTTTATAGCATCTTTAATTCCAACAACAATTGCAGCAATCTTTGGAGCTGCGATTACGGCAATCGCTTCTAAATTTAAAAATGCGAATAAAATAACTACGATTTTAAGTTTTATAGTAATTATTACATTCGGTTTCTTTATGCTAAAAAACGGAAATGCTCAATATAGCCTTAATGATATGAACGGAATTGGTGCAATTGTTTCGGAGCAATTAACTAAAGTGTATCCACTAGCTAACATGTTTCAAAAAGCAATTGTTCATGCTGATATTATAGCTTTCATCTTATTCGTCGGGATATCAGTTAGTTGGTATTATCTTTTTGTAAAAATACTTTCGTTAAAATATAAGCAAATAAACACAGGGATTTCCACTTATCATATGCTTTCAAATTATGAGATTAATAGTATAAGAAAAGAAAGTGTATTGGTCGCATTGTATAAAAAAGAGCTGAAACGTTTCTTCTCTTCTACAGTGTATGTCATAAATAGTGGAATGGGAGTCGTGATGGCGATAGCTTTCTCGTTAGCTGTAGTTGTAGTAGGGCCAAGTCAATTAATAGCGTACCCTGGAATTGAGCCCTTGTTGCAAAAGATTGCTCCATTTGCTATTGCAGCAGCGATTTCAATGACGTGTACAACATGTGTGTCATTGTCTTTAGAAGGAAAAAATGTATGGATTATTAAGTCATTGCCTATAGCGCCAAAGATGGTTTATGACAGTAAAATTCTTATGAATCTTTCATTGAGTATACCTGCATCACTTATTAGTGCCGTATTGCTAATAATCGGGTTAAAACTCGATGTTTGGAGTTCTCTTTTCATCGTAATAACACCGATAACATACTCACTCTTTTCGGCAGTATGGGGAATTTTTATTAATAATCGATTTGGTTATTATGATTGGGTATCAGAAACTCAAGTAATAAAACAAAGTATAGGATCGTTTATCGGTATGTTTGGTGGCTTAATTATGGCAGTTATACCTGCCATGTTAATCGGTACCGGTACTATCTTGAACGACAGAGTATTTACTTTTGTAGTTGTTATAGTACTTACGATTATTACTATTTTCTTGTATAAGAACGAGTCGAGAAGAAGTATAAAGTGAAACTTTGATCAGTGGGGGGTGTTCATCCCCACTGATTATTAGCCCTCACCAATTGGGCGTTTACGGGCAGTTTATCTCCCACCTAACTTCTTTGCTTCACCTGAATTTTGAGGTGGGAGTTTTACTGCCCGCAAATAGCGGGATAAAATAAAGAAGCTGCTTTTCCTTTAAAAAGGAAGAGCAGCTTTTTTATTTTGAAAAGGTTTAGACTCTTATATTACTTTTTTAAAACAGGTATCCATATCTCGCTTCTGAAATTCGGCGAGGATATCTCTTTACTTTCATTCCACAATATTTCCGGACCTCCTGCTAGTTCATAGTTTGAAGAAGGGAACCATTCAGAATAAATACGTCCCCACACATTTTGTAATGCATCAGGAAATGGACCGACAGCTTCAAATATAGCCCATGTTGAAGTTGCGACTTCAAGTTGCGCGAATTGCTCTGGACAATCTTTCGTTGTGGCTACCCCAATATAATGATCGAGTTCGCCTTTTTCCTCCATTCTTCCTTCAGAAAAATTTGTAGAAGCACTAATGATTCCATTTGGTTCCACATTTGAAAGGGACTTTAATGTTTGAATAGACTCTGGATTTAAACTTTTCCACATAGAAGCGATTTCTGCATTTACACCGTTAAACACAATCGGTACTCGTTTTGTAATACCAATGATTTGAAATGGTTCTTTTTCTTCAATTCGATAGTTCATTTCATTTCCTCCTCGGATCGATAACTGGAAGGTCATTGGTGAATAAGCTTTCAAAGAATGGCTACTATTTCGGGCCTCTGAAGGTGTTATGCCGTGCAAGTTTTGAAAGGCACGTGCAAAAGAATCCGGTGAGTTGTACCCATACTTTATAGCGACATCAATGACTTTTGCATTGTTATCTTTTAGTTCAAAAGCAGCAAGAGTAAGACGTCTACAGCGAATATAATCAGATAGTGATATACCTGCTAAAAACGAAAACATTCTTTTAAAGTGATACTCAGAACAGAGAGCTAGCCTCGCAACTTCTTTAAAATCAATTTCATTCGTAAGGTTATCTTCAATATAGTGCATTGCTGCATTCATATTTTTAAGTGAATCCATACTATGACCTCCTCTGTACATAGAATAGCAGGAACGAAATAACCCCATCCGACATTTCGTGCACAACTTTGTAGGTGCATTTTTTACCTTACAAAATTGTAATGTTCCTGTAAGGAGAATGAATGGATGGTATGATATCCCAATGTTATAGTAACAAAGTACTTTTGTTCAGTAGGTTAAATTTTTATATCTTTACTTATGCGTCTTACATAACTGTCATGTTTGTGTAAGAAACATCGATAGTGGCAAGAGTAGAGAGTGTATATAGTTGAAAATAGAGAATAGAAGAAATGAGGGATGTCGAGATGAAAACAGTGTTAGAAGCAAAAAATATTGAAAAAGTGTACGACACGGGTGGTAATAAATTTGCAGCGTTAAAAGGTATTAACTTACAAGTAAAAGAAGGTGAGTTCGTTGGAATTATGGGACCTTCTGGTTCTGGTAAGACGACTTTACTAAATGTTCTTTCTACAATTGATAATGCGACGAACGGTGAAATTTTAATTGATGGAAAAGATATTGTGAAGATGAATGATGATAAGCTAGCGTTATTCCGCCGCGATCATTTAGGTTTCATTTTCCAAGATTATAACTTATTAGATACGTTAACAGTGAAAGAGAATATTGCGTTACCTCTTGCTTTATCGAAAGTAAAGGCAAATGAAATTGATCGACGTGTTCTTGAAATTGCGAAAAAGTTCGGTATCGATCATATTTTAAGTCAGTTTCCATATCAAGTATCTGGTGGACAAAAGCAGCGCTGCGCCGCATCGCGTGCAATCGTTACGAATCCAAGTATGATTTTCGGAGACGAGCCAACTGGAGCGCTTGATTCTAAATCAGCGACAGATTTACTTGAAAGTATGAAGTCGTTAAATGAATATGATAACTCTACCATTTTAATGGTAACACATGATGCATTTGCAGCGAGTTATTGTAAACGAGTTATTTTCATTAAAGATGGTGAACTATATAAAGAATTGCATCGCGGTGAATCGACGCGTAAACAGTTCTTCCAAAAAATCGTTGACGTAATGTCTTCTATTTCTGGAGGTATGGCTGATGACCTTATCTAGCATTGCCCTCCGCAACATACAGCGGAACTTTAAAGACTACTTTGTATATTTTGCATCTATGATTTTTAGTATCGTCATTTACTTTACATTTAAAGCACTGCAATATAATTCACAAATGGAAAAAGCAGCGGAAGCCTCTAAAAAAATTAGCGGTGCGTTTCAAGTTTCAAGTGTGATGCTTATCATTTTCGTAGCAGTGTTCATTATATATTCGAACGGATTCTTTACACGTAAACGTAAAAAAGAAGTTGGCTTATATTCGTTATTAGGTATTCGTAAAAGACAAATTGGTAAAATGCTCTTTTATGAAAATATGTTAATGGGATTAATGTCATTAGTAATTGGGATTGCGATTGGTAGTGTCCTTTCAAAATTATTCCTTGAGTTATTAGTAAGTATGATGGGATTAAACTTAAACGTTCATTTTGAAGTACCGATGGCGGCCATTATTGATACAGCAATTATTTTCCTTGTGATTATTTTATATACATCGCTCCAAGGATATCGTTTAATTTATCGCTTTAAATTAATTGAACTTTTCCGTGCGGAACGTGAAGGAGAAGCAATGCCAAAAGGATCAGTCATTATGGCATTAATTTCAGTTTTCTTAATCGGTTCAGGTTATTTCTTAGCATTAATGTTCATGAAGGCAGTTAAGTATGCAGACTTTATGGCAATTGCACTTTATATTTTACTTGCGACAGTATTAGGTACGTACTTACTATTTATGTTCTTTACTGTATTCGTATTGAAACGTGCAAGAAATAATAAATCATCGTTTTATAACGGTATGAATATGGTAACGACGTCACAGCTACTATATCGTATTAAAGGGAATGCAAAGTCACTTGCGACAATTTCTATTTTAAGTGCGGTAACATTAACAGCAGTTGGTACGTCAGTTACGATGTATTACAACACATTTACACAATCAAAAGCAGTTGCACCATACAGCTACTCTTATGAGAAGAAAGATGCAGAACTAGATAAGAAAGTAAATGCGATTTTTGCTGAAGAGAAAGAAAATCATCCTGTAAAAAATCAATTTGAAGTTGAGATGGTTCCTGTAAAAGGAAAGTTTGAAGGAGCTAAAGTCGATTTTATCTTTAATATGAACTACAGTATCTCAGAGAAATATCAATTTATATCTCAATCTGAATTCAACAAACTTGCGCAAAAAATCGATGCGGAAACAGTGAATGTAGCTGCTGGTGAAGCCTTTATATATGATAGTTCTTATATTGAAGGGTATGAGTTTAGCCCTGAATATAAAGGAAATAAAGCGGTATTCCAAATTGGAAATGAAACGAAGACATTGAAGATCCAAGGTGCAAATAATAATGCAATTACGAATTTAGGTGAATTAGTTGTTGTCGTTCCAGATGAAATGTATGAACAAGCGAAGCAAGCATTTGGAACACGTGTTGTGAAAAATATTGATGTAAAAGATGAAAGAAACAGTAAATTATTAACAGAAAAATTTAAAAAAGTGATGCCAGCTGGTGAATCAGAAATGGCACCACCATTTAGAGACTTCTATACTGGTTTCCATATGGGACTTGAAGCAACTGGACTAATGATGTTCATCGGAATGTTCTTGGGACTTGTATTCTTACTAGCAACAGGTTCTATTATTTACTTCAAGCAGCTAACAGAAGCAAGTGCAGATCGTGAGCGTTACGTTGTCCTTCATAAAATCGGTGTAACGAAACAAGAAATGAAAAAAGCTATTGCAAAACAAGTGAGCTTTATCTTTGCAATTCCGTTAGTAATCGGAATTCTACACAGTTTGTTTGCATTAAAAGGTTTAGGGAACATACTACCATTTGAAATTATGATTCCGCTTCTAATTAGTATCGGAGTATACAGCGTTATTTATATCGGATATTATTTCTTAACAGTTCGCTCTTATTATAAGATTGTGAGTGCGAAGTAATAAGGGGACAGCTATCGCTATAGGCGGTGGCTGTTTTTTATTCTTCATAAAATCTTAAGAAATCTCCTCAATTTTTATTAAGAAACGCTAGTTATACTTAGACACAAGTTAAAAACTATTGATCGAATGGGGAGAGGTTTACATGCAACTCATAACATTCTTACATGAATTTATTAAACATCCGAAACATACTGGTGCAATTGCACCAAGTTCAAAAATATTAGCAAAGAAAATGGTAGATGTAATTGATTTTAATAAAGCGAAATGCATTGTAGAGTTAGGTCCTGGTACAGGAGTCTTTACGAAAGAAATTATGAAGAGAAAGAAGAAGGAAACAATATTTCTTCTTATTGAAATTAATGAAGTGTTTTGCAAAGAGCTAAAGAGAAAATTTAAAGATGAAAAGAACGTCATTGTTGTACATGGTTCAGCTGAAAATATAAAGAAGTATATGGAAGAGTTCAATATAGAATGCATTGATTACGTCTTATCAGGATTGCCTTTTACTTCTTTACCAGAAGAAGTTTCAAAACGTATTTTAAACAATGCAATGGAAGCGATACATGAGAATGGGGAATTCATAACATTTCAATATTCACTTGTGAAAAAAGGCTTTATACAGCATTTCTTCCCTGAAATTACATTAGAAAAGGTGTGGCTCAATTTCCCGCCAGCTTACGTCTTTAGCTGTAAAAAAGAGCTAAGGAGAGCGTATGCATAATGGAATTACATGAATTATTATCATACATTGAACAGTACGGGTATTGGGCATTATTTTTCTGTTTATGGTTAGGAATTATCGGTATGCCAATTCCAGATGAAATGATTGTGATGAGCGGAGGATTTGTATCTTCATTAGGTATATTAAGTGTTATTCCTGCGTTTTTATTAACATATTTAGGCGTTGTGTCCGGGCTTTCTTTAGGATATATATTAGGGAAAATATTTGGGACAAAAGTACTCCATAAATTAATGAAAAAGAAGAAGGCGAAGTATTTTATAAAATCACAAGAAATGGTCGAGGCATACGGACATTACGCACTAATTACGAGTTATTTCATACCGGTTGTAAGACATATCGTGCCGTATTTAGTTGGAATGAATAACATGTCATTTAAGACGTATGTTTTATATTCCTATACGACAGGCTTTGTTTGGACGCTCGTTTACTTTGTGCTTGGTTCTATATTTGGACAACATATTGAAAGTATTGTGGCGATTGCGATAGAGTATGGAGTGTATTTTGGAGGAATCATCGCAGTGATTGTGAGTGTGTTTTATTTATACAGACAAAAAAGGAATACAGTGATGAGTAAATAAAGGAGGCGGCAGCCTCCTTTTATTATGAATATGGCTTTATTTATCGAAGTGCTGATGCACAGCCCTGTTACATTAAGAAAAAGTTAAGAAACTGTACGAGTTTTTATTAAGAAATGTTCTCTATACTTAGAAAGGTCTTATTGAAAAACATAATGAAAGGCGGAATATAGATGAAAAGATTTATTTTAGGATCATTACTTGTGATTGTAGCAGGGGCGGCATATTTATTAAATGGGAGTGCTACAATTGATCGAATGAACCCATTTCTTGATTTAGAATATCGTTATGCAGTGATCGATAATGATGGAAAAGAGTTAGATGGAAATAAAGGTCGTGAGTATACAGTAAAAGCTTATGATGAAAAAGGAGAGGTAAAAGAAGTTACGATTAATGGGGTAGATGAATTACCGATAGGATCGTATTGGCATGTAATTACAAGAGGGAAGTTTTTACACGATAAAGTGCAAATAGATGTAGATAAAATTCCTGATGGTGCGAAGGCAAAGTTAGGACTGTAAGTATAAACCCGATTCTAGATGAGAGAATCGGGTTTGTTATTTTATGGTAAAATATAGAGGGGAGTGAGAGATATGCTACTCATTGTTAGCCTTATATTAATTGGGATTATGTGTAGTATGAGAATAGTATCCTTAAATATGCTAGAGCGGCAAAAGATAGAAGAGCAATATGTATATTGTCCAAAATGTAATGCGAAAATTAGAAAAGGGAATTCTGCTCCTTTTTGTTCGAAGTGTAATTTGATATTTTAATAATAGTAAATCCAAAGTTGGTTGTTACGGCTTTGGATTTTTCTTTTTAAGAAAACCTTAAGAAACCATAGCACTATTTGTTAAGAAAATATATCTATACTGAATTCTGTTGCTTAAAGAGGACATCAAGAATCATAACAGGAGGTACAGATAGATGAAAACAATGTTAGAGGCGAAAGGGATTTCGAAAATATATGATACAGGCGGGAATACGTTTGAAGCGTTGAAAGATATTCATTTACAGGTAAAAGAAGGAGAGTTTGTCGGTATTATGGGACCGTCTGGTTCTGGTAAGACGACACTTTTAAATGTCCTTTCTACCATTGATACAGCTTCAAAAGGTGAGATTTTAATTGATGGAAAAGATATTGTGAAGATGAATGATGATGAATTGGCGCTATTTCGTCGTAATCATTTAGGATTCATTTTTCAAGATTATAACTTGTTAGATACGTTAACAGTACGAGAAAATATTGCACTGCCACTCGCTTTATCAAAAGTGAAGGCGAAAGAAGTAGAATTACGAGTCGAGACGATTGCGAAGAAGTTTGGAATAGATCATATTTTAAATCAATATCCGTATGAAGCATCAGGTGGACAAAAACAGCGCTGTGCAGCATCAAGAGCGATTGTAACAAATCCAAGTATGATTTTTGGGGATGAGCCAACGGGTGCACTTGATTCAAAGTCAGCGACAGATTTATTAGAAAGCATGAAAACATTAAACGAAAAAGATCGTGTAACAATTTTAATGGTAACGCATGATGCATTTGCGGCAAGTTATTGTAAACGTGTTGTATTTATTAAAGATGGCAAGTTATACAAAGAATTACACCGCGGGGATATGACACGCAAACAATTCCTCCAACAAATTATTGATGTGATGTCTTCAATTTCTGGAGGTGCTATAAATGAGCTTATCTAGCATTGCGCTTCGTAATATAAAACGAAATTTTAAAGATTATTTTATATACTTTGCGTCTATGATTTTTAGCATCGTCATTTATTTTACATTTAAGGCGCTGCAATACAATTCACAAATAAGTGAAGCTGGAGATAACATCGGACGAGGATTCCAGCTTGCGAGTGTAATGCTCATTATTTTTGTTACGATATTTATTATATATTCGAATGGTTTCTTTACACGAAAACGTAAGAAAGAAATAGGTCTTTATTCTTTACTTGGTATTCGAAAGAAAGAAATAGGTAAAATGCTTTTTTATGAAAACATGTTAATGGGGTTATTATCGTTAGTAATCGGAATTATAATAGGTAGTTTACTTTCAAAAGGGTTCCTGAATTTACTTGTAAATATGATGGAGTTAGGTGTAAAAGTTCACTTTGAAGTACCGATTGGAGCGGTTATAGATACAGCAGTTATTTTTTGTTTCATTATTTTATACACATCGTTTAAAGGGTACCGCGTTATTTATCAATTTAAGTTAATTGAGCTATTCCGTGCAGATAACGAAGGCGAAGTCATGCCAAAAGGTTCTAAAATAATGGCTATCATTTCTATATTATTAATTGGATCAGGGTATTTCTTATCAGTAACGGCTATTAAAAATGCAAACAGTGATAACTTTATGCCACTTGCTCTTTACATTTTATTAGCAACAGTACTTGGAACGTATTTATTATTTATGTTCTTTACTATTTTTGTATTAAAAAGAGTGCGAAACAAAAAATCTTCATTCTATAACGGAATGCAAATTGTGACGACATCGCAGTTACTATACCGCATTAAAGGAAATGCGAAATCGTTAGCGACGATTGCAGTATTAAGTGCAGTAACTTTAACGGCGGTTGGAACTTCTGTAACAATGTATTACAACACATATATGCAGGCGAAAAAATATAAGCCAGTTAGTTATTCATATGAAATGAAAGATAATCATGTGGATCGTAAAGTGAATGAGATTTTAAAAGAAGAAAAGAATGAAGTCATTCATCAATATGAGTTAGAGACAGTAAAAGTGATAGGTGAATACGGTGATGATATTTCAAATAAAGATAGTTTACATGCAAGAACAACTGAAATAATCGCACAGTCAGCATTTAATAGAATAGCAAAATATTTGAATGAAGAAACTGTGTCTTTAAAGAAGACCGAAGCGTATGCATTTGATGCTATGTATAGTGAAGGAAATAGAGATAGTGGTGTATATAAAGGGAGAAAAGCTATATTCCCAATTGGAGAAGCAGCACCGGTACAAGTGAAAGATGTCCAAGCACAAAACATTACAAACTTATATGAACTTCTATTTGTCGTTCCGGATGAAGTGTATGAGCAAGCGAAGAAGACAATTGGAGCTCATACTGTGAAAAATATTGATGTGAAAGATGAAAGAAATAGTAAAGTGTTAACAGAGAAATTAAAGAAAGTAATACCGGAAGAAGATGCAGAAGGAAGAGAGCAATTCAGCGATTTCTATACGATATTCCGCAGCGGTATTGAAACGTCAGGTTTAATGATGTTTAGTGGAACTTTCTTAGGTCTAGTATTTTTACTTGCAACAGGGTCTATCATTTACTTCAAACAATTAACAGAAGCACATGCAGACCGTGAACGGTACATCGTTCTTCGAAAACTCGGTGTTACGAAAAAAGAAATGAAAAAGGCAATCGCAAAACAAATGAGATTTATCTTCTTCACTCCTTTAGTACTTGGTATATTACACACTTTATTTGCGCTGAAAGGATTAGCGACAGTTATTCCGTATGAAATTGCAGTTCCGTTGTTAATTAGCATTGGCGTGTATAGCTTTATTTATATTGGTTATTATTTGTTGACGGTTCGTGCTTATTTTCGGATTGTTAGTAAATGAAAAAATCCCGTGTTGAGTTTGGACACGGGATTTTTTGTTTATTTAATACTAATAAACAAGGTAGATATTACACTTAGTTTACGATATCTTTTTGTATGAATATATTGTAATTCATTTTGAGTGATTATGAAATAGAAAATCGAAAAGTGTCGATAAAGAGTCGGAATAGATATTTTTTCTTTAAAACCTTATGTTCTTTAGTTGAGTTTCTTTCTAGAATTCATTAGATTTTTAATGAAAGTAAGTAGCGCTAATTAATAGGTAGTATAAAATACAATATAGAAATAACTAGGATTTAATATAGAGCAATATATATAAGAAATGCTTACTACGTATTTCTTAAGGGTTTTAAAGAAGATTAGTAGAAGGTGCTTAGTAATTCAGCTATGCTTTTTTATCATTCAAAATATTGTAGTGATTTTAATTGAAAAGGGAGCATGTTAATGGAGACACAAATCGTTATTGGAGTACCTGGTTTATGGAAAGATAGAACAGAATTAATACAAGAAGTTGTGAGTAAAAGTAACTATATGTTAGCAGGGAATAGTATGCACCATAAGGAGAAGGAGATTGGCTTTGAAATCGATATATATGAACAAGATCCTTCTTTGAGAGAGGCTTTCTTCTATGCAAGTGGTGAGCGTTTTGATGAAGAATTGCTTCGGGATTTGGAGAAGCATACTTATACAGTGTATGTTATTGCAAAAGTTGACGATACAGAGAGGTTACAAGAAGTAATTGATGTAGGAATGGAACTTTTAAATGCAGGTGGACTTGCTTTAAAAGTTGAAACAGCAGGTGTAGCTTATTCAAAAGAAGAATGGCAAGGGCTTGCAGAGGATAAGGAAATCTTTCCTATGTATTCACATCTTGTAACTTTAGTTGGAGATGAAGAGGACGGTTATTATTCATGTGGAATGCAAGCATTTAATCTACCAGACGTTGTTTTAGACGGAGGAATAGAGCCGGAAGTAGCTGTAGATTTATTAAATGATTTTAACCTACATAATATATTGGAAAAACCTAATTTGAAAGATGGAGATACAATTAGTTTCAAAGAAGATGCTCCAGTGTATCTTTTATCTCATTATATAGATAATCGTTATGAACAAGAGGATCCATTTTATAATCCGTGTGGGGTATGGAAGTTAGAGAGTGCTTCGCCAAAGAAATCTATATTTCAAAAATTGAGGAGTATGCTAAGAGGATGAAGAAATGCATAAAAGAGCAACTACGCATATGTGAAAAATATGAGGCGGAGTATGTAGAATCACCAGATAACTTTAAGTTAGGGATAGCGCAAAATGTGAAAAGTGGTACCGTTCCAATTAATGGGTTACGAATGCCTGTAGAAAACGGAACGACAGGTTGGTACATTTGGGCTGGTGAAGAAATGGGGACAGAAGAAGATTTCTTTCTTCCTTTACACGTTCAACATATTGATGAATGGGCACCTGAAATAAAGAAGTATTTAGGGTTACCACCTGGTTGGAGATTTTTAATTGATGGAGATTACGAAGATGTGTGGTATGATCCGAATTTACTTAATGAAGAGTTAGAAGAGGATTCAGATGCATGGGAAGAAAATATGCTACAAGAGCATGGATGGTACATGCATAGCATATTAGCAGAAGATATTGATGGTATCCATGCTAATTATCATACGCATGGTCTAAAAGATAACTTTAATCATCAAGATTTATAAAAAATATTAAATATAGATTCTGAAGTTTTTCAAGTAACAGATTGAGAGTTTTTATTACTCAATGAAAGAGGAATTTTTTCAGCTGCATGAGAGCACGGTAAATGTTAGATAATATTAATGAAAAGGTGATAAATGTGCAAAAAGATATTTTAAGGTTATTAGATAGAAAGCAAAGTAAGTATGAATTTCCTATCTTAGATAATGAAAATATGGATATTTCACAAGTGAAATATCCATATTTTCTTTAAAGAGAATCAGGATTGGTTAATGGTGTTTCAATTTGTTGGTACAGGTTCATTAGGTGTATTTAATGATATTCAAGTATATGGAGATAGAATTACTCATTCAATGGGTGATGATGGTATTTTGCAATTAAATGATGGCGATTATGAGTTGTTTGATGATGAAGGTGAATTTATACTGGATATTTATAACGGCAGTTTAAAGATTCGTGAGCATCATTTTGAATATCAATTTACAGAAGAAGATTATGCGAATAATGGAATAGAAGTACAAACGACAGAGCAGTATCCAACATACTTCATGCGTATGCTTGCTACTAATGATGAAGCTAAAGAATTATTATGGTGGGATAAAGAAGAAATTTTAGAAGAGTTTGGTTTAGAAGGCGACTGGCAAGTAGCTTATGAAACGGAAGAATGGAAACATGTTGAAGAAGAAAAAGTAAGTGAAAATGAATTCTTCCAATCAGTAGCCGCTGCAATAGAGAAGAAAGATCCAAGTGTTATTGTGAATAAAAATGCTAATACGCATTGGAAAAATTGGGTAGAATTTGATTGTGACTGAAAAGGATAGGAGAAAGAATAACAAATGAAAAGAAGAAGAAAATCCGGAGAAAAAGTACAGATGAATCGTTTTACACTTCCTTTATGCTACGAAAGTGTAGCGCCATATTATTATTACGAGGTGGCGCCTCATGAAAGAGAGGGACGGTTCCATTTAACATCAGATCTTTGTGTAATGGACGATGAACATTACTTTATTAGAGGATGTTTAGAGATTCCTATAATTGATTATCACGAAAATTTCATTTGGACTGTGTGGGCATCACTTAGTAAAGAAAGTTATGATGAAGTATTAGAGAAGTGGGATGAAAGAGGCCGAGAAAATAGTGATCCTTACTTTGGTTGGTTATCTGTAGAAATACCAGTTTATCCAGAAACACTAAATTTAAAAACAAATGTACATATAAGAGAAGTAGGAATGGCGCCGTATGTTGAATTAGAGCCAACCGAGCATCCTTTAGCGATCGAACAAAGAAATGGAATTACTTTGGAGAGAGTTAAAGAAATACAAGAAATGATTCAACAACATAACTAGATTAGAAGAGAAAAAACGAGTGATAGCACTCGTTTTTTCTTATACAACCGCAGGATTATAAATCATCGTAAAGTGCCCTTGCAACAATTCAATATGACACGGTGTATGAAGTGAACTTTCGCCATCTGTATCTACTTCTTTTTCTTCTTCTGTTTCAATATGAATGGATTTCGCCTTTACATGGAAAATATCATTTTCATTTGAGTCTTCAAATAGTTTCTTTCCGATATAATCTTTAAACGCTTGAATGCCTGTTGACTTAACTACGAAAATATCAAGTGTACCGTCATCACATTTTACGTTCGGAATAAAGGAGGGAATACCACCAAGATATTCACCGTTTCCAACCATAACAAGAACAGCTTCATCTTCATATACTTGTCCGTCGTAAGTGATTTTAACTGGGAATGTTTCAGCATTTTTTACAGTTCGAATTGTGCTTAAGTAGTAGCCGATTTTTCCAAGTTTTACTTTTTCTTCTGCATCGATATTGTTTGATACTTCAGATACGAGACCAATGCCCCAGAAGTTTAAGAAATGTTGTCCATTTGCTTTTGCAACGTCAATTGGTTTTACGTGTTCCTTTGTGATAAGTTTTGCCGCTTCTGAAATGTTTTGCGGAACACCAAGTGTGCGAGAGAAGTCGTTGCAAGTTCCGCCTGGAATAATTGCAAGTGTAGGTCTAGTTTCAAGAGGAGCTAAGCCGTTTGTGCATTCAAATACAGTTCCGTCACCGCCAAAGACGATAATTAAATCTACTTTACTAGCAAACTCCTGACAATATTTTGTTGCATCACCTTGTTTTTTCGTATGAAGGATACGTAAGTCAGGAAAATTCGCCGCAAGAGGTGGTACGATTTTCGCTAAATTTGTATGTAAGTCGCCTTGTCCAGCTTTTGGATTTACGATGAGGAGTACTTTTTCAAATTTTTTCTTTGTCATTTTTATTCTCTCCCTTTGTCTTTTACGAATTGTGATAGAAAATAAACTTCCATCAGTAATTGATGGAAGTTTACCCCGATTAACGGGCAGTAAGACTCCCACCTCAAATTTCGCCGAATACGAGGAAGTCAGGTGGGAGATTAACTGCCCGTAAAAGCCCGATTGGTGAAGGCTAATAATCAGTGGGAGAAAAAAACCACTGATTAAAGTTTCACTTTATTTTATTATATTACTCCGTTACAACTGAAGCGATAAATGGTAAGTTACGATATTTTTCTGCGCAGTCGATACCGTAGCCAACGATAAATTCGTCTGGAATTTGGAAGCCAACATATTCAGCTTTTAAGTCCACTTTACGGCGTTCAGGTTTATCAAGTAACGTACAGAATTTCAATGCTTTTGGTTTGTGCATGAAGAAGTGATCTTTTAAGAAGTGAAGTGTTAAACCAGAATCGATAATGTCTTCTACGACAATTACGTTTTTTCCAGTAATGTTTACATCGATATCTTTTAATAGTTTTACTTTTCCAGTTGTTTCTGTTTGATTTCCGTAGCTAGATGCAGAGATAAAGTCGATTGTTACTTCGTTTTTAATGTGACGAATTAAATCAGCAGCGAATACGAATGAACCTTTTAATACTGCGATTACTACGATTTCTTCTCCTTCAAAGTCACGCTCGATTTGAAGTGCTAGTTCTTTTACTTTTGCTTGTAATTGTTCTTCAGAAATTAAAGTGTCTTTTATTTCAATTTTCATTTGAATCCTCCTACAGTGTAAAACTTGTGAACATTTCGACTGTAAAGGATAGAAAGAAAAAAGTCAAAGAAGACATAAGGTTTTTACAAAAATCCCCACAAAATAATCAGATGATATGATATACTGATTACATTAAGAAAACGCTTCCACAAAGGGTGATTATGATGAAAAAGAAACAGTATACAAGTGTAACATTTATAAAAGCATTGCTGTTAACAATTGTTCTTGGTATGTTGGCTTACATAATTGATGTACCTGCAATTCGCATTTCACTAATTGGAATGACTTTAGTATTAGGCGCAATTTCCCACGGTATGATATCACAGCTCAAAGAAGCTGGACTTGATAATATGAAAAATCATATAGATAAGAATTAAGAAACCCTCACGTATATATAGTGAAGGTTTTTTCGTTTCTTACAAAACTGTAAGGTAGTTGTAAGACAAATCGATAGTTGCATAATAGTATTTTGGATAAACTAGGGGTGTAAGGTAAAAGGCAAGCACATTTTAGGTAAATTAAGTTTTAGGCACTCTATATGTGAAGAAGGAGTAGGAGGGCATGGAGAAACGTTGGACAACCTTTTCTTTTTTAGCGACTAGTAACACCGTAATGCTAGCTGGAGAAATGGATTTTTTGCACTTGTTTGATCGTAAAGACGATCATTCTTCTTCGCAAATTACAATGAAATGGCGTAAATGGAGCGAAAGTTGTAGATTGGAAGAAGAGGCCCCTAACGAAGAGCAAAAGATTATTTTAACAAATCCTATTAAAGCGTGGGTTGTTCAACGTCGTAAGTGTAACGTCAAAAATCACTTCAAGAAAACTGAGCCGAGACAATTAGTTATCGCTCCGGCCCGCTCTACTTCTGAAACACGCGAAAGTAACATGTAAATATTGAGACACGCACTCAAAAAACATCGTATATATTGCGATGTTTTTTATTTTTCTACAATGAAATCTTTAAATGAAATATATTTCATCTGCATCTTATATTTATCTCTCTTGTTTATTCTAGTGATACATCCGATGCGAAGTGATGTAAAACGTATAAGAGGAGAGAGATAAAATGAAAAAGAAACTATTACCGATCTGTGCAATGGCACTTTTAACAGTAGGATATTCTTCAGTAGCAAGTGCGGATACTGGAACAGTAACAAAGGAAGAAGAAGCGCAAGTGCAACAAGATAAAGCTAAAAAAGAAGAAGCAATTAAGGCGCAGCAAAAAAATGAAGAAGAGAAAAAGCAAGCGGCACAAGTCCAAGAGAAAAGTGATATGGCTAAAAAAGAAGCTGCGATAAAAGAGCAACAAAAGAATGAAGTAAGGAAAAAAGAAGAAGCACAAGTGCAACAAAAAAAAGATGCGGCAAAAAAAGAAGTAGCGAAGCCAGTTGTAAAAGGTGAAAAATTACCAAATACAGCATCTAATAATGTAGCAATGATGGGATTAAGCGCATGTCTTGTAGCGATAGGTACATTATTTGGTTTGAATCGTCGTAATAAAGTTAAGGCGTAAATAAAATATTGTCCTATAAAGAATGGGATAATTTCACATATTAAAAATGGTAGGTTATTCCTACCATTTTTTGCATGGAGGGATGAAACATGAAGTTACTCAATTATATCGGTATCATATTGATGGCCATAGGGCTATTCATGGGATCATATTACGCTGTGGAATGGTATAAAGGAAAAAGCTCTGCGCAAGAATTAACGGCAGAAGAAATAAAGAATCTTAAAAATATACAAGATACTCAACTTGCTCATGAAACACCTGTAACTTCTCAAGTGCCTTCTTCTCAAATAGAACATAAAGAAGGAGAAAAAGTAGCAATGTTAAATATACCGAAAATAAAGAAGAAGTTTTCTATATATTGGGGAGCGAATGATGCAACGCTCAAAAAAGGAGTTGGTATGTTTGTAAGCGATTTAACGACAACGCCATCTGGAGGGGGACATACTGTATTAAGTGGGCACCGGGATACTGTATTTACAGATTTAGGAGAGTTGAAAGAAAAGGATACTCTTACTTTAGAGTATGATAATAAAACTTACACATATGAAATTCAAAAGACGTGGATTACCCATGCGGATGATCGTACTGTTATTATAAAAAAAGAAGAACCACTATTAACACTGACAACTTGTTACCCATTTGATTATATAGGAGATGCACCGGATAGATATATTATCGAGGCGAAGTTAACTGCTAGTTATTCAAAATAAAATTATAGTTTCTGAAGGCGAGAGGGGGATACATAGGTTATGTCAAAAAACATTTTAATTGTTGAAGATGAAGAGATTTTACGTGAAATATTAAAAGATTATTTTTTAAGTGAACAATATGTAGTGTTTGAAGCAAGGGACGGGAAAGAAGCTTTAGTTGTATTTGAAGAAGAAGAGGTTGATTTAGTTATTTTAGATATTATGTTGCCGGAACTCGATGGATGGTCTGTTTGCCGAAGAATTCGGAAGACGTCCGAGGTGCCTATTATTATGTTGACGGCGCGCGTAGATGAAGATGATACGTTACTTGGTTTTGAACTTGGGGCAGATGACTATGTGACGAAGCCGTACAGTCCACCAATTTTATTAGCAAGAGCGAAACGATTATTAGAAAGTAGAAAAGCATCGAAGAAACCTTTAGAGAATGAAGATGATACGTTATCAATTCATGGTATCCACGTTCATTTTCCATCACGTACTGTTACTGTTGATGAGGTAGATGTTAGTTTAACGCATACGGAGTTTGAAATATTGGTGTATTTCATGAAAAACCAAGGAATTGTACTAACAAGGGAACAATTAATTTCAAGAATTTGGGGATATGAATTTGCTGGTGATGATCGAACGGTTAATAGCCATATTCGTAATTTAAGAAATAAATTAGGAGAGAAAGCAAAGTACATTACAACTGTAGTGCGAACTGGATATAAGTTTGAGGGGAATGTATGAGAAAAGGGATTGTACTAAAATTATTTACTCTCACAACAGCATTATGTATGTTGATTTTAGCGACGATTTTTATTGGACAAACGATATTTTTCAAACAATATTATGCAAATCGAAAAGTGGAAGATATTAAAGTGAATTTAAATTCTTTTGAAAAGAACTATTTAAATTATGCAGGAAGTGCAGATGGAATCCAGAAGCTGGAGCAAGAATTTTTAAGAGAAAATAACACGTGGATTACAACATTAGATCAGAATGGAAATTTAAAACATGCGGATGATTTTTATGTGGAGATTACTTTAGAGCGTTGGGCAGAGAAACAATTTGGACAAAAAACAATCACTATTCCTCTGTATAACCTCATGAATATAGATGAGATTGAAAGTAGGATACTACCTAGTTTGGTAGGAAAAAAGGTTTATTTTAGTGGTTTGCTAAGAAATGACAGTTTCATCACATCATATTTACAGTCAGCAGAGGGGAGTTTGAGTTGGGCTAATAAACCACTAAGTAAGAAGTTAGCTGAAAGGGAACTTAAGGCAAGTGAGGAAAAGCCAAAAGTAGCACAAGATTTAATCGATGAGGAAAGAAAAAAAGTTGCTGGGAATTTGAGTGATTTGGAGAAGAAGAGGGTTGCTCAAAATTCCGATTTCAATATAAATGGGACAATTACGAAAGTGCAGCCTTCTGATGGAACAGTTCCCGTAAATCCAATTTATAAAAATAATTTATTTTTGGATAATATAAAAGAATTTCAAACTGATTTATTATTAAAAGAAAGCAATAAAATACGATATACAATAGAGACAATGGATTTTGAAAAGAATGATATAAAGTATAAATTATTAATTAAGCCAATAAAAGAAAAAGATGGATCAGTAGCATATATATATGCGATGGCTTCTTTACAACCAGTAGATGAGGCTGTACAAATGGTACAAGATTATTACATTTACATTATTGCATTTGTAGTCGTTTTGGTTTTTCTAGCTTCGTTTTATTACTCGAAACAAATTGCAAAACCGCTACTAAAAATAAATGATACAACGAAAAAAATAGCGCATTTAGATTTCACAGAAAAAATACCAATTACTTCAAAAGATGAAATTGGTGATTTATCGAAAAATATTAATACGCTATCGAATAAACTCCATTCGCATATTGGACAGCTAGAACAAGATATTGAAAAGGAAAGAAAGCTAGAAAAGACGCGGAAGGAATTCATTTCTGGTGTTTCACATGAATTAAAAACACCGTTAAGTATTATGAAAAGCTGTATTTCTATTTTAAAGGATGGGGTAGCTGAACATAAAAAAGAGTACTATTTTCAAGCGATGGAACGAGAAGTAGATAAAATGGATACGTTAATTTTAGATATGCTTGAGTTAGCTAAATTTGAGTCAGGTACATATAAAATGAAAATGGATTCATTTTATATCGATACAGTAATTGAAGATATATGTGAACACCTTTCTGTAGAAATAGAGAAAAAAGAACTTCGTGTTCATAAAAATATAGGTCCATTTGAAGTAGTCGCAAATCAAGGCCGGATTGAACAAGTCATCGTGAACTTCATTACGAATGCCATACGTTATACACCGAATAAAGAGGATATTATTATTTCTACAATAGATGAGAAAAATCGTATAAAAGTGTGTATTGAAAATAAAGGTACTCATATTGAAGAAGAGCAATTAGATAAAATTTGGGATCGTTTTTATCGCGTGGATGCAGCACGTCATCGTTCACAAGGTGGAACAGGGCTTGGGCTTGCTATTTCAAAGAATATTTTAGAACTGCACGATGCTGAATATGGGGTAAAGAATACAGAAGATGGTGTGTTATTTTACTTCTACTTACTGAAAAAAGCGTAGATCATACATGCTACGCTTTTTTTTAAGTTATTTTCATATTATCTTTACCTAATCTTTATTTTTAAGAGATATAATCTTGTTAGAAAAAGAGGTTATGTAAGGAGTAGATTAGCCATGAATAGCAATTTACTAGGTGTGATGGTATTTATTTTTCTTTGTGCATTTATTGTATTTATTATCGATATTACTCATTGAGAATTTTGATATAAAAAAGGGCGCTAGTTAAGCGCCCTTTTTGTTTGCATTTATTTGATAAGCATTGATGCTTTTGAATAAGCGTGGTGAAGTGATAAATAAAAATATAAGTAAAACTGTACATAGAATAAAAGAACCAAGCATTGTGCTGCCATTTACGATTAATGAATATAGCACAGCTGATTGACCTTTCGGTGCATATTGTCCCCAGAAAATAATACCGGCAATAAAGTGACAGAAGTAACGAGCTAGACTACCGATAAATGTAGCAACGATAATGAATCCAATTACTTTCTTTCCTTGGTTTTGTTTTGATGAAGGTTTATCTTTATGGCTACTTAAGTTTGATTGTTCGTTGCCATTCGCATTAGATGCTAAAAGTGCATTTTGAATTGGACGATAGAATAACCCGGCAAATCCGATAAAAGCAAAGGCAATGAAGTACTCAATGAATGCTTGAACTGGTGTTAAAATGTAGGCATCACCTACGACAATTTGTAACAGTCCCCAAACTAAACCACCTAAGAAAGCTGATTTAAAGCCCCAGCGGTAAGCAATAATAAAAATAGGAATCATAGCGAATGAGATAGAACCGCCTGTTGGAAGTTTAATTGATAATGGTAAAATGTCGATGACCATGGCGAAGGCTGCAAGAATAGCAGATTCGATCATCGCTTGTAAATTAGTGTTACGCATGTTGTCTCCCCCTAAATCCAAGTTGTACAAAAAAGAATAGATATCATAGGAGGATACGAAATACGTAAATAAAAATGAGGTATGTATTTCGGACGTTTGCACAATCCCTGCGTTAGCATTAACTAACAGGTTCGAAGGGTCGGAACGAAGTGTTCCCTCTCAGCGGCATGGCTCCCCCAGTGATAACGAGATTCTTTATTTGCTATTGTTTATTGTAAGCGAAATGGATGAGAATGGCAAACGAATACAGTATGACAATAATTGAAATACAATTGTAGCGAAATGTTAATAAATATGAAGCAAAAGGGTATAGTACAAGAGAAATTGGGTGTGGTATAATTTTTTTGAAAATAATTATCATTCTCTTCTGAGGGGGAAGGTTATGAGCTTAGTAGATATTAAAATTGGAGAGAAAGTGTTAGTAAAAAGTATTCAGTCTTTAGATCAGCTATTAAAGCGTAGACTAGCTGCTTTCGGTCTTGCTGAAGGAAGCGAACTTCGCCTGAAACAGAAAGCGATGTTTAAAGGTCCTTGTACATTGGAGTGTCGTGGACAGTTAATTAGTATTCGTCATTGTGACGCGAAAATGATAAAGGTGGAATTAGCGTGAATAAGGTAGCTTTGCTAGGGAATCCGAATACAGGGAAGACATCATTATTTAATGCACTTACTGGTTCTTATGAATATGTAGGAAACTGGAGCGGTGTAACAGTAGAAAAGAAGGTTGGTAAATTAAAAGATAGACAAGGAACATTAATTGATTTACCAGGTGTTTATGATTTAAATCCAGTTTCACGTGATGAAGGTGTTGTAACAAACTTTCTATTAACAGAA
Organism: Bacillus sp. EKM202B; assembly: GCF_011066025.1. Taxonomy (NCBI): domain Bacteria; kingdom Bacillati; phylum Bacillota; class Bacilli; order Caryophanales; family Bacillaceae; genus Bacillus; species Bacillus sp. EKM202B. The sequence goes on along the minus strand of NZ_JAAMNK010000011.1, from coordinate 106,742 downwards.
GAATTTAATCATATGTTAAATATCGTAGATTCCTCGCAGTTTGAAAGAAATATGCATTTAACGTTGCAGTTACTTGAATTTGGTAAGCCAGTCTCAATTGGTTTAAACATGGTTGATGTGGCGAAGCAAAGAGGAATTGTAATTGATGTAAAACGATTATCAGAACTATTAGGTGTAACAGTTGTGCCTGTCGTTGCAAGAAGTGGAAAAGGCTGTGAAGAACTGCTTACGACTCTTAAAGAAAATGACAAAAAAGAGAAAAAGCCATTCCTTATTTCATATGGTGTACAAATGGATGAAGGAATTGGAGAAGTAATTGCTCTTTTAGAGACAGTGAATTACGAGCATCCGAGATGGTTAGCACTTCAATTTTTAAGCAATAACGAAGTAGTAGAAAAAGAAATAAAAGCATTACCAATTTATAAGGAACTCATAGCCATTCGATCTCGCTTAGAAGGAAAACTTGATTGTACGTTAGAAGAGCACATTTACAAAACTCGTGAAGCGTATATTGAAAAGTTAAAAACAAATGTTATGAAGCATGAGAAAGAAGGAAAAATTCCTTTTTCAGAAAAAATTGATAGATTAATTACACATAAAATTTTAGGACTTCCAATCTTTTTAGCAGTTATGTTTTTTATTTTTCAGGTTACGTTTACTTGGATTGGTACACCTTTATCGGATATGTTAGATGAGTTTTTTGGTGGCCAGCTTACGGATTGGGTGACGGCTGGACTTACAAGTATTGGAGCTTCTGATTTTATTCAAGCGCTTGTTACAGAAGGTATTATTGCCGGTGTTGGTGCTGTGTTAGTATTCGTTCCACAAATCTTTGCACTATTCTTTTTCATTTCATTATTAGAAGACTCAGGGTATATGGCGCGAATTGCAGTTGTTATGGATAGAATTATGGAGTTCTTCGGTTTAAATGGAAAAGCCTTTATTCCGATGATTATCGGTTTTGGCTGTAACGTTCCAGGTATTATGGCAGCGAGAACGATTGAACAGGAGAAAGAGCGTTTACTTACAATTTTAGTAACACCATTTATGTCTTGTTCAGCACGTTTACCTGTATATGCATTATTTGCGGGAGTGTTCTTCCCTCATAGTCAGGCAACTGTTGTGTTCTCTTTATACGTTGCAGGGATTGTCCTTGCGTTATTAGTTACAAAAATAATGTCTCTTACTATTTTAAAAGCGGAAAAATCTATTTTCGTCATTGAACTACCGCCTTACCGCGTGCCACAAGCGAAAACGTTATGGCTTAGCACATGGGAAAAAGGGAAAGGGTTTGTTCGTAAAGCTGGTACATTCATCTTTGGTGGTTCGGTTGTCATTTGGCTATTAAATTATGCAGGTCCATCAGGATTTGGTGTTGATATGGGAGACAGTTACTTAGCGATGATTGGTGGATTTATCGCACCGCTATTTGCACCGCTAGGCTTTGGAACGTGGCAAGCTGCAGCATCCCTTTTAACAGGATTTTTAGCGAAAGAAGTTGTCGTTTCTACAATGGCGATTATTTATGCGGTTAAAGAAGATGTGCTTGGAAACGTAATGGGAGCACATTATACAGCATTATCAGCGTATGCATTTATGTTCTTTATTTTATTATACGTTCCGTGCTTAGCGACAGTAGCTGTTATTAAACGTGAAACAGGATCAGCGAAATGGACGATTTTCTCAGTCGTTTATCCGCTCGTAGTTGCTTATGTATTAACGCTTATTATATACCAAGTTGGATCTTTACTCGGATTCTAAAAGGAGATGTATGATGATGGTCAATATTATAATTGGAGCTATCATTTTTGGTTATGCAGCATATACGTTAGTTAATTTCGTAAAAAGAAGTAAAAAAGGAAAATGCGCAGCATGTTCTTTAAATAAGTCATGCCAGTCGCAAACTTGTAGTCCGGATATGGAGCAAATCGCTCACAAGTAGAAAAAAAGCTTTGCGAATCTCGCAAAGCTTTTTTCTTACTTTTTAATTTTTACAAGTTGTGATGTTTCTACACCATTTTTGCCAGGGAATTCTTTACTCGGGTCCTTATCAAATTTTAATACACCCACCGATTTTTCTTCACCTTTTACATTGTTGTAAGTTGCATCATCAACAATCGCGAACATATCTGCATATGCACGGCCACTTCCGATAATTATGTTGCCTTCATATTTTAATTTCGCGCCATCGATTTTAGCATTTTCAACTTTGTTTTTTGCGAATAATACACCTTGTTCTGTTGTTACAGCTGGTAATTTATCAAGTGGTTTCGTGTCGTCTTTTGCATCCACTTTGCTAAGTAACTCTTTCTTCACTAGTTCTTCACCAGTTTTTTTATCCATTACAAGAACTTTTTTATCTTCTAACGTTGTAAGTTTCATTTTATAGAAGTCTTTTTCTTTCACTTCTTTTTTGTTTTTATCTGCAATTTGTGTTACTTGCTCTTCTGATCCGTACAATACAAAGCCGTTTGCCTTTTCTCCTAATAAAGAACAACCTGATAATGCTCCGAATGAAATTGCTGCTGCTAATCCGATTCCTACTAATTTTTTCATGATGATTTCTCCTTGTCATATGTTTTATAGTAAATACAGTTTTTGTATTAGTTCTTACAGTTTGAGAAGCTTGTTTGTTGCTTCTGGTATTAGTGTATAAGAAATATCGGAATGTAACTATCGAGTTAGCTTACAGTAACATTACAATAATGTAATTTAGTGAAAGTAAATAAAAATAAGTCAATTTTTGATGGTTTTAATTATAATATATTGGTAATATAATATATTAGGAATACAATGTTATATCTGGAATGTCATATTATATTGGTTATATTTTGGAAATAACATGTAAGGACATATTAGTTTTGTTATAATAAACACATAGGCTGTAAAAATGAATATTCTTTACTGTAAAGGGAGATTTTTAAGTTTTCCAAGTAGTGAATTTGAAATATGAGGTATATCATAGGAGGAATTTGGATGTCTGTATTTAAACGATTACGAGATTTAACAATGTCAAATGTGTATTCATTAATTGAAAAAGCGGAAGATCCAGTTAAGATGACGGATCAATATTTACGCGATATGCAAGCGGATGTACAAGAAGCTGAGAAAAGTGTAGCAGCTCAAATCGCGCTTGAGAAAAAGTTTAAATTATTATTTGAAGAACAAGAAGCACTTGTGAAAAAGCGTGAAGATCAAGCTCATATGGCTGTTCAAGCTAGTAACTTAGATCTTGCGCGCCGTGCACTAGAAGAAAAACAAAATGCAGAGCAAAAAATGAATGAGTATAAAGCAAGCTATGAGCAAAATAAAGCAGCTGCTGATAATCTTCGTGCGAAGTTAGAAGAAATGCGTAAGCAATTAACAGAGCTGAAAAATAAACGTGAAACACTTGTAGCACGTGTAAATGCAGCGAAAGCACAAAAGAATATTAATCAGGCGATGTCTGGGTTTGATTCAAATTCAGCAAAAGCTGGTTTAAGCCGTATGGAAGAGAAAGCTCTTCAATTAGAAGCTGAAGCAGAAGCAAGCGGTGAAGTTTACAAAAAAGAAAAGTCATTAGATGATGAATTCGCAAGCTTAAACAAAAATTCTGCTGTTGACGATGAATTAGCTCGTATTATGAAGCAGTATGAGAAATAATATAGAATAGAGACAAATGAACCGACATGTCTAAACAAATTCATGTCGGTTTTCTATTACCCCGCTATTTGCCGGTAGTAAGACTCCCGCCCCAACATTTCGTGAAAGCAGAGAGGCTGGTGGGAGCTAATAATCAGTAGGGGATGGAAAACGCCCCACCGATTAAAGTTTCACTTTATATTTAGAGGAGGTTTTGCAATGACATGGATGAATGTAGTAGCCATGCTCGTATGGACTGGAGCGAGTGCAGTACTTTTATTTGCAATTATGTGGGTTGATTCAATTTTTACAAAATACAATGATTTAAAAGAAATAAAAAATGGGAATACAGCTGTAACAACTCGTTTCGTCATGAAATTATTCGCACAAGGGTACATTTTATCTCAATCAATAACGAAAGCGAATGACTTATGGCAAGCACTACTTGCTTCAGCAGTTTCTTTCGTTATTTTACTAGTGGTAGAAATGTTTATTGAGTTTGTGTTAAAGAAAATGTCTGGTTTGGATTTAGAAGAAGGTACGAAAGAAGGCAGTGTTGCGCATGCGATGTTAGCTGGATCATTACATATTGTTGGTGCACTTATTTTAGGTGCTTGTTTATAAAGAGAAAAGGAGGGGTAGATTGTGAGCTTATTTAAACGAATTAAAAATATAATGAAAAGTCCAGAGCCGCCGAAGCCGGAAAAGAGTCTTTTGACATTAGCTCCTGGCGATATGATTGAAGTTTCATTAGTTATGTACGAATTAACTGGAAAAACGAGCATGCATTCTCGTAAGGAGATTGTTTTAACACTGCAAGATGGGAAAGATATTCGTTATTTGAAAATTGAAGATCGTGAAAATACGTATTACAAATTATATACACCAATTGATGGTCGTTTAGATTCAATTGATGAAGTTCCGACGACAATTGAAATGGATGATACCGAGTACCATATGGAAGAGCAATATAACGGACGTGTTGTTGTAATGGGAAAAACACCATTCTCTGCTTCAGAAGAACAGTACGTATGGGAATTTCAATCTGATAACCGAAAATTATTACGTATTGAATGGCAAAATGGTCGCACAATGATGTATGAGGGAGAAGCAATCATTCCTGCAGATGTACAAATTATAAGAGCAACGTAAGGGGGCGTAATCATGTCAAACCGATTGTTTACCATGATTAAATCGTTCGTGATCCCTATACTTGCTATCGTTATTTTACTTGTTGTTGCCGGTTATGCTTTATCAGGCTGTCAAGGCGGGCAGACGAAGTCGATTCAAGACCGTTATCCACTCGAGTCTGTTGCAAAGGAAGGTAAACAAGAATCTTACGTGTATAGGGCCGCCAATCGGTCTGTTCCTGAAGTAGCAAAGGAACTCATTAATGAAAGAGAACCGAAGCAAGCATCTAAAGAAGACGAAAATCAAATGTTCCTCGTTTATTCTGATAAGATTTATAATCTGCAAAAGGATAAAGAGAAACCGTCTGATACGTTAATTGAAATAAGTAATAAAGAGTTTGTCCGTCAAAATTACCAACCATCCTTCTTGCAAGGGTATATTATGGGGAGTATATTAAACGATATATTCGGTTCAAAAAAATCATCATCTGGTGATTATCGAGGATATAATGACAGACAAAATCATAAACCAGTTATTCCGGAAAGGCCACCTACGAAAGAAGAAAAGAAAACCCCGCCTCCAATTACGAAGGAAGGGAAAGGATCTATCATTAAGCGAGGCGATAATGTAGATTCGAAGTCATCAGTAGGTGATAAGGGAAGTATTACTGAAAAAGGAAATAATACGACGCCTCCACCTTCTACCGGAAGCAAAGGGAAAATTACAAAAACACCAGGTGGTTCAAGCGGATCAGATGTGAAGCCGAAATCATCTATTAAAACCCCGCCAAGGAATACATCTCCTCCGAAAACGAGGGTCGGTGGTTCAGGAAAAATTACGAAGCGAAGATAGTTAAAAAGATCGAAAAGTAGAATTTGCTTTTCGGTCTTTTTATTATGGAAATTAATTCCTTGTAGCTGGTACAATTAAGTTATAAGGAGGAGATTATTATGACTATATATAAAAGGTTTAGTTTGATTATGTTCCTCGTCTTATTCCTCAGTTTGTTTATTAGCACAACGATGAAATTTCACTTTGTAGTAGGTATTCTATGGATACTATGTACATGTACTCTTTTTCTATATGTTCCGCTTCGTTTTCAACAAGAAGTGCCGGTTTTTCAAAAGTATGTAGAGTGGATTAAACGAGGGAGCCGGTGGGGCGAGTAAAAATATATCAGCGCTTATTGGAATATATCGACCGCAACTCAAAATATATCAGCGATTATTGAAATATATCGACTTACCGACAAAAACTGACAACGATAGCAACTTAATAATAAAACGAGGCTGTGCCAAAATGTTGGCACAGCCTCGTTTTTCATAACGATTAATGAATATCACGTTTCTTGAAATTACCGCCTTTTACTTCTGCTACGTCATAAACTGTAATAAAGGCATTTGGATCGATTTCATTAATAAGATCTTTCATTTTACTTTCTTCTAAACGGTTAATTACACAAGAAATTTCTTTGAATTTCTCTCTTGAATAACCACCGTATACTTCGTTATACGTTGCGCTTCGGCCTAAACGATCGCGAATTGTTTCTACCATTAATTCAGGCTCTTTGGTGATAATTTTAAATGTTTTCGAACCACTTAAACCAACTTCAACGATATGAATCACTTTCGAAGCAATAAAGTAAGCAATTGCCGAAAGAATAGCTCCTTGAAGACCGAATACTGTTGATACGAAAATAAACACGAACATGTTTAAGAATAAAATAAGGTCACTCGTTCCAAAAGGTAACTTGCGAGAAAGTAATACAGCTAGCATATCGATTCCATCTAATGCTCCGCCGTTACGTAATGCTAGTCCCATACCAAAACCGATAATAATACCACCAACAACTGTAACTAATAATGTATCGCCTTCAATAATAGTTGGTATTCCGTGCATGACAACGGTACCTATTGCTAATGAAGCAATCCCGATAATGGAATAAATTGCAAAGCTTTTACCGATTTGCTTATATCCTAACCAAACGAAAGGAATGTTAATAACTGCGATTAGAGCCCCTAATGGCAATCCAAATAATCTTGAACTAACGATACTTAAACCAGTTACACCACCGTCGGATACGTTATTTGGAATTAAGACAGCTTCTAATCCGTACGCTGTAATAAATGCCCCAATAATAATCATCAAAGCTTTTGAAGCGATTTTTAGCTTATTGGGCTTGTTTTTGATAGTTTTCTCCATATAATTTCCTCGTTTCAAACTAGTTTCTTGTTTGTTACATCATTCACACCTAAATTTCATTTTAACATTTAATTTGAAAAAATTCTCCTTTAATGGATGTATGGAGGGAATATTATCGCCATATTATCTTTAAAATATTTTTGAAATGAGTATAAGAAATCCCATCCTTTCAAAGGATGGGATGCTATTAAGAAAATATAAAGCTAAGTACTGACACGAATAAAGCGAATCCTAAAATAGCTCCGCAAAACTTCATATGACGTTTACGTCCCATTACGACAATCGCAACGTATTCACGAATCATTGCATTAGGCCAGTAATAAAATGCGGTTTTTGATCCAATTCCTTGGCTATTTAGGCCAGCTTGTCTTGCATATATACCAGCGCGGAAAAGGTGGAAATTATTCGTTGTAAAAATACTTCTATACTTACCTTCAGGTTTTAAAGAATCCATAATTTCTTTAGAGAACGACATATTTTGATATGTGTTTACAGAACGATTTTCTTGCACTGTATGTTCAAGAGGAATTCCTTTTTCAACCGCATAATTTTGCATCGCTTCTGCTTCAGGAAGCCCTTCATCTGGACCTTGTCCACCAGAGAAAATAATTGTTGGTGGGGTATTCACAGCTGCTTGTTTCCAATAAAAGTCGATAGCTTTATTAATGCGGCTTGCAAGTAAAGGTGGTACTTTATCATTAATTAAGCCACTACCGAGAACGATGATGAAATCTTGATTACGTCTTGGTCTGTTGAATTGGTATAGAAAATAAGCACTTAAAAAGTTAGATAAGTGTATAAAGAAATATATGCTTATAAGAGAAATACCTGCAAAAATAGGCTCTAAATGTGATGAGACCAAACTTGCTGGATTTATAATAGGGAGTAACATAAAGAATAACATCCCTAATGCAGCAAGGAGCGTTAAACAGTTAGTGAACCGTCTTCCTTCTCGCTTCATTAAAATTCTTGCATTAAGAAATAATCCAAACATTAAAGCGATAATACCGAAAGGAAGCATAATGAGGAGTGCTAAAAAAGGTAAAAATATAATGTAACGCAAGACAGCACTATCTGAGTTCAAAGATGCGATTACGCAAAAAAGAAGGAAAAAACAGATAAAGGCATTAAATAAAAAGCCGTTTATGATTTTTCGCGGATCTTTTAAATAAGAGATAAGAAAAATAATAAACAATATAAGAGGAATAATTCCAAAATACAGCATAAATATAGTACACCTCAACTTGTATAAGAATTTGACATATCTTTTATATTACATGATTTCATAAGTGAAAATGAAAGAAAAAGGATTTTGAATTTTCTCAATAAATTATATAGATACATATGTTAAAATGTATGTAAGGCGATATATTAAAAGTAAAGTGGTTGAAAAGGCACTCGGTAGAGTGTCTTTTCTTTTTTGTATGTAATTGTGCATATTATATTTATTTTAAAATGAAGAGGATTAAAATATAAGTTGTAGACAGACTTTATAAAGCAGAATTTTGTACAAGCATTTCCCTCAATTTTTTGTATCTAACAATCGTATAACAATAAAGTGAAACTTTAATCAGTGGGGGATTCATCCCCAGCTGATTATTAGTTGAACCAATCGGGCATTTACAGGCAGTTGATCCCCCACCTAACTTTTTTTCTTTCGCTGAATTTTGAGGTGGGGGTCTTACTGCCCGTTAATGCGGGATAAATAATTCTGTTTTATAGTGTCTGTTTATGAAAAGTGTCTTCTTTGAGGGCACTTTTTATTGTTTAGTGGAGATGAGTTTTTACTGTTAACATAGTGGAAACTATCTATACTAAACATTAGCAATCTTCCGTATAAACATTATCAATTTACTATATATTCCAGTGGTGTTAAGTTAAATATGAAAGGCTTTCTTTTTCAAAATATTACCCCTAATAAAATTTTGAAGAAGTCAACTGTCTCCAAACTTGCCATTCATGCTTAGAGAAAAAGCACTCATTTTGAGTGCTTTTTCTTATTGAAACATGCTATTTTTATAGGCGATTTTCATAAAATGAAAGTAAGGAAATGAAAGTAGGTGACAATATGCCGGCAGTTGTTGAAGGTGTTATTATTGAAAACTGCAATGGGACGATTAATTTAGGGGATAAATATAACGTGCAACCGATTGAAAAGACGAAAGCTTATAATGGATCGGGATCATCGAACACTGGATTAAATGTGAGAACATTTAGCGGGATTAGTACAGCAGATGTAAGGGATAATGATGTAAATGACCAAGAGATACAATTTACCTTATAGTGCAATATGTAAAATTGCATAAAATGATGAATTTGCCCTATGATACAATTTAGTTGTGAGCTGTTTGTGATTCTTCTGTATCATAGTTGTTAGATTGAAAGTATAACATCTTATCCTGCTATTTACGGGCAGTAAGACTCCCACCTCACAGATCGGCTTGTGCTGAGTATTTAGGTAGGGAATCAACTGCCCGGAAATGTCCGATTGGTGTGGGCTAATAATCAGTGGGGATGAACAAAATCCCCACTGATTATAGTTTCACTTTATCGAAAATCATACGTAAAAAAGACACTTCAAACGAAGTGTCTTTTTATCTTAGTGATATCCTTTAGCAGAGTCTTTATGGATTTTATTTTTAAAAATACTGTAGCTCCAAAGTTGATAGCCAATAACAATTGGTACCATAACTATTGCAACGAAGAACATAATTTTTAAGTTTAATTGGCTACCAGCTGCGTTGTATAACGTTGTACTATAGGCGTCGTTAATGCGAGAAGGTAACATTCTTGGGAACATACCTGCAAAGCCAGTTGTCATAAACATTGCGATTGTTAAGCAAACAAATGTAAAGGCGAGGCCGATTTTATGTTTGTACACCATAATAAGTGCGAGTACACTCATTAACATTGCAAGTACTGGAAGAATAAATAGTACCGGATATTCCGTAAAGTTTTGGAATAAGTTTGTGCGATTTGCAGTTGCTACATAGAAGATAGCTAAAATGATAGCAGCTGCCATTGAAAATGGTCTTGCGATTTTATAAGCACGATCGGATACTTCACCAGTCGTTTTAATCATAACCCAAAGAGCACCAGATACGACGAATATAGCAGTGAAGAACAGACCACCTAAAATACCGTAATGGTTTAGTAAGCTAAGTAAATTTCCTTCATAGCCATTTTTTCCGATTTGTAGTCCGTAATATAGGTTAGCGAATGTAACACCGAATAAAAAAGCGATTAGGAAACTACCAATTGTAAATGCCCATTTACAAGTTTTTTGCCAAATTGGTGAATCATCTTTATGCATAAATTCAAGTCCAGCAGCACGAGCAAATAGTGCAAGTAATACTAAAAATAGTGGTGTGTATAGGTAACTAAACATATTTGCATATGTGATTGGAAAGGCAGCAAATGTTGCGCCACCAGCTGTAATTAACCATACTTCATTACCACCCCAAAATGGACCAATTGCTTCTTGTAATTGATTTCGTTCTTGTCGGTCTTTCGCAACGAATGGGAAAATCATTCCGTTACCGAGTGCGTAGCCATCAAGAATGAAGTAAACTGTCCAAATTACGCCCCATAAACCGAACCAGATGATTGCAAGCATATCATGAGACATGAGCTGTACCTCCTTCAGTAGCAGGCTCTTCTAATGCAGCTGGTCCTTTTTTTGCGAACTTCAGCATTAAGTATACATCTGCAATTAAAAGTAAAGTGTAGAACAATATTAAACTAATTAATGAGAACCAAATTTGTGGAACTGATATAGGTGATACAGATTCTGCTGTACGCATTAGTTTATAAACTGTCCATGGTTGACGACCTACTTCAGCGACAATCCAGCCAGCGTTAATCGCAATGTACGGAAGTAAGACAGACCACATTGTAATTTTTAAATAACGTTTTGAGTTTTCTAGTTTTCCTTTTCGGTTTAAATAGAAACCGAACCAAGTTAATGCCATAAAGAACATGCCAAGTGCGACCATTAAGCGGAAGCTATAGTACACAAGGTTAACGTTTGGACGATCTTCTTTCGGAATATCTTTTAAACCAACAATTTCTCCATCAAATGAGTTTGTATAGAAGAAACTTCCGAGTTTTGGAATTGTAAGTAGTTCAAAGTTCTTTTCATTTTTCACATCAGGAATTTGAATGATTGAGAAACCTTGTCCTTTTCCAGTTTCCCAAACTGCTTCCATCGCAGCTCCTTTAGCAGGTTGATATTTAGCTGCCGATACACCAGATTGATGTCCCATAAACGGTGTAATAGTTGCGGCGAATAAGCCTAACATTAAACCAAACTTAAATGATTTTTTGAAGAATTCCACTTCGTTTTTACGTAGCAAGTGATAGGCACTAATGGCCATAACGAAGAAAGCACCAACGATATAACAACTAATTACAGTATGGAAGAACATGTTCCAAGCATATGGATTTGTAACAAGTGCCCAGAAATCATTTAATTCAGCGCGGCCGTTACGTACTACATAGCCAACAGGATTTTGCATAAAGCCGTTTGCTGTAATAATCCAAAGTGCGGAAATATTTGTTCCAAGTGCAACCATCCACATACAGAAGGCACGGAACTTTGGTGAAATTTTGTCTTTACCGAATAACCATATTCCCATGAACGTAGATTCTAAGAAGAAGGCAACGAGTGCTTCGATTGCGAGAGGGGATCCGAAAATATCTCCCATATATTTGGAGTACTCAGACCAGTTTGTTCCAAATTGGAATTCCATCGTAATCCCGGTTATAATCCCCATTACGAAGTTAATTGTAAATAATTTACCCCAGAAATTTGCCATTTTGCGGTATGTTGGATTCAATGTGCGGGCGTATTGAGTTTCCATACATGCTACTAAAATAACAAGTCCGATTGTTAAAGGTACAAATAAAAAGTGATAAAAAATAGTAATTGCAAATTGAAAACGACTTAGTAACAGAACGTCGGACATAATAAATATTCACTCCTTTTTTACATTATCTACAATCAGTTTATAGTGAAAATACGTTTAAAGTATGTGAGACTTGTTACAAAGGTGTGTGTATATTTTGAAAGAATTATGTCGGTTATCTGAAAATATCTCATTTTTACTATAAAGCAATATCCTTTTTGAGTTTTTCAAATTTTGGTACACTACATATGTAATGTAAATGAGAGAAAAGAGGGTTCTGTACTATGAAGTCATTAGAAGAGATTTTACAATACAATGAAAAATTCGTTGAAGAGAAAAAATACGAAGAGTATGAAACAGGAAAATTTCCAAATAAAAAAATGGTAATTATCTCTTGTATGGATACTCGTCTTGTTGAATTATTACCGAAAGCGATGAATATGCGTAACGGTGATGTGAAAATTATTAAAGTAGCAGGCGCTGTTATTTCCCATCCATTCGGAAGTATTATGCGTAGTATTTTAGTTGCTGTATACGAACTTGGTGCCGATGAAGTTTGTGTAGTTGGTCATCATGATTGTGGTATGGCAAAAATTCAAGCAAGCAGTACAATTGAGAAGATGAAAGAGCGCGGTGTAACAGATGAGAAATTAGATACACTTCGTTATTCTGGAATCGATTTAGAAAGATTCCTACAAGGGTTCTCTAGTGTTGAAGAAAGTGTAGAACATAGTGTATCAATACTTCGCAATCATCCATTACTTCCAGAAGAAGTACCTGTTCACGGTCTTGTTATAGATCCTGATACAGGAAAATTAGATTTAGTTGTGAATGGTTACGACAATTAAGAATTTACTTTGTCATCCTTTTTATCTGGGACAGGATCAAATCCTCCCGGGTGGAAAGGGTGACATTTTAATATACGCTTACAAGTAAGCCAAAAACCTTTCAATGCACCATGCTTTTGAAACGCCTCTAATCCGTAATGAGAACAAGTCGGATAAAAGCGGCACGTTGGCGGTGTCATCGGCGAAATAAATTTTTGATAAAAGCGTATAATTCCAATGAAAATCTGTTTCATAATGGTCTCCTTTTCAGCATATTCTTAAAGTATTATAGCACGACTGTACATAATACTTTACTAATGTGCATTTCCGTTATATCATATTGGATATAACGGAATTAAATTAAAAGCGGGAGAGATGTTGTATGCCATCAGTAGAAAGCTTTGAATTAGATCATACGATTGTAAAGGCACCGTATGTAAGACATTGCGGAGTTCATAACGTAGGTAGTGACGGTATTGTAAATAAATTCGATATTCGTTTTTGCCAACCGAATAAACAAGCAATGAAACCAGATGTTATTCATACGTTAGAGCATTTATTAGCATTTAATTTACGTAAATATATTGATCGTTATCCGCATTTTGATATTATCGATATTTCACCAATGGGCTGCCAAACAGGATATTATCTTGTTGTAAGCGGAACACCAACAGTTCGTGAAATCATTGATTTATTAGAACTAACATTAAAAGATGCGGTTCAAATTACAGAAATTCCAGCTGCAAACGAAACACAATGTGGCCAAGCGAAGCTTCACGATTTAGAAGGAGCACAACGCTTAATGAACTTCTGGTTAAGCCAAGATAAAGACGAACTTGAAAAAGTATTTGGATAAAGAAAAACTGCCTGTGAAAAGGCAGTTTTTTTATTTGTAAAAGAGAAAAGTACAGGTTTTATAGAAAAACAATGAGTTTCACTTATGAGCATTTTTAAGAAATGAAAGGCAGTAGGTGAATATATTAATGAGAGCTCCTGTTTGAAAAACAGGAGTTTTTTGTGTGAATGGAGTATTGACTTTAACGTATACGTCAAAGTTTATAGTGAAGATAAATAAGGCGTGAGGAGGAAACGATGGATAAGTATAGCATTGGTGAAATTTCAAAAGAAACAAATGTAACGACGAGAACACTTAGATATTATGAGGAAATTGGATTATTAAAACCGTCGTACGTTGCTGAGTCAGGATATCGTTACTATTCAAAAGATGATGTAATTACATTGCAACAAATAACAACGTTTAAAAAGCTTGGTTTTAAGCTTTCGGAAATAAAAAAAGTGTTAAAAGAGGAAAAGGGGAATTCAGAAGAAAGATGGAAAAGTGCAATTCAAAATGAAATTCAAACAATACAAGCGGAAGTAAAAAGATTACAGGACTTAGAAAAACTATTATATACAGCATTTCATTCCATTGAATTAACTGGAGAGCTTAAAACAGAAGATTTAATGTTATTCATAAAATCAGTACAGGGAATTGAGCAGAGAGAAAATTTCCGACAAAAATATTTTACGGAGGAAGAACAGAAGGTTATAGAGGATTTACCAACACTTGAAGAAAACGATGAAAGAACAAAAGAATGGTTACAAGTATTAAGAGAAATTCGTCAGCGTATAAATGAACCAGTAGATTCACCGGAAATTCAAAAATTAGCGGAAAGGGTAGTGGCCTTTTCAATGCACGTATTTCATGAAGATGAACAATTAATAAATAAGTATTGGGATTTAATTAAACCTGAAGAGGGAGAGATTGCAAGAGTATACGGACTTGATTTAGAAACGATGAATTATTTAGAAAAGATGATGGATTGTTATTTAAAAAAGGAGGAGGGTAAATGACGGGCACGGGAAAAGAGAAGCTATATGGAATTAAGCATGCGCGGATGGAGAGGCAATATTTTTATAAGCATCTGGGGATTTTCATTTTTGCACAGCTTCTATTTATTTTTATAGTAGGGCTTGTACCAGCTCAAGAGTTGCCAAGCGGTTCCTATTTCCTTCATATGAAAGAGTGGATTTTAAATAAACAAATTGGATTTTATAAAAATGAAACGATTAATACGATTACAAGTGTCTGGACATCAGTGCTTATTATTCATTTTATATGGGCGATGTCTTACATTCTTTTTCCGAAAAAGAAGCGTAATTCTTCGAAACAAGAAACAAGAGAAGAGATAAAAGAAGAAGTGAAAAAGAAAAAGGAGATTAGCATAAATAGGGCGTGGATGTATTTAGTATTTGGGGGCTTAATTGAAATATATTGGGCGACAGGATTAAAAACAAATTCAATGAGTATTTTGACACTCATTGCAATTTTAGTGAGCTTTCAACTACTAATTGAAGCAACTAAAAAAATTCCAATTGGTACGGCATATTCAGTATTTACTGGAATTGGTACAGTTGGAACGATATTGGTAGATATTTTATATTTCAAAGAACCATTTTCGCTCATCAAAATTTTCCTCGTTTGCTTATTGGCACTATTTATTATCGGATTGAAATTTAGTGGGAATAAGGAAGAGGTGAAATAAAGTGGCATGGATCTATTTAATTATAGCTGGGCTCTTTGAAATTGTCGGTGTAATTGGGATAAAGAAAGTAGCAAAAAATAATAGTTGGACGAATAATATTATTTTAATAGGTGGTTTTATTATTAGTTTTCAATTTTTAACGATGGCGCTTCAAGAAATTCAGTTATCGATCGCATATGCAGTTTGGACTGGAATCGGAACGCTCGGGGCAGCAGTTGTCGGTATTTTATTTTTTCAAGAACCTAAAAACGCTTTTCGGATTATTTGTATCGTTGGGATTATGGGGACGATTATTGGATTGAAAGTAGTGAGTTAAAGAAGAGCACACAAGCTCTTCTTTTTTATGGAAGTATGTCAGAAATCCCAACGAAGAAAGTGATTATCCCAACTATAAAACAAAAGATAGCTTTCGGTTTTTGCTTTTGTTGTATTTCAGCAACTCCCGAAAGAATAAATGTGATGCTTAAAAGGATAAATACATAAGAGAAAAGAATAGAAATTCGTGTAAAAAGACTAAAAAAAGCAAGAATAAAAGCAATAGCAGATAGTAAGATTCGAAGGTTTGTTAGCATAGTATCCTCCAATTTATTAACTGTTTAAAAAATCCAAATTAGTGAGAGGTAATGGTCAGTAGGTGATTGGAAATTACATGTTATCTTTAGTGAAAGTAATTCGATATTACAATGAAGAGCATAAGACTAGAAACGAAAAAATGCGAGATGCCCATTGATTTTCTTCCGGATTTCAGTTCATTAATTCCTAGAAGAATAAAGAAACAACTGAGAGCAAATTGCATGTATGGGAGAAGTGTGAAGTTGTCGGTAGCAAGAGAATAAGTGCAAAGAGAGAATGTGAGAAGCATGAAAAAATAGCGTAATCCAGTTAGCATTGTATACCTCCTTTAAAGAGACTATTTATCGAAATATTTCTGAGAAGCCAAGAAATAAAGCACCAGCTCCTGCTAACAGAGCAAGTATACTACCACCTTTTTGCTGTTTTAAGATTTCCTCTATACTAATAACGAAAGCCATCATCCCTAAAAAGATGAACATATAAGGCATAATTTCTCTATTACTAGTAAAGAAACTATAGATTGCTATACATAAAGCAATAAGTGAAAAAGTAATTCGCAATCCTTTTAGCATACATGTATCCCCTTTATTTTATATAGCTAATGATAAGAACAATCCAAATGAAAGCACCGGCAACAATACAAATGAATCCTGTTCCTGAATCCTTCTTTTTTATTTGTTCCATTGCAATGAGGAACATGAGAGCTCCTAATAAAAATTGTGAAAGTGGTAGAAAGTTATTTTGACCTGTATAGAGCCCGATTATCGACATTATGATCACAGTGAGTGCGATTGCAATGCGAAGTACACGAAGCATATTATGAATCCTCCTTATTATTTTTTGTATAAGGATTATCTTCTGGTTTATCAACGGAATGTTTGTATGCATAGCCTTTATTAATCGTCATGACGGAGAGTACTAGTATGACTAGGACGATTATAATACCGATAATTAATATTTTGAACATGAAATCCCTCCTTTTCTTTATTTTACATAATTTTGTAATTGATGAAAACAATAGAAACTAAAAGGATGAAAGAAGGGTGTTACATGGAGAAGAAAAAAACATATTATATATCAATAGGTAATGGTCAAATTTCACAAGTGAAGACGGCAGATACGTACAATTTTGAAGTTTACGCAAATGATGAGGAAATTACGGAGTTAAGAGCGTACTTTGATCAAGCATATGTAGAGGATTTAGGTTCATTTGTACGGTCTCACGTTCCATTTGTTGAATATCATCACGATTCAAATAATGATCGATATGATGAACAACTACAAAAAGCATATAAAATGATTTACGAATTAGGAAATCATGAGACGAAAGAATTAGTCGCACAAATGGGAATAATCAATGGATTGTAATTGGATAATATTATGCAGAAAAGCGAGAATATGCTACAATTTGTGGTAGGAAAAACTTGTAACCATCAATAGGGGAGTAATGGCATGTACAAATTTAAAGATTATTACCACAACACTGTACAATTATCGTTTGAACGTTATCCATTTTCTCCTGAGCCAAAGCATGTTTGGGTTGTATGCCGGTACGGGGATCAATGGTTATTAACGCATCATTTACGTCGCGGTCTTGAATTTCCAGGTGGTAAAGTAGAACTAGGGGAAACACCGGAAGAAGCGGCGGTTCGAGAAGTTCATGAAGAAACCGGCGGCATAGTTTCGGATTTAACTTACTTAGGACAATATAAAGTATCTGGAAAAGACAAAATAATCATTAAAAACATTTATTTTGCAACAATTAGTGCGGTAGAAGAACATACGCATTACGAAGAAACGAAAGGGTCTGTTTTATTAAAAGACATTCCTGATAACATTAAAACTGATAGAAAATTTAGCTTTATTATGCGCGACGATGTATTAGCGCGTACGATGAAACATATAGAAGAAATCGGCTGTTTTACGAAGTAAAATGGCCGGTTTCTTTTTTTGTTCGAGAATGTAAATATATCTTTACATAATTTGGGTATATTATACAATTTTGTAAAGATGTATTTACATTTTAGGAGGAGAAGATGGATAAAAGAAAAGAAACGACTGTTACTGTTTCGATGGTTAAATTAAATATCTATTCATTTTTTATAATATTAGCTCTAGCGATTGGAATTAGTTTTTTACATGCGCTTTTTTCAGGCGGGTTTCAAGTTGAAATTACATTGCCCGTTATGTTTCTTTTAATTATTGGAATGATTGTTCTCGTTTGTATACATGAAGCGATACATTTAATAGGATTTCGCTATATCGGAGGTGTTCCGTGGAGTGAACTAACATGGGGTGTCAATTGGAAATTAGGTGTAGCATACGCTCATTCTAAAAAAGAAATTACAGTAAAGCAAATGAAGAAAGTTTTAATGTTGCCATTTTTGCCTACTGGAATTTTACCAATTGCAATTGGATTAGCGATGAATGTTCAAGCGATCTCATTTTTAGGGGTTCTACTAACAGCAGGTTGTATTGGCGACATTTCTCTGTATCAAAAAGTTTCAAAGTTTCCAGATGATGCACTAGTAAAAGATCATCCGAGTAAACCGCAGTTTACAGTTTATGAACAATAAAGGAAGAGGAGGCGTTTTTAAATAACGGCCTCCTCTTTTTGGCGGTAAATCGCTTATATAATTTATTTACTATTACCTTGTTTTTATCTCTACCTCTAAAAATGAAAGAACATCTAATAAATCATCTATCACACGTGAATGCTCGAAGTCACCCCAAAATAAATCTCTCTTCCAAACGCCAAGAATTCCTACTTGTTCAGAACCGAGCGCGTCGTTTTCTGGATGATCTCCAACGTAAAGACATTCTTCGGCTTTTACATTCAGCTTTTGTAAAGCACGTTCGAAAATTTCAGGATGAGGTTTTTTGATTCCTTCCGCTTCTGAAACGAGAATTGTATTTGTATACGTATGTATGTTTAATGCTCGAAGGTTGCTCATTTGAAATTCAGTAAAGCCGTTTGTAATTATACCAATTTTAATGTTTCGCTGTTTTAATTGTTGAAGTAGTTCATGCATGTCTGGGAAAGGAATACAATGATGTCGGAAGTTTGTAATGTAGTCGTGCAACAGTTGCTCTGGCGTTAAAGTGGTAATGTTGTATTCGCAAAGGAGAGTGGAATATACCTTATCTTTCCACGTGTAACCATTATTATCGAGCTCGAGAAAACGAGAGCAATACTCGAATTTTTCTATGTTTATCAAATGAAAGGCGAAACGATTATATTGATCACGAATAAATTGCTCTAGAGATTGGCGACGATCTAATAGTGTTCCATCTAAGTCAAATAAGACTGCTCGAATCATGGGAAACCTCCATACAGTTTTTATAATTAATTATCGCATATTCGTTAAAAAATGATTATGATATTTTTGTAGAATGGAATAATGGAGGGGCGTATGAAAAAACTGTATGGCAAGTTAGTGTGTTTTATGATTTCAACGGGCTTAGTAGCTGGATGTGATATGTCGGAGCAAACTTCAAAAAGAGAGAAAAAAGATGCGTGCGAAACGACAGAAGAATGTGCACAAATAGGTGATAAGACGCTTCAAAAAGTATATAAAAAAATAGATGGACTTTCAGAACTTGAAGTACTAGAGGATTATGTTTTAGAAGGAAATTCAAGTAATGATATGAAAGAAGCGGAAATGAAAAAAGAGGATGATGAAAATTATTTCTTTTTAGCTTCTTATTATATTGATGGTGATGAAATTGTAGATCCGTATTTCGATAAACTAGATCAGAAACGATTGAATAAGGCGTTCGCAGAAGATAAAGAAGCGAAAGAAGAGATACTAAAACAACGTCAAGATAAAGCGTATCATCAATCATTATGGGAGATGTATAGCACTCTTATTCCAGCTAAGTATCGCACTGACATAAAAGAGTTTGACATGGTAACAGATGGTTACGATGGAATTGTCGCCCACGTTATCCCGAATGTAGAGTATCCGAAAGAGTGGACCCTTAGTTTAGATACGCTTGATTCTGCAGTAAATATTGATCAAGTGATGAAAACATTAATACATGAGACAGCACACGTATTAACACTCGGGCATAAACAAATATCAGTAAATGAAAAATACTTAAAGGCTTTTGAAGAAGAAAAAGATATTTCATCATACCAAAATAAATGTAAATCTCTTTTCTTGCAAGAAGGATGTGCGAAGGAGAGCTCTTATATAAATCAATTCCATAATTTGTTCTGGAAACCAATTGAGCAGGAGTGGACAGAAAAGAAAGTGGAAGAAAGCGAAGAAGCTCAAATTGAATTTTTTAAAGAGAAACAAAATGAGTTTGTTTCTCTTTACGGGACGACAAATGTAGCAGAAGACATTGCAGATACATTTACAGCGTTTATTTTACAAGATTCAAAAAAGGTGGAAGAAGGAACGGAGTTAAAATATAAAAAAATTGCGTTTTTCTATCAGTTCCCTGAGCTTGTAAAAATGAGAGCGGAAGTGTTAGCTGGATTATATGATGTTTCGAAAACGATAGAGTAACCAATTGGACACGAATGTGAGCTATGTATCCGATATATTTTAGCCAAGAGAAAACGTGAAGAATTTTAGTTCTTTACGTTTTTTATGTTGAGAAAGTTGAAAATTCTGTCTTTTTTAAAAAAGAAGAAGGAACTAGTGCTATAAAAGAGAATTAGTATAAAAATGTCACAATTTAGACACAATTATAATGCGCGTGTTGTAGGGACTATAAGTTTACTCTCGAGGAGGTAATGAAACGTATGAAAACGATTCTTGCTGTTGCTGGTCTCATTTGGGTAATGTCTCACGGTTTTCCGATTTTTGAAGGGGAGCAAATTCGTAGTGCACTAAATAAAAAGTTCAACGATTATCATGTAATAGATCGAAAAGATAATGTCGTTACAGTACGTGTGAAAGACTGTTTCCATACAGTTACGGTTGCGGATGGAAATGTTACAAATGAAACAAAAATGTGTGATAAAAGGTAAAAGAAAGAAGCTGACTCTAGCATATTGTTTTGAGTCAGCTTCTTTTTCGTTTTCCGATTAGAAGTTTTTCAAATGCTTCTACAAACACATACATCAGTGTTGCGAGAACACATGTGAGTAGCACACTCAGTAAGACGAGTGTGAAGTTAAAGACTTGGAATCCATAGCTAATTAAGTAGCCAAGTCCTTGTTTAGAAACGAGAAGCTCACCGAAAATAACACCGACCCATGATAATCCAACGTTCACTTTTAGCGTTGAAATAATTGCAGGGAACGATGAGGGGAGTATAACTTGCTTATAGCATTGCCATTTATTTGCGCCAAATGTGTCCATTACTTTTATATAGTTAGAATCGACTTCTTGAAATGCGCTGTAAATAACGAGAATGGTAATGATGATGGAAATGATTACGCCCATTGCAATAGACGATGAAATATTAGGACCGAAGATTACAATGATAATAGGGCCGAGTGCGACTTTGGGCATTGCATTTAGGACGACGAGATATGGATCAAGAACGCGAGCTAAAAGTGGTATCCACCAAAGGAACGTGGCAATAATAGCCCCGAGTACTGTTCCAAGAATGAAGCCTACTCCTGTTTCAAGTAGCGTCGTCCATATATGAATCCAAAGCGAACCGTCAATCCACTTGCTAAGAAAGAGATCCCAAATACTCGACGGAGAGCTAAAGAGTAAAGGATCAATCCATTCGTTTTTGCTAGCTATTTCCCATAATGCAAAGAAAAGAATGAGCAGTAAAAGTTGTAGCGAGCGAGCAATCCATGCACGCCTGCGTTCTTTCTTTCGAAATTGTTCATGTAGCTGTTTTATATTATCCAAGGCGCTCCAGCTCCTTCCATATGTCTTGGAAAAGGGCTGGAAAGTCGTAGTGATGGCGCGATTCTAACGGTGATAAGGAGCGAATACTTTCTGGGACGACGAACGTTTTTGCAATTTTCCCAGGATTCGCTTGTAGTAAATAAATACGATCACTCATCGCAATTGCTTCTTCAATATCATGTGTCACGAGTAAAGATGTTTTTTTAAAGTTACGTAATAATGTGAAGACGAGATCCTCTAGTTTTAACTTTGTTTGATAATCGAGAGCGGAAAATGGTTCATCTAACAATAAAATTTTTGGATCAGTCGCTAATGTTCGAACGAGTGCAGCGCGTTGACGCATACCACCGGACAATTCACGAGGATATTGCTGTTCTACATCATGCAAACCGACTTGTTTTAAAAGCTTTAAAGTATGTTCTTTCGTTCGTTCATCATAAATCTTTCGAATATGAAGTCCAAGCATAATATTTTCTTCAATTGTTTTCCACGGAAACAAGTAATCTTGCTGGAGCATATAACCCATAGATGGACTTTTTGTTGTAATTGGTTCACCATCTAAAAATACGATACCTTCAATTGGATCAAGTAGCCCAGCGATAATCGAGAGAAGCGTCGTTTTGCCGCAACCACTTGGACCGAGTATAGAAATAAATTCTCCTTCTTCCACTTGTAAACTCATATCTTCGAGAATTAGTTTGGCGTTCTCTTTTGCGAAAAAGCAGTGAGAAACGTTACGTATTTGTAAAAAACTCATACACTTCGCCTCTATTTCTTAATAACGCTTTCGGCAATTTTCGTATTGACGAGCGCTTCATGTGGGACTTCTTTTTGTAATTCACCAGCGTCTTTCATAATAGTTTGGAGCTGTTTCCATTCTTCCGCATCTAATAGCGGATTTGTCGCATAAGAATGTTGCTTTTTATACCGTTCAATTACTTTTACTGTAATGTCTTTTGAAGTGTCTTTAAATAACGGAGAAACGGCATCAGCGATCTCTTCGGGACTATGTGTATCAACCCATTGCTGCGCTTTATAGAGCGCACGTGTGAACTTTTCAGCAGCAGTTTTATCCTTCTTTAAGAAACTTTCTCTTGCCATGAACGATGTATAAGGAACAGTACCAGATTCATTTCCGAACGAAGCGACGATATAACCTTTACCTTCTTTTTCGAATATACTTGCAGTCGGTTCAAAGAGCTGTACAAATTCTCCCGTACCAGATGCGTAGGCATTTGCGATATTAGCAAACTCGATGTTTTGAATTAAGTTCGTATCTTTGTGAGGATCAATGCCATTTTTCTTTAAAACGTATTCTCCAACCATTTGCGGCATGCCGCCTTTACGCTGACCTAAAAACGTAACACCTTTTACGTCATTCCAATTAAAAGAATCTAGCTTCTTACGTGAAACTAAAAATGTCCCATCTGTTTGTGTAAGCTGTGCAAAGTTAATAACAGGGTCTTTTGCTCCTTGTTGATGAACGTAAATAGACGTTTCAGAACCGACAAGAGCAATATCAATTCCACCAGATAATAGGGCGGTCATCGTCTTATCTCCGCCAGCTGTTGTTTGTAGGTCAATATTTAGTCCTTCATCTTTAAAAAAACCTTTTTCAATCCCAACATATAACGGTGCATAGAAAAGAGAATGGGTAACTTCGCCGACGCGAATGTTTTGAGTTTGATCTTTTGGCCCTTCTTTTTTACTACTACAAGCAGCAAAAGTGAAAACAGTTAGTAACATGATGCAAAAAACAGCTATTAATTTTTTCACTATATAACACCTCCTAGAAGTCACTCTACAAGCATGATATGTAGGTAAGTGCCCATATGTGAGTATAGATAGCAGGAATTTTTTGAGTGATAAAGAAGTACAAATATAAGGGGTGATAAAATGAAGTACGAATATGATGATAGCGTACATTTACATCTTGATTATTTCGGAACAGAATGTGATATGGAATCGATTGCTTATAAGAGGAAGAATGAAGACGTATGGGATGTGTATTTTAATTTTGGAGTATACGGTATTCAGAAAGAGGATGTAGAGTTAGGAAGGTTTATGGACGAATATGCTGGTCATTACGTTTTTTCTGTACATGCTCGTGATTTAAGCTGGGAATTTGGAAGTGCTCAGTTTGAGGAGTGGGTTTTGAGAAATCAGATAGTAGAAAAATCACTGCAAAAATAGGTAGGGATTTTGTGGTCGATTTTCTCATTTTATTGTTCATTTTCGTAGTTGGATTTTTTATTATACAATTGCTCATTTACCGATTTGCAAAGAAAAGCATTCAAAAATATACAAAAATGAAATGGATGCATATGTGGCTACATATGCATATGGAAAAAGGTCCGAGATTAGATTTTTTTGATTTTGTATTTATAGTAATCGTATGTATTATATGGAGAATGTGGATAGTTTCTCTTTTATAGTAGATGTTTCAACACGTTCTTAAAGGCATCATGATTTGTCCTCTTAGTTTGTAAGGAATAAAAAATAGAAATCAAAATACGAAGCAAAACCTGCAAGTTTGATCAGGTTTTGCTTCGTATTTTAATTTGCATAATAAATAGATTATATCTCCTAAAATAACGGTGAATTTTAACTTTTTTTGAAGGTAGAATCCTTTTGTAATATAGTTTGTATATGCAGTATTTTTGTACTTTTTAGAATCTGTTTTGTTGTAAAAAGTACGAAAAAATGTTATTTTTTAAGGGGTATTTAAGGTTATATATATATAATAAAAATAGATATAAAGATCATAAGTATAATGTTTTTTACTGATGCGGGGTGAAATAGAGAGAAGAAAACAAGAAGAGAAAAGAGGGAAATAAGTTGAGTTTGGATTTTGTAGTTCAGCAACAAAGAAGAAATGAATTTCGTTATAATTTTTCTGTTCAGCAAGAAAGAAAGAGCCCATTACTTTCTTTCATTATTAGCGGAATATGGACTGTTTTTTTAGAAACGTTGTTTGTTATTACATTAGGCTATTTCGAATTAGAGAAGACGAAGTTATTTTTTAATGAAGGAATCACGTTAAGTATAATTACTATAATTTTATGGAGCATACTATTTTTTATTGATTATTTGAATAAAGGGATAATCAATAAACTTAGACCAGCTATAAGAGTTCATATTTTATTGCTGCCAATAGCTCATTTAATAGTTTTTATTTATATATTCATACAAGAATATATGAATTTTTTGCTTGTGAATAACTGGATTTATTTGCAGTATACACAGTACCTATTCAGCGTTTTACTCATTTATATGGTGTATATTTTAGTTTACAATTCAATTGGAAAAATTTTACTAAGTGTAATGTTAACTAGTTGTTCTTTTATTATTTTAGGGATTGTTAATTACTTCAAGAGTATGTTCAGAGGAGAGCCGCTATATCCATCTGACTTTACACAAATAGGGCATATGCAGTCAGTTATACCAATGGTTATGGATTATTTTAGTTTGAAAAATATATTAATAGGAATCATTAGTATAGTTGTATTTGCATTTGTTGTTTTTACTATTCGAAAGCATATTAAATCTATAAAAATCCATATCGGTATGCGAATTGTTTTAATATGTACATCTCTGTTTATGGTGTATGCGTTTAGTAATTACCCTAATACATTTGTGAATAAGTTATTTGTAAAGGGTGGGGTATACTTCCCTTTATGGAATCAAAATATGAACTATGGTCAAAATGGCTTGGTTTTAGGATTTTTAAGTAACTTAGATACGACAGTTATTCAGGAACCAGAAAAATATTCAAAGGAAAATATGCTTCAAATTGCGAATGACATAAAGAAACAATATGGTGTTAATGTGAGTGAACAAAAAAAAGCCGAGAAACCGAATATTATATTTCTGATGAGCGAGGCTTTTTGGGACCCTACAAAACTAACGAATCTTTCATTTAGCGAAGATCCAGTCCCGAATCTACATCATTATATTGAGAATTTTCCAGGTGGACAAACAATAGCTCCTACATTTGGGGGGAATACAGCGAATACCGAATTTGAAGCGCTAACGAGTTATTCAATGAGTTTGTTAATGCCCGGTTCTATACCGTATCAACAAGCTGTTACAGGTCAGAAAGAAATCCCATCTATTGCAAGTGAATTGAAAAAACAAGGATACTATGCAAGTGCAATTCATGCTTTTGATCGCTCATTTTACAAACGAGATACTGTATATAATGTATTTGGATTTGATAACTTTAATGCAGAAGATACGATGAAGCATAAAGAATTAGCTGGGGACAATGTTAGTGATTTGTCTATGAGTAAAGAAATAATAGATGAATTGAATAAGAGAAAACAGCCTACATTTATTCATGCGGTAACGATGCAAAATCATTTTCCATATAATCCGGGACGATTTGAAGAAAATCAAATAGAAGTTAATGGATTAACAGAAGATGCATCGAAGGCAGAATTAGAAATATATACGGAAGGTGTAAGGCGCTCCGATGAAGCTTTAAAATATTTAATAGACCAGCTTGATGAATTAGAAAGACCTACTTTATTAGTCTTTTTTGGAGATCATTTACCAGTACTAGGGACAAATAAGGCTATTTATAAAGAGGCTGGATATATAGAGAATGAAGAAACTGTAAGTGAAAGATTATCAATGGCAGAAACACCATTGTTAATGTATGCAAATTTTGATATACCAAATGACAACTTAGGTTTAGTAAGTCCAATGTATTTCTCAAATCTTGTTTTTGATTACGCAGGATTAAATAAATCACCATTTTATCAATTTTTATCGGGATTATATAAAGAAATCCCAGTGCTTAGAGATGAATTAAAAGTTGATAAAAATGGCGAAGAGATTAAAGACTTAACAAAGAAACAAAAAGAAATGTTAGAGCAATATAAAATGATTCAATATGATTTACTCGTTGGAAAGCAGTATAGTAAAGATATACTCTTTAAATAGGGGAAACAAAAAAGGACTTGTATAGGATACAAGTCCTTTTTTCATAGTATTTAACGGGGTAACCAGACAAGCTGGGTTTAGGGAGTATTACTTGTACATTTAGTATAAACAAAAATGTAATCGTTTTATTAATTGATTTGTGAGAAATGTGTGAATTTTATTTTGTGAAAACTTCATTCACTTCAACAAATAACCTATAGGGCATATACTTTCACTTTCTTTGAAAAATAAGTTGTAATGATATTCGATGGGATAAATTAAAACAGGAGATGAGAAGATAACAGAATGTATCATTCGTATCGTAGTTATTCTTACTTACGAATGGGCCGGTTTAATTGGGTAAACAAAAAAGATAGTTAATAAAAAAGAATTTGCTGTAAGGAAACTATGAATTTAAAAATTTTATAAGTTCTGCATTTAATTCATCTGCTTGGTCGATTGGAGAGCCGTGACCACTATTTGTAAGAGCATGTAGTTGAGCATTTTTAATCCGTTTTTGCGTGAGTTCAGCACTTTTGTATGGGATCAGTTGGTCGTGAACGCCGTGGAATATTTTTGTTGGAACGTTAATTTTACTTAAGTCTTTCGTTACGTCTTCGTTTGCAGCTGCTTGCAAAATTTTGATGAGAGCATAGGAAGCGGACTGCATACCGAGATAAGAAAACCATTCAAGGGTTGCAGCTCCTAAGTTTCTATTGAAAAATGATAAAGATACATCACTTAAAAATTTTGGTAAATTTACATACATTTGATGAATGAGGGTATCTGCTTGTTCTTTTGGTACACCGTAAGGGGACTCTTGATTTTTCACGAAAGAAGGAGAGACGGCATCAATTAATGCGAGCTTAGAAATACGACGCCCATTGTAGCGAGACATATAGCGAATAGAAAGAGCACCGCCGACTGAAAAACCGACTAACGTAGCATTTTCTACTTGGAGTGCTTCCAGAACAATTGCAATATCATCAGCTAATCGGTCATACGTGTAACCAGTCCATGGCTTATCAGATTGCCCATTTCCGCGTATATCCATGGCGATGCAGCGAAAGCCGTGCTCCGGTAAAACATTGAGTTGATATTGATACATTTGATGATTTAAAGGCCAGCCATGGACGAAAAAAACAGTTTTACTACCGGGACCGGGATTAACGTCTTGCACAAAAATATGAACATCTTTCTCGACCGTAACAAACATGAAGTATCCCCCTTATATGTGTTAGTATGCTCTATCCCAAATTAACGAATGAACGCCGAGCTTTGGCTTCCAGTGGAATTTTACGAATCGCGACTTTCCATTTTTATTAACGAAACGAAATGTATGAACGCCAAATCCTTGCATCATTCGAAAACTTCTTGGAATTGTACGGTCGGACATAATCCACATCATCATTGCAGCTGATTCTTGATTATTGGCGATGAAGTCCCAAAAAGTATCATGTGCTGTTTGGCCCTGTGGAATTTCATTATGTGGCTCTGGTTTAAGGGCGTGAATAAGATCAGGAAATTTAATACCATCTTGAATGAAGAAAATTGGTATGTTATTTCCTACTAAGTCGAAATTTCCTTCTTCTGTATAAAATTTAACAGCGAATCCTCTAACATCTCGATTCGTTTCATTGGCTCCTTTTGATCCCGCTACTTCAGAAAAACGAACGAAAAGTGGTGTTGTTTTTGAAGGGTTTTGTAGAAAGTGTGCCATTGTTAGCTCTTCTAAAGATTCATATAACTCAAAAATGCCATGTGCTCCGTATCCTCGTGCATGAACGACTCTTTCAGGAATTCGTTCACGATCAAAATGAGAAAGCTTTTCTCGCATAAGAAAATCTTCCAGAAGGGTAGGGCCACGATCACTGGCAGTTAAAGAGTTTTCATCATTTGAAATTTTAACACCTGTATTTGTTGTCATCTCCTTCCCTTCATTTTCGGGTGTAAAGGATTGGAGCTGTTCTGTCTTTTTATTTTTTTTGCCGTCCATATAAAACACCTCCCATAATATACGTATTATTGATTGTAGTTTTTATGCTTGCATATAGTCTGAAGATATTACACTGTTGGTATGATTTTCCTCAAATGTTCGATTTATCTTTGTTTGTCTATGAAAATCATTTATTATAATAAATGGTATTCTTCGAGATATTATTTTGAAGGGGTGTTAAAGTGAAAGAAAGTTTTCTATCATATAAAGAAGAAGAAAGGAATGCAAAAATTTTCTTATGGGTGCTATTTGTTACTGTTACTGCATATCAAATTTTCTATGCAATCGTATTAGAAAATAAATCACTAACGGATAAGGGACATAACATACTATGGCAAGTTATTTGTGGAACAGCAATACTCGGCGTGAATATATATTTAATAAAAAAAGAGAAAGCAAACCTTGTTAAATATACATGTTTATTTGCATACATAGGGATAGAAATGGCTAATATACTTTCGTATATTCTTTATAATAAGGCGGCATTTGATGGGGTAAATATAATAGAAATTATTCTCATTTTCTTTGTACCTATATTTTTAAATAAAAAGTATTTTGTGTTTTTACTTGCTACGATTATAGGGAAATATGTGATTTATTTATTTGTATTAGAGGAAGTAAAAGCGTTTATGTTTCTTATTATGTACACACTTTTATTAATAGCTGCATACATCATTTTAAATCGATTTTTACAATATCTTTCAGCTGTAAAGGAAAGTATTAAGATTGCTAGTGAATCACAAAAATTAGCAGTGATCGGAAAAATGGCAGCGACAGTCGGGCATGAAATTAAAAATCCACTTGCTTCGTTAAAAGGATTTACACAATTACAGCGAGAGAAGCATGAAGATGATCCTATTTATAAACGAATGATCTTTGAAATAGAAAATATGAATAATATGATAAGTGAGTTAATGGAAGTTGCTACATGTAAACCTTCTATTTATGAGAAACATGATGTAGGAAAAATTGTATTACAAGCAGTAAAAACTCTTCGCGAAAAAATGAATGAATCAAATGTTCAACTTATTTCTAATGTGGAAGAAAAAACAGTGGAAGTTGAATGTGATGAACGAAAAATAAGAGGAGTTTTTTTATATGTCATAAATAATGCTCTGGAGGCAATGGAGCAAGGTGGCATTTTAGATTTGCGATTAGAAAATAAAGGGAAAGATTATGTGATGATAAGTATAATCGATAGTGGTTACGGTATTAAGAAGGAAAATTTAGCCCGTGTGACAGAGGCTTTTTATACAACGAAACAAGATAAAATTGGTCTAGGACTTACGGTAGCGGATCGAATTGTTGCCGAGCATCTTGGTGAATTATGCATTGTAAGTGAAAGAGATATTGGAACAAGAATAGACATCATTCTTCCAATGAAGTTTGGAAATTATGAAATCCAAGTGGAAGAAAAGCTAGGAGTTACCATATGAATAAAGGCTATATATTTAAAAATGAAGAAATAAAGGCACTCAAAGTATTTTTAAGCTTATTTTTTATTATATTTTTTGTATATGATCTTGCCTATGAATTTATCGTACCTTTAATAGGGGGAGAACAAGAAGGAGTAGGAAAATTCGAAGATGGTTTAGGTTTATGGCTCTATTTTTGGATGGTGATATTGTTTTGCATCGGCATATATTTTATGAAATGGAAGAATCCATTTGCGGTAAAGTATATCATTTTAATTGGCTATAATATATTAGATTTTATCCATAATATTATGATTTATTCTGGTAGTGATGCTGAGTTTGATGGTGGAAATATAGTAGAAGGATTTTTCATTTTATTTGCACCAATCTTCGTGAGTAAAAAATATTTTTGGTTAGTTATAGGGATAATTGTTGGAAGGTACGCTCTTATTGGAATCATTATTCAATCTTCTCTCGTTTTAATCCCAATGGCATTATGTAGCGTATTCTCCATTATATGTTGGATTATATTTTTGAGATTCCAGTCTTACATTCGTACGATTGAGATGATGGATAAAGAAATAAAACAAACAGAAAAGCTAGCAACTGTTGGAAAAATGGCAACAGTTATTGGCTATAAGATTAGAAGACCTTTAGCAACTTTAAAAAAACTTGTGAATAAACAAGCGAACAAGCATCCCGAGGATAAGATTTATAGCGATATTATGAAGCAAGAGGTAGAACGAATTCATACAATTACTACAGAACTTAGTGGGTTTGAGAAATCTAAATCGCTAGAATCAGAAACTCATAACATACAAGAAATTATCGCTTATGTTATTCGGGTTATGGGTAAGCCTGCTTTAGAACAAGGGGTGCACATACAAGGTATTTACAGTAAAGACATACCGTCAATTACATGCGACGAAAAACGATTAAAACAAGTATTTTTTAATTTAATCAAAAATGGGATTGAAGCAATGTCAGTTGGTGGGACGATTACGATTAAAGTTACCGTAGAAGATGGAATCGTCGTTCAGGTGAAAGATGAGGGGTGCGGCATTCCAAAAGATAAAATTCCAAAGTTAAATGAAGCTTTTTACACAACGAAAGAAACGGGCACAGGTTTAGGGTTAGTAGTTACAGAAAAAATTATTAAAGACCACAACGGTAAAATGAGCTTTGAAAGTGAAGTTGGAGTTGGAACGACGGTAAAGGTAATGTTGCCGATGTAATGATAAAATATTCGAAAAAGGGAGATTACTTACTTGAGAGCGATCTCCTTTTTTATTCTGTAAAAAATAAATTGATGTGTGTACCCATCTTCACTAATTAAAGTGTCCTTTTATAACCACCATTTCTCCTGCGGAATTAAAGTAATATCCAAACGAAAGTTCTCTTTAAACCAATCATATATCAATGTCTCTTTCACTAAGTATTCAGAGGCAGAGTGCGACACACCGATGAGTGACATATTCGTTGTTTTTACATAATCCATAATGAGCGAGTATTTATGTCTACCGTAATCATTGTCGATATGGCAATGGATTTCTCCTGCAATATATGCTTCAGCACCTTTTTCTTCTGCTTCGTTCATTAAAGATACGACATCGCCACATCCAGCGATAATTGCAATTTTTTTAATGGAATCGTGTTGTTTACCTCCGAAGTCTGTGTAAGGAATGTGGAAGAGTTTTTTTAGACGTTTTTGGAGTGCTTCTGTTGATGTTTCATCTATTTCACAAATGAGACCGACTGGCTCGCTTTCTGGACCACCGTAAGCAAATCCGTCAATTACACTGGCTTGGAGTGCTTTTGCGATTGAAATGCTTGTTCCATACGTTTGATGAAAATCCATTGGTCCGTGACATGTATATATAGAAAGTTGTTTTTCTTTTATCGCCTGCAAATATTTTTCTGGAATGGGAATAAAACCACGGCCTGATTTTCCAAGCGGATCACCGCACTCCATTACAAGTGGATGATGCATAAAGAGTAAATCACCAGGTGTCGATTGTGAAATGAAGGCTTCAAGAACGTCATCTGTAGGGAATACAGCTAAAAATACTTTGTTTACATTTTCAGCCCCTCGTATCATAAGACCGTTAAATAGCTCTACAAAAGTTGCTTCAAAAAATTGTTGCCATGGAAATTGGATAGAATCATATACAGCAGGGATAAAGCGACTAAAGGCAATGTCTTTTCCGTATTTTTCGATTTGGAATATATGATTGAGTGATTGTTCTATTTCTTTTAAAGCTGGCATGTTGTGTTATCCTCCTTAAACTAATTCTTACTCTATTAGTTATTTTTATTGTTCATGGCAAAATAAGAAGCGGATAGGAAACAAATAAAACCTAGAATCCAACCAATAGAAGGAGAATAGGGAAGTATATGTTGTAATATCATTCCGCTAGAAATAAAAAAGCTACCTAATAGGCCTAATAAAATAGGATATCGCTTTAGTTGAGACATCAGTGATAGAACCTCCTTTATCACATACATTGTATATTAGTCTTAATTTTCTGTATACAAAGTTTTAGAAAAATAGTGGTACAATATATGAATGATATGAGAAGAAAGGATGAACATTAACAGATGTACGTTACTGTAACAGAAGCAGCATATAAAAAAATTATGGATACGATTCCAAATGAAGCGAAATATATAAAATTATTTTACGATAATGAAGGTTGCGGTTGTGTTATGAGCGGAATCATTGATTTAGTAGCTGTAGCTGAAAAAGATGAGCGTGATGTAGATATTGAATCAAGTACACTTAGCTTTATCGCCGATCGTACAAAGCTTGTATTTATGGATGATAAGTTAACGGTTGATTGGCATGAAGGTGGAGGAACTCTTCAGTTAAAAAGCCCGAGCCAGTTTTATAATCCAAATATGAAGTTACATGTTCGAGTATAATAAAGAAAAGACGGTTCCAATATGTTTTTGGAATCGTCTTTTTTATTGCATAAGGTGTTATTATTGCCGTTTTTTGTTGATAAGTCGATATACTTAAAAATCGCCGATATAATTTCATGTGTCAAAGTAAAGCTCTTGATACAATAAAAAGATTTTTTCACATAATGAAATGTACACATGATTGAATTTTCTGTATAATTTTCTTTGCGGAGGGGATACGCATGAGAAGATGGGGAATTGAGTTATTAATTTTAAGTGTGGTTATGATTTGGGGTATTAACTATACCATTGCAAAATATGGGCTTGTAGAATTTACAGCAATTGAGTTTACTGCTATTCGGATGATGGCGGCGGCACCGTTACTGTTATTGCTTACATTCTTTATTGAAAAGTCGCTTTATGTGGAGCGAAAAGATATACCAAGATTAATCGTTGTTAGTTTTGTAGGTATTGTACTATATCAAACGTTATTTATGGAAACTGTTAAATATACATCCGCTACAAATGCCTCTTTACTCATTTCTATTTCACCTATTTTTACAACTTTATTTGCGGTTTTTTTGAAACAAGAAAAGTTTTCTTCTCGGAAGTTAATTGGTTCTATGATTGCCTTTGTGGGTGCAGCATTAGTTTTAGTAGCGGGGCATTCACTCGCTAGTTCTTTTTACGGGAATGGAATTGGAATGATTACATCAATATGCTGGGGGCTTTATCCTGTTTTAGCAGGGCCATTAATTAAAAAATATTCAGCACTACGTGTTACTGCATGGTCGGCATTAGTTGGAGCAATTCCGCTTTTATTATTAAGTGGTCCACATGTATTTGTCATGCCGTTTCACATTACAAAAGGGATGACACTATTTGCTTTACTATATTCTATTTTCTTTGTAACAGTATTTGGTTTAGTAATGTGGTATATCGGTGTTCAAAAAATTGGGGCATCCCATACGATGGTATATATGTATATTACACCGATTGTAGCGGTTTTATTTGCAGCTATATGGGCAAATGAATCTATTTCATTACAACAAATGATCGGTGGGATAATCATTTTCTTTGGTCTATGGTTTGTAAAATTGGAGAAAGTAAAAGTTCATACTACCGTACAGGAACCTATATCAAAATAGGAAAACAGATCACTTATGATCTGCTTTCCTATTTTTTTATTTTTGGTAAGAAGACGAGAAATAAGATAGCAGTAATAAGTGGAATTAAGTTTAAAAATGGAATACGGAAGAGTGTGATAAGAATAATACCTGGAAGGAGAACACCGAGGACAGCGTAGAAAATACTATGATTTTTCGTGTACCAATATAGCGAAAGTCCAATAAGTGCAGGTACAATGAGATGAATGAGAGCCATTAAAAAATAAATCATTAGACGCCCCCTTTATTTGTGTATTTATTACATCATATCCGTATGTTCATAGATTGATATCACTTTTTTCATAAATGGACGAAAAATGTTTGGAAAAACGTCACAAATTATAAGAATATGATGTTCGAAATCTTGTATAATATTATTTTCTGAAAACATTTAAACAACATAAACATTGGGTTTATGTTGTTTTTAATTTGAGTGAAGAGAATTTTAAGTAGTATGAACTCGAAAGAAATGAGTTATACAGCTTTTGTTGGATAGATTAAAACTACTGAAGAGGGGTACAGCATGATTAGTATGTCATTAAGATCGTTTAAAATTCAATCGTATTATTTACTAGGTATTCTGCTATTAGGCTGGATGTTAACGCCGTTTTCAGCGCATTTTCTAGGTGCAGGAATTGGACTTATCGTAAGTATGTATTGTGTTTGGCTTTTAGGGAGACGAATTGAGAAGCTTGGAGATAGCATTGTAAAGAAAACGAAAGCACCGACGCTCGGTATGTTTAACCGTTTTGCCGCTGCTATTTTGGGTGCTATTATTATGTACGAAATTGAGCACCATATGGTGATGTGGGCTTTTGCAGTAGGGATTATGGGCGGTTATTTCTTAATTGTTGTTAATTTAGGCTACTATAGCATGAAAGATGAGAAAGAATTAACGAAGAGATAAAAAGATAAAAGCTGCTCTTTAGATGGGATAGAGGATCCAGCGGTGGCTAGAAGCGGTTAGAGCCTTTTTTAGTTCCAGGCAGTGTGAGACCAGAAGGATGTAGTAAGTAGGAAAAAAGTTTGTGTGTTTGAATCTGTGATTTATATGTGTGAAAATTTAAGTATATGAATTGTAGATTGTGGTTGGGAATTTTTTAGATGGAATAGAGAATCCGGCGATGGTTAGAAGCGGTTAGAGCCTTTTTTAGCTCCGTACTTGTATAAAAAATAGATAGAAAGAAGCTTACGTAAAAACGTAAGCTTCTTTTTTATGTAAGTGTGTGTAACCGTTAAGCCGCATTGGGTTTTGTCGGTGAGTACGCGAAACTTTTCGGTTACACGACACTTATTCATATGAGTAAAGGGTTATTCCAACAGAAAGTTTTAACTTAAGCGATTGGACCGCCTAAGTTAATAATAGCTTCAGAAACGCTGTCGAACTTTTTGAAGTTCTCTTTGAATTCGTTTGCAAGTTCAATTGCTTTTGTTTTGTAAGCAGCTTTATCAGCCCAAGTTTGTTCAGGCATTAATACTTCGTCAGGTACACCTGGTACGTGAAGAGGTACTTCAAGACCGAAGATGTCATGTTTAGCAGTTTCAGCTTTTGCAAGTTCACCGCTTAGTGCTGCTTGAATCATTGCGCGAGTGTAACCTAAGTTCATACGCTTACCAACACCGTATTCGCCACCAGTCCAGCCAGTGTTTACTAAGAATACTTTCGCATCGTGTTTCTCAATTTTTTCACCAAGCATTTCAGCATAGCGAGATGCATCAAGTGGTAAGAATGGTGAACCGAAGCAAGTTGAGAATGTAGCTTGCGGAGATGTAACGCCGCGCTCTGTTCCTGCTAGTTTACTAGTGTAACCACTTAAGAAATGGTACATAGCTTGTTCTTTTGATAACTTACTGATTGGAGGCAATACGCCAGATGCATCAGCAGTTAAGAAAATGATTGTATTTGGATGTCCTGCAACACTTGGCAGCACGATATTGTCAATCGCATGCATAGGGTAGGCAGCACGTGTATTTTCTGTTAAAGTAGTATCGTTATAGTCAGCGATGCGTGTTTGATCATTAATGACAACGTTTTCTAAAACAGATCCAAATTTGATTGCATCAAAGATTTGTGGTTCTTTCTCATGAGAAAGGTTTACACATTTCGCATAGCAACCGCCTTCAATATTGAATACACCGTTATCAGACCAACCATGCTCATCATCACCGATTAATTTACGGTTTGGATCAGCAGATAAAGTTGTTTTACCTGTTCCAGATAAACCGAAGAATAGTGCTACGTCACCTTCTTCACCTACGTTTGCAGAGCAATGCATAGAAAGAATATCTTGTTCAGGTAGTAAGAAGTTCATAATAGAGAAGATTGATTTTTTCATTTCTCCAGCGTATTCTGTACCACCGATTAGTACGATACGTTTTTCGAATGAAACCATGATGAATGCTTCAGAGTTTGTACCGTCAATTACTGGATCTGCTTTAAAGTTCGGTGCAGAAACAATTGTAAACTCTGATTCATGAGTTGTTAATTCTTCTTCAGTTGGACGAATAAATAATTGATGTACAAATAGATTGTGCCATGCATATTCGTTAATAACTTGAATTGGTAGGCGATAGTTGCGATCAGCGCCTGCAAATCCTTTGAAGACGAATAACTCTTCTTTTTCTTTTAAGTATTCTAAAACTTTAGTATATAATTTATTAAAATGTTCTTCAGAAATCGGTTGGTTCACAGCTCCCCAAGCAATTTTGTCAGCAACCGATGCTTCTTTCACAATAAATTTATCTTTAGGAGAACGTCCTGTGTATTTTCCTGTTGAAGCAGAAACTGCACCAGTAGAAGTTAATTTCCCTTCATTTCGCATTAATACTTTTTCCACTAATTGCGGAACACTTAGTTGAATCTGTGCATTGCTTCCGTTCAATAATTCATGTAAACCGATTTGGACATTCACAGTACTCATATTTATATACCATCCTTTTCATTTAATGAAATATTTCTCGTAATCCCCATCAAGAGTATAACACAATTATATAAATAATGTATACTATTTATTTATTTTTGTTTGTGTGAATGTATTATTTCCTTATTAATATTTCATTCCAGGCGTATTGAGAAAAACTTTCAGGAAAATGTGAATATTAATTGACAAATGAATATCATTTCTTTAGTATAGGTTGGGACGGATACTCTCTTATCCCGAGCTGGCGGAGGGACAGGCCCGATGAAGCCCAGCAACCTCACTTGTAGTGGTAAATACATGTGAATAGGTGCTAAAACCTGTGCGAGGCTAATGGTCTCGAACGATAAGAGCAAAGGGCAAAAAGCAGTATGCAAGTAGCAAATTAAACCTTTCCTCTATGTTAAGTAGGAAAGGTTTTTCTGTATGCTTGTGTGGGAGAATAAATGTATGTCGCAGTTTGTGGCAAATTAAGGATGAGTTCCGTACAATATATACAATTACTGTAGGGAGGTTTACCACATGACAAAAAAACGTCATCTGTTCACATCTGAGTCTGTAACTGAAGGACATCCAGATAAAATTTGTGACCAAATTTCTGATTCAATTTTAGATGCGATCTTATCAAAAGACGCAAATGCACGTGTAGCTTGTGAAACAACTGTAACAACTGGTTTAGTATTGGTAGCGGGGGAAATTACGACTTCTACTTACGTAGACATTCCAAAAATCGTTCGTGAAACAATTCAAGGCATTGGTTACACACGCGCAAAATACGGATTCGATGCAGAAACTTGTGCAGTTTTAACATCTATCGATGAGCAATCTGCTGACATCGCTATGGGTGTTGACCAAGCGCTAGAAGCACGCGAAGGTCAAATGACTGACGCTGAGATTGAGGCAATTGGTGCAGGAGACCAAGGTTTAATGTTTGGTTTTGCATGTAATGAAACACAAGAATTAATGCCACTTCCAATCTCGCTTGCTCACAAATTAGCTCGCCGTTTAACTGAAGTACGTAAAGATGACACATTATCATACTTACGTCCGGATGGAAAAACGCAAGTTACAATTGAGTATGATGAAAATGGTAAACCTGTACGTGTAGATACAATTGTAATTTCTACACAGCATCATCCAGATGTTACATGGGAAGAAATCGATCGCGATTTAAAAGAGCATGTAATTAAAGCTGTAGTTCCAGCAGAATTAATGGATGGAGAAACGAAATTCTTCATTAACCCAACTGGCCGCTTCGTAATTGGTGGACCTCAAGGTGATGCTGGTTTAACAGGACGTAAAATCATCGTTGATACTTACGGTGGATACGCTCGCCACGGTGGCGGTGCATTCTCTGGTAAAGATGCAACGAAAGTTGACCGTTCTGCAGCATATGCAGCTCGTTATGTTGCGAAAAATATCGTAGCAGCTGGCCTTGCTGACAAAGCAGAAGTACAACTTGCATACGCAATTGGCGTAGCACAACCAGTATCAATTTCAGTTGATACATTTGGCACTGGTAAAGTATCTGAAGACGTACTAGTAGAACTAGTTCGTAACAACTTCGATCTTCGCCCAGCTGGTATTATTAAAATGCTAGACTTACGTCGCCCAATTTACAAACAAACAGCAGCTTACGGTCACTTTGGACGTACTGATGTAGATCTTTCATGGGAACGTACAGACAAAGCAGCTACTTTAAAAGAGCAAGCTGGTCTATAATATATGAAAAAAAGCTTTGCGCAGTGAGCGCAAAGCTTTTTTTATTTCGTTTTACTTACAATTTGAATGCATGATTTACAATACACTTCTCCGTCTAGCTCAATATATTTTTTCATATTAGTCATACCACTTGCTGGAAATGGCATATGAATCCATGATTTTTCATATGTTTGTATTTCTTTTTCACATGATTTACAAATGGTCCGTTTCTTATGTAACATATGCAATCAACCTTTCATTTGACGTGCTTTACCCGCGCAAAAGGCACTGCTTAGTAAAAATAGCGTTGCGAATATAATACTTACTAATGTGGCGTATGGAATTGCTCCTTTTAGAGAAAAACCGACAGTGATGGAAGCAACGAATAAGAGGATGAATGTTGTTGTTAATTTTTTGTATAGTTCCATAATAGGTAGACCTCCGATTTATTTGGTAGTGCAATTTTAAAAACTGAATTCTACTACGTAGAAAATATAAGAAAAGTTAAAGGTTAGCTAATGATGTGAAGTCTAGGGGGATAAGAAAGAATGTTTTTCATTTTCCTTTTTGTGGATTACTATACTTATATTGTATCATGATGCATCATCGGCTTCATACATAATTGTGTAAAGATATGTATGATAAAATGAAGAAAAGTCTTTAAGAAAGGAAGAGTAAAAATGAGTGTCAATGAACATAAAAAACAAGCGCCAAAAGAAGTGCGTTGCAAGATTGTAACAATTTCCGATACACGTACGGAAGAGACAGATAAGAGCGGACAACTATTACATGAATTGTTAAAAGAAGCAGGCCATACAGTGACTTCTTATGAAATTGTAAAAGATGATCAAGAAAGTATTCAGCAAGCAGTGTTAGCTGGTTATCATAAGGAAGATGTTGATGTTGTATTAACAAATGGTGGTACAGGTATTACGAAACGTGATGTCACAATTGAAACTGTATCAGCTTTATTAGATAAAGAAATTGTCGGATTTGGTGAGTTGTTCCGCATGATTAGTTATTTAGAAGATATCGGAAGTAGTGCAATGTTAAGTAGAGCGATTGGTGGCACAATTGGGCGAAAAGTTGTCTTTTCAATGCCAGGATCTAGCGGAGCAGTTCGCCTTGCGATGAATAAGTTGATTTTACCGGAGTTAGGTCATATTACATTCGAGCTGCATCGCCAATGAGTAAATGGGCTGGAATTGTATTAGCGGGCGGTATGTCGAGTAGGTTTGGTGAGCCGAAAGCGTTAGCGAGCTGGCAAGGGAGTACTTTTATTGAGCATATTTTGAAAGTGATGACAAGGACGCTCCAAGAGGTTGTAGTCATTAGTCATTCTGATATAAAAGAGCGAGTGGAGCAATTCGTACAAGTTCCTGTTATAGAAGATATTCCGCACTATAAAGGAAACGGTCCACTTGCTGGAATTGTATCAGGAATGGAATATATAGAAGCAGATTGGTACGCTATTATGCCTTGCGATGCGCCAAATGTTTCGCATGAGTGGTTTACTATTTTATTAGAGCAAACGAACAATGAATATGATGCGGTTGTACCTATTATTAATGGAAGAAAACAACCGTTACTTGCAGCGTATCATAACCGTGTGAAAGAAAAGATTTATACTTTACTTCAAGAAGAAAAAAGAAGTATGGGGCAGCTTTTATTACAATGTAATGTGAAATATGTTGCCGGAGAAGATATACAAGCAAATGCAGAATGGTTTATAAATGTAAATACGAAAGAAGAATATGCGCAAGCTCAAAAAAACCTTTCAAATGAATGAAAAGTTTTTTGATATACAGAATTGGGGAACAATTGCTGTATAAAGGTATGTGAGTAAGCTGATTTTAAGGGGAATTCTTAAAATCACTATACAGTAAAAATACTGTATAACCATATATTAATTTTTATGGGTTTTTATTACAAGTCTGTTTAGTTATGTTTATTTTTGTTATAATGAATATAGAAATAAAGTGATATTTAACCTTATGTATCATTTATTAAACTAAAATTTGTGTTCGTGTAATAAACTCCCTTCATTTTTTTGAAGGGAGTTTTTGTGTTTAAGCGAGTAATTCTGATGTGGTGTGCTGAAGGACTTCTTCATATTGATTAAGTAAGCCACGAAAAATCTCATCCCAGCTTTTGGATTTCGCATAAGACGAAGCTGCTATTCCCATCTGTATAAGTTTTTCTTTATTTTGTAATAAAGAATAAATGGATGATAGAAATGCATCCGCATCTTTTGGTGAACAAAGAACTCCCGTTTTTCCATCTGTAATAATATTTTTAACTCCGCCACTATTTGCACCAATGACAGGGGTACCACATGCAAGTGATTCGAGTACGACATTTCCAAACGTTTCAGTAGCTGATGGAAATACCATTATGTTAGAACAAGCATATGCTTCAGCTAAATCTTCACCTTGTAAATAGCCAGTAAAAGTGACATTTGTTTTCGAGACAGCTTCACATAAGTTTGCTGCTAGAGGACCATCTCCGGCGATGAGCCAATGAATGTCGTTTCGAGTATGCGCGGATTTAACGATAAGGTCTTGCAACGTATCAATATCTTTTTCAGGAGCAATCCGTCCAACATAGGAAAGGACATACTTCGCTGTAATATTATATTTTTTTCGGAATAGGTCTGTATTATAAGCTGGATGAAAGAGTGTGCAATCTACACCACGTCCCCAAATAGAGAGGGACTGAAACCCTTTATTTTTTAGTTGATGTAATGTTTCAGAGGAAGGAACAAAATTCTTTTGCATATGACTATGAAACCATTTTAAATAGTTCCAAAGCATATTAGAGAGGAATTCGATTTTGTAATAGCGTAAATAGGCATCGAAATCAGTATGATAAGAACCGACAACTGGAATGTTTAACTTTTTTGCATAATACAATCCACAAAGTCCCATGTTGAAAGGTGTAGCAATGTGAATCATATCAGGTTTAAAGGTAAGAAGTTCCCGTTTAATGCGCGGAGTAGGAAAAGAAAAGCGGCATTCTGGATATAATATTGTTAACGGGA
The DNA here is from genome assembly GCF_011066025.1 of Bacillus sp. EKM202B. NCBI lineage: Bacteria > Bacillati > Bacillota > Bacilli > Caryophanales > Bacillaceae > Bacillus > Bacillus sp. EKM202B. The sequence continues at coordinate 65,047 of NZ_JAAMNK010000011.1, read as the reverse complement.
TACTTCTCATTTTGTTCACATTTGCTACGAAATTATCTTCAGCGGTATGCTGAGGGGCGAAAACAGAATAGGCAATCTTTTCTTTTTGAAAGTAACGTGTTAATCGCTCTAATGTTTTCGCAACCCCATTGATTTGTGGTGTAAAAGTATCGGTAAATATGGCGACTCTCATCATATCGCTCCTTTACGTGAAGAGTGGGATGCATTGATAAAAAGAGATGATGCCAGAGCAAGTGCCGAGGCACATACCGACGAATACGTCTGACGGATAGTGAAGCCCTAAATAAATGCGAGAAATCCCGACGCATAATGCTAGCGGTAATAGAAAAACAAGTAAGCTTGGATTATAGCAAATAAATGGAATGAACACAGAGAAAACAGCCGTTGTATGACCAGACGGGAAAGAGTGGTCTTTTAATGGATGGACTGGATATTTTGCATCCTGAATTGCTAAATAAGGACGTTTTCGCGGATACCATCTTTTTAATATTTGCACAGGAATATGGCTAATTGCTAAAGAAATAGCAGTTGCAATTGCAGCTTGATGCAAAGTCCCTTTTGCGAAAATTAAAAAGAAAAGTGTGAGTGCAATGGAGAAAGTGGCACCACCAATATGAGTAATATTGCTGAAAAAGATATTTAATGTTTTTTGATCAAAGTAGCGATTAATTTCTTTGAAAATGTAACATTCTATTTTATATAATCCACTGACCTTCATGAAAATTATCCTCCCTCATCTACATATATATGGAGATATTTGCTTCTATTTTAATAAGATTTTGTTGAGGGAATAATAATGTTTTGTAAAGAAAAAGTTAGTTTTTATAAAGTGAAACTTTAATCAGTGGGGATTCTGTTCATCCACCACTGATTATTAGCCTTCACCAATCGGGATGAAAAAAGCTGCCAATCTTATGGCAGCAGGAAAATTATTTTTGTAATGATTTATAGTATTGACCTTTTTCAACGTATTGTGTGCGAATTCGTTCCATGTCTTTACGGTCTTCTTCTGTTAATTCACGAATGACTTTCGCTGGGCGACCGAACGCTAACGTATTTGGTGGAATTTTCTTCCCTTGTGAAACGAGACTCCCAGCACCGATAAAGGCTCCTTCACCAATTTCAGCACCATCTAATATAATAGATCCCATTCCAATTAAAGCATCTTTTTTAATGTGACAGCTATGTAAAATGACTTGATGTCCAACTGTAACGTCATCTTCTAAAATAAGAGGATACTGAGGGCTTTGGTGGAGTGTACATTGATCTTGTACATTTACCCGGTCTCCAATTATAGTCGGTGATACGTCACCTCGGATGACTGTATTAAACCAAATACTTGCTTCTTCACCAATGGAAACATCGCCTGTAATCGTAACATAGTCAGCGATAAAAGCACTACTCGAAATTTTTGGTTTTTTTTCTTTATAAGGATATATCATGTAAAGCCTTCCTTTCCTAGAGACTAGTTTTAGTGTATCAAATTATGAAAAAGAGTGAAATGGAGGAGGTCTGTATGTGGAATTATGAAGCGGAGGAAGCGAAAGCTGTAGTCGTTATTGTACACGGCGCAATGGAATATCACGGACGCTACGAAGCGGTCGCGGAAATGTGGAATCATATCGGCTACCACGTCGTGATGGGAGACCTTCCGTCACATGGAACGACTTCGAGAAATAGAGGACATATTGATTCATTTGATGAATACATAGAAGAAGTTAAATTATGGGTGAAAGAAGCTAGAAAATACCGGGTACCTATTTTTCTATTCGGTCATAGTATGGGCGGTCTTATCGTGATTCGTATGATGCAAGAAACGAAGAGAGAAGATATAGATGGTATCATTTTAAGTTCGCCATGTTTAGGCGTATTAGCTGCACCTGCTGCTCCGCTTCGAGCGGCTTCAAAAATATTAAATGTTGTTGCACCAAAATTGCAATTTGCAACGAATCTTACAGTGGAAATGTCGACACGTAATCATGAAGTGAGAGATGCGATGGAGAATGATTCATTGTTCTTGCGCAAAGTATCAGTACGTTGGTATAGTGAATTAATTAAGTCTATTGAAATGGCCCATAAGAAAATAAACGATTTTCCAGATGTTCCGCTCTTGCTAATGCAAGCATGTGAGGATAAACTTGTAGATAAAACACGTGTCCGCATGTGGTTTGATAATGTTAAAATAAGTGATAAGGGATATAAAGAATGGCCTAATTGTTATCATGAATTATTAAATGAGTATGAGCGTGATGAAATTTTGAATTATATTCAGTCATTTACTGAAATACGTATCAATAACATAATAGAAACAAATAAGTAAATTATTTGTACAATGAATAGAGGAGATGAAGGAAGAAGTGAACGTACCGAGTAATCCCATAACGCTCATGGCGAAAGTATACCGTGATGTGTTTCCGGTTGTACACCATGAGCTAGCGATGTGGAAAGAGCGTGCCTACCATATTCCGAATGATGAGCTTCATAGTCAGGCAATCGCAAGTATTGAGCATAAAACGTTTCATTGCGAGGGCGGTGGCATTTTAGCGCTATTAGCAAATGGACACCGAGAGGAATGTATTCGTTTTATCGTAGCGTATCAAACGATTAGCGACTATTTAGATAATTTATGTGATCGCAGTACATCACTTGATCCGAACGATTTTGCCGCGCTGCATGAATCCATGTTAATGGCATTATCACCTGAAGTAGAAGGTGGCGGTAATTATTATCGTTATCGTGATGATCAAGATGATGGTGGTTATTTAGATGAACTTGTTGAAACGTGCCAAGATGTTTTAAAGAAAACGAAGCACTATGACAAAATTGCTCCTGTTCTTCATGAACTAGCTTGTTATTATTGTGATTTGCAAATTCATAAACACGTGAAGTTAGAAGAAAGAGAGCCGCGCCTGAAAACTTGGTTTGAAGCACATAAAGAAAACTTACCTGAGATGAGCTGGTTTGAATTTTCAGCATGTGCCGGTTCTACACTTGGAATTTTCTGTCTTGTAGCATATGCATTTCATGATGAATTACATGATGAAGATATTGCGAAAATTAGACAAGGGTACTTCCCTTACGTACAAGGACTTCATATCTTACTTGATTATTTCATTGATCAAGAAGAAGACCGTATAGGCGGAGATTTGAATTTCTGTAGTTATTACGAAAATGAGCAAGCGATATTAGATCGCATGAAACATTTTGTAGAAGAAGCAGAGAACAGCATTGGTGATTTGCCTCATGCGAAGTTTCATCGTCTTATTAGCCGAGGGTTACTTGGTATTTATTTATCAGACCAAAAAGTATCAGCACAAAAGAATATGCACAAAATGGCACGGCGCATTGTAAAATACGGAGGGCTTACTTCACGATTCTTCTATTGGAACGGGAAGTTGTACCGAAAGAAAATGGCGCAGTGATGAAGAAAACCACTCTATATGAGTGGTTTTCTTTTCATTATAATCGTATTTTTGAAAATACATATATAAGAAGTTCAATCGCAAAAATAACTAAAACAGACAGTCCGAATAAAGGCATGACAGCGCCTAGTATAACCATCATGATAAAGAAAACGAGTACGCTTTTCTTATCTCTTTGCTTTGGCGGTGCTGCTAATTTTCCTTTCGGCTTTCTTGCTAACCACATTTTTATTCCGTAATAAATGAGAAGTAATAAAGAAAATGTCGTTAGTAAGCATAATATTTTATTTGGCCATCCGAATAAATGTCCTTCGTGAAGCGGGATGCCGTAAGTGAACCATTGTGCAAGTAATCCATAATCACGATAGTCCGTTTTTGAAATGAGTTCCCCGCTATATTGATCAAAGTAAGCTGTTATCTCTTCATTTGGTGCAACATGCATACCTGTAATACCAGAACCGCTCGATTTCGAAACAGTGAATACACCTTTCGGATCAGCTGGTAGTGAGATAACATATGGCTTTTTTATTTCAATTTCTTTTTGTAATTCATCGACAGAAATTGCTTTCGGTTCATTTGAATTCGATTCAGGCGGAGCTTCTTTTCTTGTTGCCCACGGCAATTCTTTTACCTTCGATTCAGGTGGTGCCATATACAATTTGGGATATCCGATCGATTCATTCGACGCTGCGATTTTATAAATTTGGTTGCCCATAAATCCTGACCACGGCAATCCAGATGCGACTAGCAGAAAGAGAGGAATTGTAAATATAATACCGATAATAGAATGACGTCTTTTTGCTTTTTCTCGCTTATTGGATGATGGTGTGTTTTTGAATTGGCGTATACTCATGTACAATCCGGTTACGATTAAAAAGATTGTCCAGCATGCCGCAAGTTCTACAGTATAGTTGACGACAGTGCCACCAACTAAAAGAGAACTATGTAATTCCCTCATGATATTGGCAAACGTTTCACTTGCATTTTGATCCCCAACAATTTGATTATTGCTGTCTAAATACACATATTTTTGTTGCCCAGTATATTCATTCGCAATAGTAAGCCTCGTATTATAATCCCCATTAAACTCACTAATTTTCGCCACGCTATAATGTGGATATTTTTTCTCTGTTAAGGAAATAGAATCAGACATCGAAATAGACTCTGTTTGGGCGCTCTTCCCAAAATACAAATCTTTATAGATGAAATCCTCAACCTCTTCCCGAAATAAATACCCAATTCCGCTCAGTGACAAAGTAATAAGAAGTGGCGTAATAAAAAGACCAGCATAAAAATGCCAACGCCAAAAAATGTAATGAAGCGAACGATTTACTTTCATACTTTCAGTTCCCCTAACCTTCCCTATATGAATAACTACTTATTTAATATAGCGAGATTAAGTGTGGATACTTTGAAAGAATTGTGAAGAAAGTTAAAAGTTTTGGGGGTTTTTAGCAAACAAAAAACACATTTTAAAAGGGCTGTTTTCTATGTTTATGAAGATCTCTTAGTATTTGATAGATACATCCTAACAACCGCCTCAGCAAGACATTGAGCAGAATCCACAAAATCCTCACTCGCCACAACATTCAAATCAGTACATGCGATAATAGCAGTATCTATTTCATCTTTTAATTGTAAAACGAGTGCGCTCCATAATTTGCGGGCTTCTTCAACTTCTCCGCTTTTAATACAAGTAATAATTTGATTAATCATCTCCTGCCATTTTTCATTATGGAGGTATTCTATATTACGTTTTGCAATCCCGTCTTGGTAAATTCCAGCTTGAACAGTCGCTTCTGTTGCGAGAAGAGCGACTCTTTTTACAGTTTCAGGAATTGCTCGTAACGTCTCATCGACTATATTCAAAATTGGAATAGAAAGAGAATGCTGTAATTCTTCAAAATAAAGATGCGCTGTATTGCACGGCATAGCAATAAAGTCTACACCAGCACTTTCGAGTTTTTGTGCTCCTTCAATAATCGCTTTTTTCATCGCTTCGTGATCGATAGGACGATCCATGTAAAACGGTGTTGGGCAAGAATAAATCATCATATGAGGAAAGTCCATATCATGTTTTGCTCCATATATTGTTTGGCACTCTGCTACAACTGTATCGACGAATGGCCCAGTTGATTTTGGCCCCATTCCTGCTAGTATTCCAATCATTTTTTCGTCTCCTTTAACATTGTATATATCCATTATATAGGAGAATAACAAAAAGACGTGCAGTGAGTGCACGTCTTTTTTTGTTATGTTTTGTCGAACAATCGATATATCCAAGAAATCGTTGATATATTGTAAGTTATGATAGATATATCGAAAAAATCGTTGATATATCCCGAGTTATGATAGATATAATTGAAAAATCGTTGATATAATTACCCCGTTAATGCTCGATTGGTGAGGGCATTAACGGGGGATGCCCCACTGATTAAAGTTTCACTTTATCGCTTCTCAATCGCCACAATAAATGGCGGGTTATTTTGCTGGTTAATGAAGCCGTATCGCAAAACGTGAGCTTGTTTTTGGTCGAGTTCTTCTGCAAATTTAAGTACAGCGTCGCGTTCTACTTGTCCTTCTGGATGTCCGTGGTAAATGACAAGGACGATGATACCTTCAGGTGCCATTACTTCTAATAATTGTTCAATCGCCGAAATCGTTGAGTTCGGCTTTGTAACGATATGTTTGTCTCCGCCTGGAAGGTAACCTAAGTTGAAGATTGCGCCTGTTACTTTTCCTTTTGCATCTTCTGGTAATACGGATACAAGTGTATCGTGACTATCGTGAACTAAAACAGTACGTTCGAAAAGTTTTTTTTCTTTTAGACGGATAGTAGAACTTTCAATTGCTTCTTTTTGAATATCAAATCCAAATACTTTTCCGTTATCTCCAACAATTTCAGCTAGGAAGCAAGCATCATGACCATTTCCGAGTGTTGCATCTACAGCGTAATCGCCTTCTTTAACAGCCGTTTGCAGCAGCGAGCGAGCAAACGGTAATACACGTTCTAATTTCATTTTTGTTTCTCCTCATTTGCATATTTTCCTTGCCAGCTTCCGCGGCGTACAAATTCTGCATCGATGGAATTTAATACTTCCCATTTATTTAAGCTCCACATTGGGCCAATCATTAAATCAGGTGGACCGTCACCTGTGATACGGTGCACAATTACGTCTTCTGGAATCATTTCAAGTTGGTCAACAACGAGACTTACGTAATCTTCAAGAGAAAGAAACTCCAATTGTCCTTTTTCATATTGCTTCACCATTGGCGTTCCTTTTAATAAATGAAGCAAATGAATTTTAATTCCTTGTACGTCAAGCTTCGCTACTTCACGAGCTGTTTCCATCATCATGTCGTAATCTTCAAGTGGAAGACCATTAATAATATGAGAGCAAACTCTAATGCCGTGCTTACGTAATTTATTTACACCTGCAACGTAAGACGGATAATCGTGGGCGCGGTTAATAAGATTGGCAGTACGTTCATGGACAGTTTGTAGTCCAAGCTCAACCCAAAGATAAGTGCGTTTATTTAAGTCTGCTAAATATGCAACGACATCGTCCGGTAAACAATCTGGACGAGTTGCGATAGAAAGACCGACAACGTCTTTTTCTGCTAGAAGCGGTTCAAATTTTTCTTTTAACACTTCAAGTGGAGCATGTGTATTTGTGTACGCCTGGAAATAAGCGATACATTTTCCGTCTTTCCACTTTGCGTGCATTTTTTCTTTCATTTCATGATATTGCGTTATAACATCATCGCGGCGATCGCCAGCGAAGTCACCAGATCCAGCGGCACTGCAAAATGTACAGCCACCATAAGCAACTGTACCGTCACGGTTCGGGCAATCGAAGCCAGCATCTAATGAAACTTTAAAGATTTTTTCACCAAATTCATTTCGTAAATGGTAATTCCATGTATGATAACGTTTATTGTCGTTTGTATATGGAAAAGGGTTTTGAACCTTCATTACTTTCCCTCCTAAGACGAGTCAAAATGAAACAAATAAAATCCATTATAACATACTCATAAGGTTCAGATGGAAGGGACACACTAAAGGGGAATTGAAGCAAGGAGGGACAATTATGGCAGAGCGTCAATCACTTGAATCGTATATTACACAGGCGGAACAAGCGGTGGAATATGCGAAAGAGCAATTAGATCTTGGTATGAGACAAGAGCATTACAATACGATGGAGTATTCAGATGCACAGTTACAATTAGAACAAGCATATAACGATTTACAAACGATGCAACAACATGCGAATGATGAGCAACGTGAGCAGTTAAATAGAGCACGTATGGCAATTCGCCAATTGCAACACCAAATGATTATTACACCGCACTAATAAGGAGTGAATGTAATGGCGAAACGTTCAGATCAAAATAACCCAGAGCAAAAAACACAAAATGGACATAACGCTGAGTTTTCGAATGAGCTTGATCCAGTTGTGCAAGTGAAACAGCGCAACAGTAAAAAAGGACAACCTCAAAGATCGAAGCAATCAGAGTAGACCAGGTCGCAATATGACCTGGTTTTATTTTATTATATTACAATAATGTAAGATTCCTGTAAGGTTAACCGATAGTTACGATTGTCCTTTTCCAGTAGAGTAAGGAAGGATTAAATTTTATACAAGGAGTTGCTTTATGGGGAACAATATTACAAACAAACGAATTGATGAGTTAGATTACATTCGTGGTTTCGCACTACTGGGGATTATTTTAGTAAATATTCTTGCACTACTTAATATTAAAATTCCAGACCCTAATACAGTGGATGCAAGTTATCAAAGGTTTCTATACTTATTTGTAGAAGGTCGTTTCTTCTCAATCTTCTCATTCTTATTTGGAGTAGGATTCTATATCTTTATAACGAGAGCAATTGCGAAAGGGAAGAATGGATATGTTCTATTTCTACGCCGAGTAGTTGCACTATTTATTTTCGGTTTGATTCATTACATGTTTCAGCCAGGAGAGGCATTAACGTTATATGCAATTTGCGGGTTAATCGTTTTACCATTTTATAAAGCGAAAAAAGAAGTGAATTTAGTAATTGGTCTTATTCTTACAATAGCTTTTAGTATTATGGCTTTTAAGGAACTATTACCATTAGGATTAATTTTATTAGGCCTTGCTGCAGGGCAGTATAAAGTATTTGAAAACCTTTCAGCGAAAATTAAACAAGTCGCTATTTTTACAGGCATTATGTTTGTATTAAGTGTTGCAGCGTTATGGTATCAATATGGGCACGTTCCTGCTGAGCCATTCGTAAATATGATAATCATGAATGAAGATGGAACAATAGATGCTACAGGTCAATTCTTAAAAATTGGTGTTACAGTCGGACCGATTATTTCAGCTTTCTATGTCGGAGCATTAATTTTATTACTTCAGCTAAAACCAGTTCAAACATTGTTAGCACCACTGAAATACTACGGTCGTATGGCGTTAACAAATTATATTGGACAAACTGCAATGATCTTAATTGCAGGTAGTGTATTTAACTTTGTAGGAAACTTAACATACATGCAGACGTTATATGTTTGTATCGCAATTTATGCAATTCAAATTGTTTTTAGTGTAATTTGGATGAAAATCTTTAAAATGGGTCCACTAGAATGGATTTGGCGTGTTATTACGTATTGGACGGTAACACCTTTAAAGAAATAAAGAGAGAAGTCGGCTGTTCCTTTTGTGGAACAGCCTATTTTTATTGTTATCTTTTGTCGGTAAGTCGATATATTTTGAAAATCACTGATAAAAATTCATTTACGAACGAACCTTACACACGCCCGTTTTTTATATTACAAAAGTGTAAGGTAAATGTAATGTTAACAAATAGCAGTTCCCCTCCAAAAAGCGCAAAATAGGTAATGGAAAAACAAGCATAGGAGGATATATATGACGAAACCAGTTGTAGACGTGAAAAACGTTCAAAAAGTGTACGGTAAAAAAGGTGAGAACCAATCACACGCGTTAAAAGGTGTATCATTCTCAATTCAAGAGGGTGAGTTTGTAGGAATTATGGGACCATCTGGTTCTGGTAAAACGACATTATTAAATGTAATTTCAACGTTAGATAAAGCAACAGGCGGCGTTGTTGAAATTGCGGGTACGGATATTACAAAAATGAAGCAAGGTGAGCTTTCAGATTTCCGTTCACAAAAGTTAGGATTCATCTTCCAAGACTTTAACTTATTAGAGAACTTATCTATTTACGAAAACATTGCACTTCCACTTTCACTTCAAGGTGTTTCATCACGTAACATTGGACCGAAAGTAGAAAAAGTAGCAGATATGTTAGGAATCACAGAAATACTTCAAAAGTATCCATCTGAAGTATCTGGTGGACAAAAGCAACGTTCGGCAGCAGCGCGCGCTTTAGTACATGAGCCAGCAATTATTTTAGGGGACGAGCCAACAGGAGCGCTTGATTCTAAAAATGCAGCGAGTTTACTTGATGCGATGACAAACTTAAATGAAGATCAAGGTGTATCTATTATGATGGTTACACATGATCCGTATAGTGCAAGTTACTGTCAGCGTATTTTATTCATTCAAGATGGTGAGCTATATAAAGAAATTCACCGTGGTGGTACACGTGAAGAGTTTTATAAAGAAATTTTAGATGTGCTTGCAGACTTAGGCACACAAAAAGCGTAGGAAAGGAGACTTTGGCATGTTATTCAAACTTTCCATGTCAGGGCTAAAAAGTAAGCTGAAAGATTATATCGTCTTACTGGTTGGTCTTGTCATGTCGATTTCAATTTTTTATATGTTCCAAACGTTAGCGTTAAACGAGGCCTTCCTTAAGGAAAATTCTACTATTGGTCAAATTGGATTTGTATTCCAAGCAGGTTCATTTTTACTAGCTATTATAACGTTCTTCTATATTTTGTATGCGAACTCTTTCTTACTATCTCTTCGTCAAAAAGAGTTTGGTATGTATATGATGTTAGGAGCAAAAAAACATAAAGTTACATTACTTATGTTTATTGAAACAATCGTATTAGGTGCTGCGTCTCTTGCGATTGGTATTATAGTTGGTGTAGGACTTGCAGAAGGTATCGGACAGTTATTAATGAAACAATTAGAATTTGCTGGTGAAGGCTATAAAGCATTTTATTTACCATCTATGACTGTTACTTGCATCTTCTTCTTTGCACTATTTGTATTATCAGCAATTATGAATAGTATTAAATTATCTCGTATTTCTGTATTACAACTTGTACATGCAGATGCACAAACAGAACGTGTTGCGGTAAAAGGGAAAATGACAGGTTTAGTTGCATTCCTTGCGGTTATTTTATTAGGTATTGGCTATGCATCAATGATTTATATGGAAAAACTAAGAGAAATGGGAATCATTATTGCATTAATTACAACAACAGCTGGTACTTACATGCTATTTGGATCGCTTCTTCCTGTTATTATTAAAAAGTTAAAAAGTAATAAAAAACGAAGCGAAAAAGGGCTTAACGCTTTTACTTTTGCACAATTAAACTTCCGTATTAATAGTTTAACGAAAGTGCTTGCGACAGTAGCAATGTTAGTTGCTCTTGGAGCGGGTGCAATTTCAGGTGGTATGGCGTTTAAAAATAATGTTATAAAAATGGTAGATGGTTTAGTAATATATGATTCAGTAGTTCATAACCCAACAGCTGAAGAAAAGAAAATTTTAGACGGTATTACATTTAAAGAGAAAAACGAATATCGTTACAAAGTAGATGATAAATACGTTTACTATATAAAAGAGGATTTAGAGAAAAATCGTCCTTTAGTAAAAGATATGGCAAACATGAAATCGATGAAAGATTTAGTGAATACGAAGAAAGCTTCAGAGGAACTACCAGTAGGTGCAGTTTCTAGAGACATGAATGAAACAGATGCGAACGCTAAAGAACTTCCAAAAGAATGGGTTGATGCTTTTAGTACAATCCATCCATATTATATATACGAAGATCATGCGATTAAAATTGTAGATCAAAAAATGTACGATGGGATAAATGGTAAAGAAGGTATAGCATTTATCGGAAAAGTAGATGATTTCTTAACATATACAAAAGAATGGAAAAAACTTGACGAGTTGCAGCTAGATAAATATAAAAATGTAACGGCTGAAAGAATGAACAGTAAATATCAAGCTTACGACATGTTCTACGGTTTTGCGAGTGGAACAGTGTTTATGGGCTTCTTCCTTGGCATTGCTTTCTTAGCGATGATGGCAAGTTGCTTAATGTTTAAAATTCTGTCTGGTGCATCAAAAGATATTACGCGTTATCAAATGCTTCGTAAAATCGGGGTGCGCCGTGAATTATTAACAAAATCTATTTATAAAGAGTTATTCTTAGTATTCTTATTCCCGGCAATTGTCGGTATTGCTCACGTATTAGTTGGTATGAATATTTTCGGATTTATTTTACTTGATCCGTACTTCCGTATTTGGGTACCAATTGTAATTTTCGTAGTTATTTATGCGATTTATTACTTCATTACAGTTCAATTGTATAAAGGAATTGTTCTTCCGAAAGAGGACTAATAACAAAAATACCGAGCGTAGGGTGCTCGGTATTTTTGTTATTTTCAGAAAAAATAACGAAAAACATTGATATGTTACTTAATTATGTTATAAAATATAATTAAGTAACATAAACTAAACATATAAAGTAGCAGGAAATGAAAGGAGGAATCCAACTTGCAGAAAGAAGATGGATCTTTATTTGAAGTTATAAGTATAGCGCTAAGGTCCAAAGAAGTTTTACTATTTTCATCTTTATTCCTCGTTATTTTTCTAACCGCAACGTATTTTTACAATAGTAAGTTTCCAAATCATAAATATCCAGAATTTTTAGGTGCATTAAAGTATATCGCTTCAATTGTATAGCGTAAAAAATTTAAAAGGAAATGGATAATACATGGAATTCCCATAGCATGATAAGGTAAAATGGACAACATGATGAGAAAATTACCGTTCATAAGATGAGGAGAATACATGTATGGAAGTTGTAGAGGCATTAAAAGATATAAGCCAAATTGAGGCTATGAAAAAATATTTGAAAGAGCATTCCCAGCGAGATTATCTTTTATTCGTTATTGGAATTAACACGGGTTTAAAAATTACTGAGCTCCTTAGTATGAAGTTTGAAGATGTATTAAATGAAGATGGAACTGCTAAAGAGTTTTATTCTCTTCCTGTGAAAGATGAAAAATTTAAACAAGATATTTATTTAAATACAAAAGTAAAGGAAGCGCTTTTAGCGTACGTACAATCTTTTGATGCTCAAAGAGAAAACTACGTATTTCAATCTAATAAAACGACAAATTCAATTACGCGTCAACAAGCTTATCGGGTGATTCATAATGCTGCGGAAGCAGTTGGAATTGTTGGGAAGATTGGAACGAATTCAATGAGAAAAACATTTGGGTTTCACGCGTACAAAAGAGGAATAGCGATTGCGCTACTGCAAAAACATTTCCATCACGCAACGCCATCAGAAACGCTCAAATATTTAGGTATTTCAAAAGATGAAAAGTTTAAAACGGAGATCGATGTAGATTTGTAAAAGCCGTAACTAAAAATTTTAGGAGGCGGAAAATATGAATATTAGAGAAAGTGAACTTCCGGGTATTGGTTGTAAGTTTGAAGTAATTACGAAAGGTAATGAAAAAATGGTTATCGTTATTCATGATGATGGAAGAAGAGAAATGTATCATTTTGATGTGGATCATGATGAGAGTATTTCAAGCATTTCTCTTCGCGATTCTGAAGCGAGACAAATTGCAGCTATATTAGGTGGAATGGTCTATAGGCCACAAGCGTTAGACACGATTGAGATGGCTTTTGAAGGATTATCAATTGAGTGGTTTAAAATAGAAAATAACGCACCAGTCGTACAAAAGACAATTGGTAGTTTACATGTTCGAAAAACATATAACGTAACAATCATTGCTATTTTGAAAAAGAATATGAAGAAATTTTTCAATCCAGGTCCAGATTCTATCATTGAGGCTGGTGATATGCTCGTATTATCGGGTGAAAGACATGAAGTGAAGAGAATTATTAATGAGTTGCTTTCAGCGGGAGGTGACTCATAATCGATGGATACTTTAGTCTTTGAAGTTGGAACTGCGTTAGTATTAGTAGCTTTTGCAACAATTCTCGCTGCAAAGTTAAAGTTTTCGATTATTCCGTTTCTCATTATACTTGGTATGCTAGTGGGGCCTCATGCCCCAGATTTAGGGCTTATCGATTTAAGGTTTATTGAAAGCGGAGAAGTAATTTCCTTCCTCGGCCGTGTTGGCGTCATATTCCTCCTATTCTATTTAGGCTTAGAATTCTCAATAAAAAAATTAATTAAATCAGGAAAGTCGATTGCTTTTGGGGGAACTGTTCATATATCGCTTAATTTTATATTAGGTTTGCTTTACGGATATATAATGGGTTTCCCCTTATTAGAAACATTAATTATTGCCGGAATCATAACAATTTCCTCGAGTGCAATTGTCGCAAAAGTAATTGTTGATTTAAGGCGATCTGGTAATAAAGAGACGGAGCTAATTTTAGGAATCATTATGTTTGATGATATCTTTTTAGCTGTATATTTGTCAGTTGTTTCAGGGTTAGTACTCGGAGGTGCAACGTCATTTATAGGTGCTCTTACATCTGTTTTAATCGCAGTAGGCTATATGTTATTGTTCTTTATAATCGCTCGAAAAGCTACGCCGTTCCTAAATAAAGTATTAGATATTTCGTCTAACGAAATTTTTATTATCGTAATATTCGCTATTTTATTCTTTGTGGCTGGTTTTTCAGAAACGATTCATGTTGCTGAGGCGATTGGAGCGTTATTATTAGGGCTTGTCTTTTCTGAAACAGAGCATAGTGATCGAATCGAGCATCTTGTCGTTCCGTTTCGTGATTTCTTTGGAGCTATATTCTTTTTCAGTTTCGGTTTAAGTATAGATCCATTTTCTCTTGGAGGAGCCGTGTGGTTGGCCTTAGGAGCAGTTTTCATTACTCTCATCGGTAATTTTATCGCTGGAATGGCTGCGGGACGTAAAGCAGGGTTATCACATAAGGCATCTACGAATATCGGATTAACGCTTGTATCACGCGGAGAGTTCTCCATTATTGTAGCCAATATCGGTATTGCGGGTGGCTTAATGGCAGCGATTAAACCGTTCTCTGCACTGTACGTTTTAATATTAGCATCGTTAGGTCCGTTATTAACGAAAGAGTCTGGGAGAATATACTCTCTATTAGATAAGATATTTAAATGGAGTGCTAAAGAACGTGCGAAGCGAGAAAAAGAAGTTGGATAGTTATAAAAAAGGGGAGACTGCATGAACTTCATGTAGCCTCCCCTTTCTTATATATTGTTACTGATGTCCTTTTTTGTCGGTAAGTCGATATATTTTTAAGTGGCAATCAATATAATTTCATTTACCAACATACCGTTATCTGAATTTCATCAACTATTAATCAGTTGCCTTCCTATTTAAAAACGACTACAATTTTACTGTTATATATGAACGAAAAAAATAGAATAGGAGGGGAGAATATGCCAAGGAAAGTATGGCTATTAGTAGCTGGGATGATTATTAATGTCACGGGTGCTTCTTTTTTATGGCCTTTTAATACAATTTATTTGCATGATCATCTAGGGAAATCTTTATCAGTGGCTGGAATGGTATTAATGATCAACTCGCTTACTGGTGTAATCGGAAACTTGCTCGGCGGTGTTTTATTTGATAAATGGGGCGGTTATAAATCAATTTTAGTAGGAATTGTCATTACACTCGTATCGATTTTAGGTCTTGTGTTCTTCCATGGTTGGCCGTTATATGTTGTATGGCTAGCATTAATTGGCTTTGGTTCTGGAATGGTCTTTCCATCGATGTATGCGATGGTTGGTACAGTTTGGCCAGAGGGCGGAAGACGAGCATTTAATGCGATGTATGTTGGACAAAACGTTGGTATTGCGATTGGAACAGCGTGCGGTGGCTTAGTTGCGTCGTATCGTTTTGATTATATTTTCTTAGCGAACTTTATTTTATACTTTGTTTTCTTCTTAATTGCTTTTATTGGATTCCGTGGTATGGAAGACAAAAAAGGGTCAGAGGTACAAAAAGAAGTCGAAACGAAAAAAGGGTGGTCACTTACACCGGGATTCAAAGCACTTCTTATTGTGTGTGTAGCATATGCTTTATGCTGGGTTACATACGTACAGTGGCAAGGGGCGATTGCAACACATATGCAAGAATTAAATATTAGCCTTCGTCACTATAGTTTATTATGGACGATAAACGGAGCGATGATCGTTTGTGCGCAGCCGCTCGTTAGTATGCTAATTCGCTGGATGAAGCGTTCTTTAAAACAACAAATTATGATTGGGATTTTCATTTTTGCGGCTTCATTCATTGTGTTAAGTCAAGCGCAGCAATTTACGATGTTCCTCGTTGCGATGGTAACATTAACGATTGGTGAGTTATTCGTATGGCCAGCGGTTCCGACCATTGCAAATATACTTGCGCCGAAAGATAAATTAGGATTTTATCAAGGGGTCGTAAATAGTGCGGCGACTGTAGGGAAAATGTTCGGACCAGTCGTCGGCGGAGCAATTGTTGATTTATACAATATGGAAGTATTGTTTATCGCGATCATGGTAATGCTTGTAGTAGCGCTTATAGCAACGAGCATTTATGACAAACGAGTAAAAGTAGAAGAAACAGTTGAAGAAAAAATTGCAGTTTAGTTTGACGGAACATGTAACATGTTTTAGAATATATTTAATTAACTCATATTTGTAATAACAGTGAAAAGGAGTAGTAGTAATAGAAGCGGGTTTAGAGAGTTGACGGTCGGTGCAAGTCAATCCACGTTTCGTTATGAACTCGCCTTTGAGTTGCAGTTGTGAAACTAATAGTAGCAATTGCCGTTAATCCACGTTACGGATCTAAGCGAATGTATATTTTACATTAATTTAGGGTGGTACCGCGGGAATCTATAACCTCTCGTCCCTTTCTAGGGATGAGAGGTTTTTTGTATTTTGGGCGGTGAAAATAAATAGAATTTCAAGGAGGGTATCTCATGAGCTTTAATCATCAAGAAATTGAGAAGAAGTGGCAAGGATATTGGGAAGAGAATAAAACATTCCGTACGCCAGATGAGACAGAAAAACCAAAATTTTATGCACTAGATATGTTTCCATATCCATCAGGTGCAGGCTTACACGTAGGACATCCAGAAGGTTATACAGCGACAGATATTTTATCTCGTATGAAGCGTATGCAAGGATATAACGTTCTTCATCCAATGGGATGGGATGCATTCGGTCTTCCAGCAGAGCAATATGCACTTGATACTGGAAATAGCCCGGCAGAATTTACAGAGCTTAATATTAATACGTTCCGTAATCAAATTAAAGCATTAGGCTTCTCTTATGATTGGGATCGTGAAGTAAATACAACGGATCCAAACTACTACAAGTGGACACAATGGATCTTCTTAAAACTATTTGAAAAAGGCTTAGCTTACGTTGATGAAGTACCTGTAAACTGGTGTCCAGCGCTTGGTACAGTACTTGCAAACGAAGAAATCATTGATGGTAAGAGTGAGCGCGGTGGGCATCCGGTTGAGCGTCGTCCGATGAGACAGTGGATGTTAAAAATTACAGCTTACGGAGATCGTCTATTAGAAGATCTAGATGAGCTTGATTGGCCAGAAAGCTTAAAAGATATGCAACGTAACTGGATTGGTCGTTCTGAAGGTGCAGAAGTACACTTTAACATCGACGGTACAGATGAAAAATTCACAGTTTTCACAACGCGTCCTGATACACTATTCGGTGCAAGCTACTGTGTACTTGCTCCAGAGCATGCACTTGTTGCTGACATTACAACTGCTGAGCAAAAAGAAGCTGTAGAAGCTTACATTAATTCTGTAAAAATGAAGAGTGATTTAGAGCGTACAGAACTTGCGAAAGAGAAAACTGGTGTATTCACTGGTGCTTACGCAGTTAACCCAGTAAACGGTGAGAAATTACCAATCTGGATCGCTGATTACGTTCTTGCAACTTACGGAACAGGTGCTGTAATGGCGGTTCCAGCTCACGATGAGCGTGACTATGAATTCGCATCAACGTTCAATCTTCCAATGAAGGAAGTTGTAAAAGGCGGAGACATTACGAAAGAAGCATACACAGGTGATGGTGCACACGTAAACTCAGCATTCCTTGATGGTTTAAATAAAGAAGAAGCAATCGCAAAAATGATTGAATGGCTTGAAGTGACGAGCGCAGGAAATCAAAAAGTAACGTACCGTCTACGTGACTGGTTATTTAGCCGTCAACGTTACTGGGGTGAGCCAATTCCAGTAATCCACTGGGAAGATGGCACAATGACAGCTGTGAAAGAAGAAGAATTACCATTAGTTCTTCCGAAAACAGAAAACATCCGTCCTTCAGGTACAGGTGAATCACCACTTGCTAACATTGACGAGTGGGTAAATGTTGTTGATCCTGAAACTGGTAAAAAAGGTCGTCGTGAAACGAACACAATGCCACAATGGGCTGGTAGCTGTTGGTACTACTTACGCTACATGGATCCAAATAATAACGAAGCACTTGTAGATCCTGAAAAAGTAAAACAATGGCTTCCAGTTGATATTTATATCGGCGGTGCAGAGCACGCTGTACTTCACTTACTATATGCTCGTTTCTGGCATAAAGTATTATATGATATCGGTGTAGTTCCAACGAAAGAGCCGTTCCAACAATTATTCAACCAAGGTATGATTCTAGGTGAAAACAACGAGAAAATGAGTAAATCAAAAGGTAACGTTGTAAACCCTGATGATATCGTAGCGAGCCATGGTGCAGATACACTTCGTCTATACGAAATGTTCATGGGACCATTAGATGCTTCAATCGCTTGGTCTGAAAATGGTCTTGACGGAGCTCGTCGTTTCCTAGACCGCGTATGGCGCCTATTCGTTCAAGATAACGGTGAATTAAGTGAGAAAATTACTGATGCACCAAATAAAGAGCTTGAAAAAGCTTACCATCAAACAGTGAAGAAAGTAACAGAAGACTATGCAGAGCTTCGCTTCAACACAGCGATTTCTCAAATGATGGTATTCATCAACGATGCATACAAAGCTAATACACTTCCGAAAGAATATGTAGAAGGTTTCGTAAAAATGATTGCACCAGTTGCACCTCATATCGGGGAAGAACTTTGGAGCAAGCTTGGTTACAATGAAACAATCACATATGCAAGCTGGCCAACATTTGATGAGTCTAAACTTGTAGAAGATGAAGTTGAAATCGTTGTTCAAATTATGGGCAAAGTTCGCGCAAAATTAACAATGAGTAAAGACGCATCAAAAGAAGAAATGGAACAACTTGCACTTGAAGCAATTAAAGAACAAATCGAAGGAAAAACAGTTCGTAAAGTAATTGTCGTTCCTGGCAAACTTGTTAACGTTGTTGCAAACTAATGAATGAAAGAAAAGCTCAGAGCCTTTATGCTCTGAGCTTTTTTATATAGAAAATAATTTCTGGATCACCTTCATCTAAGTTTTCAATTATTCCACTACGCATAAATCCATTCGCTTTAAAAACTTTTTGCATATTTGCATTCGATTCGTTCGTTGAAGAAAAAATTTTTTGCGTAGGAGAATTACTTAACATATAGGAGATTAATGAGCTTGCATGGCCTTGTCTTCTTTTTGTTGGCGAAACAATGATTAATGAGAGGAACGTGTAGCTAAAGAAGTTCGTATCATACGTCAGAAAACCTAAAATAGAATTGTCTTCTTTTACAATGATGCATTTCTCCTCATCAATAGCGTGTTTAATATAATTTCGTCTACTATCGTCTCCGATTACATCAATATCTATATGTAAGATTGAATCTAAATCGTCGTTTGAAGCTTTTGTAACGTTTCTCAATAGAAATGCCTCCTTTTAAAGTGGTGAAAGAATAATCAGTCAATTGATTCTATCACGAATGAGGAAAAAGGTTAGGAATTCTTATGCAGACAAACACCTATTTTTAACTAGGAAATATGATACAAAAGGTAGGTTAAATTGAAAACAAGGGGTGAAAGGAATGAAAGGGATGGACAATAATGCACCGCATGGCTTCTTCGGAGGTGGATCGGATAGTTATGAACAAATGATGTTAATGGGAGGAGCAGGGCAACAAGGATACGGTGGAATTCCGAGCTGGATGGGTGGAGCACATGGAGGATTTCCAACATCAGTAGCAGGCATGCAAACTGGAATTCCAACGTTAACGGGAGGATTTCCGACATCAGTAGCTGGCGCACAAACTGGAATTCCAGTAGGAGTACCAACTACATTTCCTTCTTTCGTTGGAGGGGGACAGACAGGATTCCCTGTACCAGGAGTAGGTGTTGTAGCAGGAGGAGTAGGTGGGTATCCGCAAGTCATACACGGTCATCACCACCATCAAGGTCAACATGGCCATCACGGTCATCACCACCATCAAGGTCAACACGGCCATCAAGGTCAACACGGCCATCAAGGTCATCACCACCATCAAGGTCAACATGGCCATCACGGTCATCACCACCATCAAGGTCAACACGGCCATCAAGGTCAACACAGCCATCAAGGTCATCACCAACAACAAGTACATCACCAAGGTCACCACCACATTCATCCGCAAGCTGTTCTTTATCAAACTCACCAAGGCCAACACGGTCATCAAGGCCAACATGGTCACCATGGACATCACCACCAAGGCCAACATCATGGACACCAAGGCCAACATCATCACCAAGGTCAACACCACCACCAAGGTCAACACCACCACCAAGGTCAACAGCATCATCAAGGTCAACAGCATCATCAAGGTCAACACCATCACCAAGGTCAACATCATCACCAAGGCCAACAGCATCATCAAGGCCAACAACAATATCAGCAATATCAACAACAGCAACAATCGTCTCCTTGGACAGGGGGAATTGGAGCAGGAGGAGCAGGGGCAGCAGCAGGAGCAGCTAGTATTAGTGGAGCAGCAGGACACGCGGGGCACGTGGGTCATTAATGAGCTGCAGAAAAAAAGACATAATAAAAAACTGCTAGGAAATCCTAGCAGTTTTTTTCAGCTTCTTGGCGCTGACGTTCAATTTCAGCACGAAGTTGTGGTTCTGGTGCTTGCCAGCCTTCTGGTTTTAAAATTTTGCCGTCGCCTTCACGGAATCGAGGTTTCCCATCAGGGAATAGTTTTGCCATGTTTGCGTTGTTTACAATCTCGAATCCTTTATCTGGACGTACGCCCATTTCTGCAAACGTTCCGAATGCAAAGTAAATAAGGTCAATAAGTGCATCGTATTGATCTTCAACAGTAGTTGCTTCTAGAAATTCTTCTAGCTCTTCTTGCATAAAACTTGCACGGATTTTTGCGCGCTCTTCTGTTAGTTTTGTTGGAGTATTTGTTACAGGATGTCCGAAATCTTCATGCATTTTTGCAACAAGCTCGTACCCTTTATCTAAACCTTTTTCGTTTGTCATGTTGTTTCATCCTTTCTCACTTTGTGCCGAATTTCATTGTAACATAAGGTGATTATTAAATAAAAAAGGATGTTCTAAAAATATATTGAAACATTCTCTTCTTAGTATGGGTTGTTACTATTGTCAATTTTTGTAGGTAAATCGATATTTTGTGTCGAATCGTTGATATATTTTGAGTTATGGTAGATATATTTGAAAAATCGTTGATATAAATTCATGTACTGTAGCGCTGATTCCAAAATAGAAAATAAAAAGGATGTCATCTAGTCAAAAATCTCGACTTATGAGACATCCTCGCTCGTTATTCTTCTTTTTTTATTAAAATGGATAAAATAAGGTCGATGCCGAACATACCAACGAGTAACATCGGTATAACGACAAGTAAATAACGTGTGAAGGAAACATTTTTTAAGTATGTATGAGCAAATAAAAAGACGCCGAGAAATAAAATACCGTTTAAAATAGGCTTTACTAATTTTTTAGACATAAGCTCCCCCATAAATATCTTCTCTCTCTATCTAAAATAAAAACTCCTCTATCCGTTGTATCATGCCGGAGAGAGGAGTTCAATCATTTCTCATTCAATTACACCAGAATTTGTAATGTTTACGGTGTATTTTATATGAATCGGAACATCTTTGTACATTTGTCTCCACTCTTCTAATTTGAAGGGGCGATAATGGTGTTTATATTTTGCTCCTAGCCCGAGGGGATCGACGCCTAAAGATTTGAACTGCTTAATTAATTTGGCAGCCTGTACGTCCAATTGTTTTTGTACATTTTTTTCAATGTTTTTTGTGTTCTTGTTATTTTCTAAGTTAATTTGTTTTGATAATTCTTGAATACGTGCATCAAGATGAACGTGAATGAAAAAAGAAGGCTTTCCGTTTTTAATCTTTATATCGTAAGTTGGAACAGAACGAATATTATTAATCATTACGTACGCAGAATCTGTTTTAAATTCATGTGAATCTAATTTATGTTTTTCTAACAGTCCTTTAAATATGAACATATCTTTTTGCGCAATTTTACCGATATATTTATCTTTTTTAAAAAGACCAATTCCGGTGATTTTTATTTTATCACCATGTTTCTTTAAAATTGGAATATAGTAGTCTTGCCCTTCTTGATAATAACGGAATGCTCCTACATGCAGATTATCCGTTGGTAAAGGACCGGTCTCCATATTATGTTCTAGCAACTTTTTTATATAAATTGCAACGTTATATGAAGTTGTATATTTGCCTTTTAAAAGTTCGGTACCATTCCCCTCTAATAAAGCAACATATAAAGCGTTTCCTATATTCACATCTCGAAGTAATGTATCGAATGAAGTAGACATTCCTTTTTTTGCAAGTCTTATCGTATATAGAGCGACACGCATTTGTCCGCTAGCAAACGGTTGAGAAGACTCTAAAGATGTGTCTGCTTTTACTTGTTTTACCGCATTTGCGCTGCCTTCAAAAACTTGAACTTTATTTCCTTTTTTCTGAATGGGACAAACGAATGTCACTTTTAATTTATTATCTTTTGCTACATCAAAAACGCTTCCTTGAATAAGTTGTACATCATCGATAATATTTTTTTGTAAACATCCAGTTAAACTGAAGAATGTTATACAAGAAATAAGTATTAATTTGCTTTTGATTTTTTCCATTTTCTTTTCACCCACACAATAATAAATAGAATTGGGATGTATACATAAATGAGCCAAAAACTAACTTTTGATGCATTACTAATAAAGTTATTAATATCGTGTCTGTTTGTTAAAAGTTGTGAAACAATGAGGGTGATAAGGATGAAAGCAATTAAAACACCTCTTTGTTTTACGCGAAATATTTCGTGAGTTCCTCTCACTGCAGCCCATAAGGGGAGGATGAAACTAGTGACAATAACGAGTGCATAAGCTGAAATTGCAATATATTCTAGTCTTTCTATAAATGGTAATTGGATTACTTGGGTCATAGAAAGTTGCGACCATATCGTTTTTAACAATTGTTTTTCACTAAAAAATGCAAAGGCTAAAAGGGTACTAAATAAATATAGAAGATTTGAAAATAGTGCCCCGTATTGAGCGTATTTATGAGATTGCATAGGTTTTTTCACAAATGGATAAACCATGAGGTAAATCTCAAAACCGGTCATACTGTAGATGGACAGTTGAGAGGCTTTTAAAATATCTGAAAAAGAATGTGTGAATATAGGAAGTAGATTATCCCAATGTGAGTATTTCAAAACAAATAGGCTAAGCAATAAATATCCCAATGTACCACCAACAGATATAACACAAATACCAGTAATGACACGAAAGCCAGAAGAAATAATGTAGTAGCTAACTAAGCATAAAAAAAGTGTTAACATCCAAGTTGAAGCGGTAGGAAACATCCACACTTGAATAATTTCAACGTATGTTCGAATGACGGAAATACTGACGATTAAAAAATAAGCAGCAAAGATGATATTAATACAGTCCCCAAGCCATTTTCCAAATGTTTGCCGATGTAAATCAATTAAATTACCGTTTGTTTCTTTTAATAAGACATACATCATCCATATAAGAATATGGATACAGAATCCTGTGATTAAAACTCCCATCCAGCCGTCGTATCCAGCAGCTTTTGCAATAATTCGAGCGAATCCGAGAACTCCGGCACCAAATTGTGCACTGTGAATTAAGAAGAAAACAAAGACAGGAGATATTTGATATTTTTCTTGAACTTTACTCATCAATGCACCTCATTTCTTAATCATCAAAGTCCGATCTATGTTTTGTTGAAATTCCTTTCGCTGCTTTTTTTACATGTTGTGGTCTTGCTTGCACATCTCTTGTATCAATCATTGTTAAAGGGAAACGAATCCAAGAATCTTTAACGGATTGTTGTCTTGTCGGATAAAACAAAGCGTACGGCTTACGTAAGGACGTAAGCCTGAATAGATGAGTAAATAAGAAGATAAATCCAAGAGAAATCCCGAAAAGTCCTCCTATTTCTGCAAACATAAGAAAAGGAAAGCGTAGTAATCGAACAGCGTTACCCATTTTATAAATAGGTGTAATAAAAGAAGCGAGTGCTGATAATGCAACAATAATTAATAAAATATTACTCGTTAAACCAGCTTGTACAGATGCTTGTCCGATTACGATACCGCCTACAATACCGAGTGTTTGACCGACCTTCATCGGTAACCTTGCACCAGCTTCTCTTAATAAATCGATTGCAAGTTCTAAAAAGAGCGCTTCAATTAAAGGTGGAAACGGTACTTGTGCCCTTGATAAAATCAAAGTTTCAAGTAAGTCACTTGGAATGAGTTCATAATGATAATTTAAGACTGCAACGTATAACGGTGTAGCGCAGATTGAAAATAGAACGGCGATTAATCTTAAAATCCTTGAAAATGTAGCGTACATCCAGGAGACGTTATAGTCTTCTGGTGAAATGAAAAAATCGAAATAGGATACTGGAGTAAGTAGCACGCTTGGAGAACCATCAACAAAAATAGCGATTTTTCCATCAATGAGTGCTTTTGTAACTCTATCAGTGCGTTCTGTATTGATATAGAGAGGGAAAATCGATTTTTCACCCATCAATTCTTGTATATAAGCACTATCATTAATTTGATCATATTCAAGAGCGCGTAATGATTCCTCGAGAAAATCTACATTATCTTTTTCAGCGAGGTTGTCTAAATACATCATGACAACTTTTGTTTTGGAAAACTCGCCGATAATCATTTCTTTTGTTTGTAAATCTAAAACAGGAAGACGTTTTCGAACTAAATTAATGTTTGTATCAATATCCTCTACGAAACCTTCTTGTGGTCCAATAACAGTTGATTCGTTTAAAGGAGGGGTTGGTGCACGATAATTATCAATTGCAATGTTTGCAAGCATACATTTTTGATCTTGCTGCTTCAATTGAATAATTGCATGTCCTTTTAAAACCATGTCCTCAATTTTTTGTAAGTCATTCGTAATTGTGATACCACTCATCGGAATATGTTCCTTCAGTTCTTCTAGTGAAGCATTAGGTCGTTCCAAAAGAGTAGGCATTAAATACTTTTGCAATTTCTCCCCATCAAGTGAAGGACGATAGTAAGAAATCCAATATGGCATCGTTTCATCATCAGATGTGTGATAATTAACAAAATCACTAGACTTCTTGAGCTTCTCTATTAAATCTTGTAGTGAATGAATACGGTCTTTTTCTGGCTTCGAAAAATCATAAATACTATTACTTCCAGAGCTTTGTTGTTTATTCTGAGAAGAATCATTTTGTTTCGAGTTTTGCTGTTTCTCATGAGAAGCTTCGTCTTGTTTAGAATTTTGTTGTTTCTTATGAGAGGAATCGTCTTGTTTCAAGTTTTGCTGTTCCTCATGAGAAGAGTCGTCTTGTTTAGAATTTTGTTGTTTCTCATGAGAAGAGTCGTCTTGTTTAGGATTTTGTTGTTTCTCATGAGAAGAGTCGTCTTGCTTAGAATTTTGTTGTTTCTCATGAGAGGAATCGTCTTGTTTCGAGTTTTGTTGTTTCTCATGAGAGGAATCGTCTTGTTTCGAATTTTGCTGTTTCTCATGAGAAGGATCATCTTTTTTAGAATTTTGCTGTTTCTTATGAGAGTAATCATCTTGTTTCGAGTTTTTTTGCTCGCTACTATCACCTTTATTATGTTTCATACTTCTAGTCTGATCTTTGTTCACAATCTCTTGATTACTAGGCTGCTGCTTCGGGTTATCTGCTTCTTTTGTCTCTGTTGAATTTGATTTTTTTTTCTTACGTAGCCAATTCCAAATCATATGTATGCCCTCTTTGATTTTTGTAATATAGTGCTATTTTGTGGCTAATTTTGTATATTATTCATTTATTTATGAAAAGAAGAAGGAGATTGATTTGCATAGAAAAAAACCTTTAGTAAGCAGTTCATACTATAACGGGAAGAGGGAGAGTCTGTGCAAATTGTAAAAAAAGAGAAGTTTGCATTAAATGAGTTTACATTTGAAAATGGTAGGGAAATTCCTGTTCAAATGGGATATGAGACGTATGGTATTTTAAATAGAGAAAGGTCAAATGCCATTTTGGTTTGTCATTATTTTAGTGCAACAAGTCATGCAGCAGGA
The DNA here is from genome assembly GCF_011066025.1 of Bacillus sp. EKM202B. NCBI lineage: Bacteria > Bacillati > Bacillota > Bacilli > Caryophanales > Bacillaceae > Bacillus > Bacillus sp. EKM202B. The sequence goes on along the minus strand of NZ_JAAMNK010000011.1, from coordinate 38,960 downwards.
AAATATACTGTGCATGATGAGGAGTCTGGTTGGTGGGATGGGCTAATTGGACCTGGAAAAGCGATTGATACAAATAAATATTTTGTTATATGTACTGATAATCTTTGTAATGTACAGGTGAAGAACCCGTATGTAATTACAACGGGACCGAAGTCGATTAATCCAGAAACAGGGGAAGAGTATGTTATGGATTTCCCTGTGTTTACCTTTCTTGATGTAGCTCGTATACAATATGAGTTAATAAAAAATATGGGAATCTCAAGGTTACATGCTGTAATAGGGCCGTCGGCGGGTGGAATGATTGCGCAGCAATGGGCTGTTCACTACTCTCATATGGTAGAGCGAATGATTGGCGTTATTACGAACCCGCAAAATCCAATTATAACGTCAGTAAATGTAGCGCAAAATGCGATTGAAGCAATTCAACTAGATCCAAGTTGGAAGGGCGGGAAATATGGAGAAACACAGCCAATGCAGGGGCTTCATTTAGCAAACAGAATGATGTTTATGAACGCTTTTGATGAGCATTTTTATGAAACGGAATTTCCTCGTAACAGTATTGAGGTAGAACCTTATGAAAAGTTTTCTACATTAACATCATTTGAGAAAGAGATAAATAAAGTGACATACAAAAGTATAGAGTTAGTAGATGCAAATTCGTGGATGTACACTGCGAAAGCAGTTTTATTGCATGATATTGCGCATGGATTTTCTTCTTTGGAAGAGGCTCTTTCTAAAATAGAAGCGAATGTACTTATGATTCCGTGTAAACAAGATTTACTTCAGCCGTCTCGTTACAATTATAAAATGGTAGACATTTTGCAAAAACAAGGGAAGTATGCGGAGGTCTATGAAATAGAAAGTATAAATGGGCATATGGCGGGAGCGTTAGATATCCATTTATTTGAAAAGAAAGTTTATGAATTTTTAAATCGGAAAGTGTCTAGTTTTGTGTAGAAAATAAATGATGTGAAAAAGGTGCAATATGTGTAGTAGGCACCTTTTTTTACATGATTTGTAGACGGAAAATATATGTAGCGATTGCTATACCGAAGAACGCTATACTAAGTAATAGAAATAAGAATGACATTTCTTGGGGAGATTTTAACTTTTTATTATTTTTCATGCTGAGTACAATAATTGCGGCGGTTAAAAAAATAATGCTCATAATGAAAAGAAAAAGTGTCATTTTAATCGACTCCTTTCATAAAACAAGTATATTGAGGATACAATGCGATAGAGATGTTTGTAAAGAATAAGTTTTACGGAGAAATTGAGAAATAAATTCTCCATTCTTTGCGTTCCTTCTTTTGCATGCTAAAATTGATTAGAAATGGTTGTTTAAAGAAGAAACGAAAGGTTTTATTGTATATAAGGAGGAACGACATATGACAGAAGTAAAAACAATTACAACAGAAGAAGTACAAGAACGTTTAGAAAATGGAGAAACGTTATTTTTAGTAGATGTAAGGGAAGATGAAGAAGTAGCAGCAGGGAAAATTCCAGAAGCGGTACATATTAAAATGGGTGATATCCCAAATAAAGTAGACTTCTTTAATAAAGAGAATGAATATATCTTTATTTGCCGTTCGGGAATGCGCAGTGAGAATGTATGCCATTATTTAAATGAGCAAGGATTTAAAACAGTGAATATGGTTGGCGGTATGCTTCAATATGAAGGCGAAATGAAATAGTTAATTACTAAAAACTTGAAACGAGTCTGTTTCAAGTTTTTTTCTTTTGCATACAGTATACAAAAGGAGGAGGGGGAAATGGGGATTAATTTGCGTAAAGTAAAAATTATTAATAATACAGGAGCTGTTAATGTCGGCGACTGTTATGATATCTCACCTTTAGCTGTAGCGAAAATATACGCGGGTGCTGGAGGATCGAGTGCGGCTATTTTTTTAAATGGAAAAAGGCAGCCAGAAGCGGTGATTAGAACATCAGTATTCCTTCCGCCATTAGCAACGAGCACACGTACATTAGGTTCGTAGAGGAAAGGTAGAGTGTAATTATGCCTGCGCATATAAAAGAGTTTGTTATTGTTAATAATACTGGGAATATATTTACAGGTGACAATTTGAGTGATACTTCATTTACTGCTACGAAATCGTATAGTGGTTCAATGGGGTGTACTTGGATTGATGTTGTTACAGTAATAGGAACAGAGACGAAGCTTTGTTTACAGCCGGGTGATTCTGTGACGACAACATATACACGAGGTACTCCTGCTGGTACTGTAACAGGAACAAATATGGGGCAAAGTGTAAATGCATCGAGTATAGCGCAAGCTGTCCCGAATACAGATAATATGGATTCAATTGCTGGACTCCCTTAAGGAATTAAGGGAGTTTTTATTATTTAAAATAAAAATAGTCTTGGGGATTATTTTTGTAAATAGATTAAGAAGAAGAGGTTTATTTATTATGAAAAAGTTGGTTTTTAGGTGGTGAAAGTGTGAAAAATCGTGATAATAAAGGGAAACAAAATTCATTAAACTCTAATTTCAGAATTTCACCAAATCTTATTGGCCCTACTTTTCCTCCCGTTCCAACGGGATTTACTGGCATTGGGATTACTGGCCCAACAGGTCCACAAGGTCCGACTGGCCCACAAGGACCAAGAGGATTTCAAGGCACAATGGGGGAGATGGGCCCAACAGGACCTCAAGGTGTGCAAGGAATTCAAGGTCCAGTCGGACCAATAGGTGCGACTGGACCAGAAGGACAGCAGGGGCCACAAGGATTGAGAGGACCACAAGGAGAAACTGGAGCGACAGGTTTACAGGGTGTGCAAGGATTACAAGGGCCCATTGGTCCAACAGGTCCGACTGGAGTACAAGGGATACAGGGTGTACAGGGATTACAGGGGCCGATTGGAGCTACCGGACCTGAGGGTCCTCAAGGAATCCAAGGCGTGCAAGGGATACCGGGAGTAACTGGTCCTCAAGGGATCCAAGGAGCGCAAGGAATCCAAGGGCTACAAGGACCGAGTGGAAGTACGGGTCCGACTGGAGCAACAGGACAGGGACTAACTGGCCCGACAGGAATAACAGGTCCAACAGGGATAACTGGACCTTCAGGAGGCCCTCCAGGTCCAACTGGCCCGACAGGAGCAACAGGTCCTGGGGGTGGACCGAGTGGAAGTACAGGGGTGACAGGACCAACAGGAGCAACTGGAAATACTGGAGCAACAGGTCAGGGGCTAACCGGTCCGACAGGAAGTACAGGAGAAACAGGTGCGCAGGGGCTACAAGGAATACAAGGAATTCAAGGGCCAATTGGCCCAACAGGTCCAGAAGGGCCACAGGGAATTCAAGGTATCCCTGGTCCGACGGGAGTAACTGGTGAGCAAGGGATCCAAGGTGTTCAGGGGATTCAAGGAATAATGGGAGCAACCGGAGATCAAGGCCCACAAGGTATACAGGGAGCTATAGGACCTCAAGGTGTAACAGGAGCAACAGGAGATCAAGGTCCACAAGGTATACAAGGAGTACCAGGTCCATCAGGAGCAACGGGACCACAAGGAGTTCAAGGGATACAAGGTCCGATGGGTGAGATAGGCCCAACAGGTCCAGAAGGCCCAGAGGGACTTCAAGGCCCGCAAGGAATACAAGGAGTGCCAGGTCCAGTTGGAGCAACGGGTCCAGAGGGGCCACAGGGGATACAAGGCATACAAGGACCGGTAGGAGCAACGGGCCCACAAGGCCCACAAGGAATACAGGGAATACAAGGTGTGCAAGGGATAACGGGAGCAACAGGAGCACAAGGAGCAACCGGAATTCAAGGGATACAAGGGGAAATAGGAGCAACCGGTCCAGAGGGCCCGCAAGGAGTGCAAGGTGCTCAAGGGGCAATTGGTCCAACAGGTCCGATGGGGCCACAGGGAGTGCAAGGAATTCAAGGGATTCAAGGAGCAACAGGTGCACAAGGAGTGCAAGGACCACAAGGAATTCAAGGGATACAAGGTCCGACGGGAGCGACAGGAGATACGGGAGCAACTGGGGCGACAGGGGAAGGAACTACAGGTCCAACAGGGGTAACGGGACCTTCAGGAGGACCAGCAGGACCGACTGGCCCAACGGGACCATCAGGTCCGACAGGAGTGACAGGTCCATCCGGTGGGCCACCTGGACCGACCGGAGCAACCGGTTCGACAGGGGCAACCGGAGATACCGGAGCGACAGGGCCGGTTGGAGTGACAGGAGCGACAGGAGAAACGGGAGCAACCGGAGTGACGGGTTTACAGGGTCCACAAGGAATACAAGGTGTGCAAGGAGAAATAGGTCCAACAGGCCCGCAAGGAATTCAAGGTCCACAAGGGATACAAGGAGTAACTGGGGCGACGGGAGATCAAGGTCCACAAGGAATACAAGGTCCTCAAGGAATTCAAGGGCCAACTGGACCACAAGGAATTCAAGGAGAACAAGGTCTACAAGGGATACAAGGAGTAACCGGGGCGACGGGAGCACAAGGACCACAGGGAATTCAAGGGATACAAGGAATCCAAGGTCCGACCGGTCCACAAGGCCCAACTGGAATACAAGGAGTGCAAGGGGAAATAGGTCCAACAGGTCCTCAAGGAGTGCAAGGCTTACAAGGTCCACAAGGCCCAACCGGGGACACGGGTGCAACAGGAGCGCAAGGCCCACAGGGAATTCAAGGACCAACGGGAGTCACGGGAGCGACCGGAGCAACCGGAGCAACAGGGCTACAAGGAATTCAAGGCCCGCAAGGAATTCAAGGTCCAACCGGAGCCACGGGAGTAACCGGTTCACAAGGAATCCAAGGTCCAACAGGCCCAACCGGAGCCACTGGAGCGACCGGGGCGACTGGAGTTAGTACAACTGCAACGTATGCATTTGCGAATAATACATCAGGAAGTGTTATTTCTGTTTTATTAGGCGGTACAAATATCCCATTACCAAACAATCAAAATATTGGACCAGGAATAACCGTTAGTGGTGGAAATACTGTATTTACAGTTGCCAATGCAGGGAATTATTATATAGCCTATACAATTAATTTAACAGCAGGATTACTTGTAAGTTCGCGTATAACTGTAAATGGAAGTCCGCTTGCGGGAACGATAAACTCCCCAGCAGTGGCTACTGGTTCATTTAGTGCAACAATAATTGCTAATTTGCCTGCTGGAGCTGCCGTTAGTTTGCAATTATTTGGAGTAGTTGCACTGGCTACATTATCTACGGCAACGCCAGGAGCTACTCTAACGATTATTAGATTAAGTTAATAAGTAGAAAACCTTGGAACTTTTATGTTTCAAGGTTTTTTTATCCCAGTATTTGAGAGTAACTCTCGCTAATCAGAGGGGAATGGATAACTTCCTATTGTTTAAAGTTTCACTTTATTCACCTTAGCAAAAACATCGCAGTTCGAAAATATATTATAATAGAATGAAAAGAAAGAAATTTGGCAGAAAGGGAGGGTGGCGATGCAGGAGATGGTTAAAGACTTTTTTGGACGCCCACTTCAAGATTTACGCATATCTGTCATTGATCGTTGCAATTTTAGATGTACATATTGTATGCCAGCAGAAGTATTTGGGCCTGATTATGCTTTTTTGAAAGATGAGTTTTTACTGACGTTTGATGAAATTGAACGTTTGGCAAAAGTGTTTGTTAGCATCGGTGTACGAAAAATTAGACTTACTGGTGGCGAACCACTGCTTCGTAAAGATTTAACAAAACTTATTGCACGTCTCGTGAAAATTGACGGGCTAGTAGATATAGGGTTAACGACAAATGCAATTCATTTAACGAAGCAAGCGAAGGCATTAAAAGAAGCTGGATTACATAGAGTGAATGTTAGTTTAGATGCGATAGATGATGATACATTTAGAAATATTAATGGTCGAAATATTAATACGAAACCTGTGATTAAGGGCATTATAGCAGCAAAAGAGGCAGGGCTTGAAGTAAAAGTAAATATGGTTGTGAAAAAAGGGATGAACGATCATCAAGTACTACCGATGGCTGCATATTTTAAAGAACAAGGAATCACGCTTAGATTTATTGAGTTTATGGACGTTGGTAGTACGAATGGATGGAATTTTGATCAAGTAGTTACGAAGCGGGAATTAATTGAGACAATTCATGGAGTGTATCCGCTTGAGCAAGCTGAAGCGCATTATTTTGGTGAAGTTGCGAAACGATATCGGTATGTTGGAACAAATGTAGAGGTCGGTTTTATTACTTCTGTTTCTGAGTCGTTTTGTTCTTCTTGTACGAGAGCGAGAATTTCGGCGGATGGAAAGTTCTATACTTGTTTGTTTGCGACGGAAGGATTGGATATAAGGGAACTTCTTAGAGATAATCTTTCGGATGAAGAGCTATTACATGTTATACAAGATGTATGGATGAATAGAAAAGATAGATATTCAGATGAACGGACAGAAGAAAGTGCAAAAAATCGTCCGAAAATTGAAATGTCTTATATAGGAGGATAAGGAAGGGGGCTATCGTATGCAGGAGCGATATTCAAGACAAATATTATTTCCTGGTGTTGGAGAAGAAGGGCAGCGAAAAATAAGAGAGAAGCATGTGCTTATTATCGGCGCTGGTGCCCTAGGTGCGGCAAATGCAGAAGCGATTGTTAGAGCAGGTGTTGGAAAAGTAACGATTGCAGATCGCGATTATGTAGAATGGAGCAATTTACAAAGACAACAATTATATACAGAAGAAGATGCAAAGCAGTATAAACCGAAGGCGGTAGCGGCAGCAGAACATTTAAAAGCGATTAATTCTGAGGTGGAAATTAATCCAGTTGTAACTGATGTAACGGTGCAAGAAATGGAAGAACTAGTGAATAGTGTAGACTTAATATTAGATGCGACAGATAATTTTGAAACGCGTCTTCTCATTAATGATATTTCACAAAAGTATAATATTCCGTGGATATATGGTGGTTGTGTCGGAAGTTACGGAGTGACTTATACAATTTTACCAGGGAAAACACCGTGTTTCCGCTGTTTAATGGAGCATCCGGCGAGTGGAGCAACATGTGATACAGTTGGTATTATACAGCCAGCGGTGCAGTTAGTAGTTGCGCATCAAATAACAGAAGCGTTGAAAATATTAGTAGAAGACTTTGGTGCGCTTCGTGAAACGATGCTATCGTTTGACCTTTGGAATAATCAGCAGATGGCATTTAAAGTGAATAGGCAGAAAAAAGATACGTGTTTATCTTGTGGAAGATTACGTACATATCCGAGTTTAACATTTGAAGCACAAACGAAAACGGAAGTGTTATGTGGGCGGAATACAGTACAAATTCGTCCAGGGATGCGGAAAGATTTTAATTTAGAAGAAATTAAAAAGCGCTTACAAAAAAGTGTAGAGGTAAAGGCAACACCTTATTTATTATCATTCCCGATAGAAGAATATCGATTTGTTCTATTTACAGATGGTAGGGCGTTTATTCATGGGACAAATGATATGAATGTAGCGAAAAGTTTATATGCAAGATATATAGGTTGAACCTAAAGGAAATCCTTTAGGTTCAACGGAGAGGATTACGAATTTCTCGTATAATCGCCACTTTTTCCACCTGTTTTTTCAAGTAAGTACGTTTCACCAATAATCATACCTTTATCAACAGCTTTACACATATCATACACGGTAAGAGCCGTAGCAGAAGCAGCTGTTAAAGCTTCCATTTCAACGCCAGTGCTACCTTCTGTTTTAACTTTTACTTCAATAAGTAATCGATATTGTTCATTTGATTGTTGCCAATCGAAAGAAACGTCAACACCTTTTAATAATAAAGGATGGCACATTGGGATAATATCAGAAGTGCGTTTTGCAGCCATAATGCCTGCGATTTGGGCAACTGCTAATACGTCACCTTTCCCAATTTCATTGTGAGAGATTTTATCGTAAATTTCTTTCGTAACTACAATGCTAGAGCACGCAATTGCTGTTCGAACGGTTGTTTTTTTGTCGCTTATATCAACCATCTTCGCGCGTCCTTGGTCATTAAAGTGTGTGAATGAAGACATGGAATTCCTCCTTGAAGTAATTTCTGTTTAATATATAAAGTTTAATCGAGATAAAAAAAATTGCAAATATGAGGTGAGAAACGATGGTAGAAAAACGAATTCCAATTCAAGTTGCTGAGGCAGTAGAGCGGGTAATGAAATATGCGAAGCATGGTGAAGTAGAAGAAGTTTCTATTACGGAAAGTTACGGGAGAATTCTTGGGGAAGATGTTGTCTCAGATCATGACGTTCCTCATTTTGATCGTTCTCCTTACGATGGTTTCGCAATTCGAGCAGAAGATACGAAAGAAGCGAATCAAGAGAATCCAGTTGAATTTGAAGTGATAGGAGAAATTGGAGCGGGGTCTGTTTTTGTAGAAGAGGTAGGTTCTTTTGAAGCAGTTCGTATTATGACGGGAGCAGCTATTCCAGAGGATTGCAATGCAGTCGTAATGCTAGAACTGACAGAAGGATTTGAGAAGAACGGAAAAACATATATGAGGTTAAAGCGTCCTTTTAATAGTGGTGACAATGTGTCATTTAAAGGAGAAGATATAAAACAAAATCAAGTTCTCGTTAAGAAAGGTGTTGCAATTAATCCAGGTGTTGCTGCGCTATTAGCGACGTTTGGATATAGTACTGTGAAAGTTGTAAAACAGCCTGTTGTCGGTATTGTAACGACAGGGAGTGAATTACTAGAAGTACACGAGTCGTTAGAACCAGGAAAGATTAGAAATAGTAACTCTTATATGATTGCCGCTCAAATTATGAAAGCTGGTGGAAAGGTCCGATATTATGGCCAACTGGCTGATGAGCTAGATGCATGTTTTACAGCTGTTCAATCGGCGATGGATGAGGTTGATATTTTAATTACAACAGGCGGTGTTTCGGTAGGAGATTATGACTACTTACCAGCTATATATGAAAGATTACAGGCGAATGTCCTCTTTAATAAAATAGCGATGAGACCAGGAAGTGTAACGACAGTAGCTGAAGTTGATGGAAAGTTACTTTTCGGTTTATCAGGGAATCCGTCTGCTTGTTATGTAGGCTTTGAATTATTTGTGCATCCGATTATAAAAACGTATTTGTATGCGAAGGAGCCTCACGTATATAGAGCTGATGCTATTTTACAAAAAGATTTTCCAAAGCCAAATCCATTTACTCGTTTCGTAAGAGCAAACGTGACGATCGTGGATGGGGCATTACAAGCGATGCCGGTCGGTTTAGATAAATCGAGTGCGGTATCTTCACTTGCGGATGCAAATGCGTTTATCGTGTTGCCCGGAGGAACAAGAGGATTTGAGGCAGGGATGAAAGTATCCGTATTATTGTTAGAGCATTCGGAGGGATGTGATTGGCCTTGGGCAAAGCCTCTTCAATCATACAAATAGTAGGGTATCAAAATAGCGGGAAAACAACATTTGTAGAGAAAGTTGTGCATGCTTTAGCCGAAAGCGAAATGAAAGTTGCTACAATTAAACATCACGGGCACGGAGGTTTTCCAGAAGTAGCACAAAAAGATAGTGAAAGACACAGAAAAGCCGGTGCTGTCGTAAGTAGTGTAGAAGGTGCGGGATTACTTTCACTTTCTTCGTTAAGAGAGGAATGGTCCTTACAAGAAATTATTCGCTTATATGAGTTTTTTGAAGTGGATACAATTTTAATAGAGGGCTATAAAAAAGAGAACTATCCGAAAATAGTGTTACTTCGTTCTGCGGAAGACGTTGAACTTGTACATAAAGTAGAAAATGTAGTAGCGGTCATTACGTGGTATAATGCGCCGGTAAATTTACGAGAAGAATATAAAGTATTTCATATAACAGAAGAAAAGTTGTACATAGACTGGTTTTTACAAACGGTTAGGAGTGCGAAATGATAAATACATATTATGAAGTAATTGATACAGAAATCTCGATTGAAGAGGTAGCGAAGAAAGTAATTCGCCGTGAATGCGGTGCTGTTACAACGTTTATTGGAACGGTTAGGGAGTTTACGAAAGGGCGTCGTACATTATACTTAGAGTATGTCGCTTATAAGACGATGGCAGAAAAGATGCTACAGAAAATAGGCTTAGAAGTGAAGGAGAAATGGCCAGATACACACGTTGCGATTACGCATCGCATCGGTACATTGCAAATTTCTGATATCGCGGTTGTTGTGGCTGTTTCAACACCGCATCGTAAAGCGGCCTATGAAGCGAATGAATATATTATGGAACGCATAAAACAAATTGTTCCCATTTGGAAAAAGGAGTTTTGGGAAGATGGTGACTCGTGGATTGGTGACCAATTAGAAAAAACGCCATATCCGGCGGGAGAGCCTGGGAAGGAGTTATAAGTATGATTCGAGTATTGTTATTTGCGCACTTGCAAGAAGAAGCAGGAACAAGTGAATTACGAATAGAGAAAGAAAATATTACGGTTGCAGAGTTAAAAGATATTGTTGCCAATGAATATAATGTACCAGTATCAGCGCCAATTATGGTTGCAATTAATGAAGAATACGCAAATGAAGATGATAAAATTCAATCTGGTGATGTTGTTGCACTCATACCGCCAGTGAGCGGTGGTTAATATTGGATTCATTAAAACGACTTTCCTGAATAGGGGAAGTCGTTTTTTTATGGTATTTTTGAGAACACTAATTTATAGAACAAGGAGGGCATTATGAAAAAAATATGTGTAATGATGACGATGATATGTTCTATCTTTCTCTTTTCTCCAAGCGACTCTTTGGCGACAGAATCGAAAGAACAACTTTTAGAGAGTGCGCTCTTAAATCGATATTACTCCGTTATAAGGCAAGCGACAGAAGATCAATATGAATGTGATTCAGTTATAAATATAAAGCGTCTCGGCAAGAAAGATGAATTCGTTCCTCGATTTGAAGTGACGCTACAATTTCTTACTTTTCAAGGTGCACATAATCCGCCAAATGACAAAGTTACACTTACTTTGGAAGATAATTTAGATCACATAAAGATCAAGAAAGTGGAAAGAGAAAAAAATGTTTCTAGTGCGATCGCAGAAAAGGTTTGCGCACAAGCGAAAGAAAAAATGAAAGCACACTCTAACAGTGTAGAGCGGTAACTGATGACATTTCGTAAAGAAAGGTAATGAGCCATGGATATATTTTTAGCGATTTTACCAGCTATATTTTGGGGAAGTATTGTGCTATTTAACGTGAAACTGGGCGGTGGCCCGTATAGTCAAACGCTTGGCACAACGCTTGGTGCACTTATTTTCTCGATTGTTGTTTATATTTTTGTAAAGCCAGTATTAACTCCTACCGTTATTGGAGTTGGAATTGTGTCAGGTTTATTTTGGGCACTTGGTCAGGCGAATCAATTGAAAAGTATTGATTTAATGGGTGTTTCGAGGACGATGCCAATTTCAACAGGACTGCAATTAGTTGCGACGACTTTATTTGGCGTTATCGTATTTCATGAATGGTCCACGACAATTTCAGTCGTCCTTGGAATTTTAGCGCTCGTTTGTATTCTTATCGGTGTTATTTTAACGTCACTTCAAAGTGAAGAAGAAAAAAATGCAGAGCAAGCAGCAAATTTTAAAAGGGGCATCATAATTTTATTAATTTCAACAGTCGGTTATTTAGTTTACGTAGTAGTTATTAGGCTATTTAACGTAGATGGTTGGTCGGCTTTATTACCACAAGCAGTTGGTATGGTGTTAGGAGGTATTTTACTTACGTTTAAACATCATCCATTTAATAAATATGCGATACGAAATATTATTCCAGGATTAATTTGGGCAGCTGGAAATATGTTTTTATTCATTTCGCAGCCGCGTGTCGGAGTCGCAACAAGCTTTTCACTATCGCAAATGGGAATTGTTATTTCGACGCTTGGCGGGATTCTTATATTAGGCGAAAGAAAAACGAAACGTCAATTAACAGGTATCGTTGTTGGGATCGTTTTTATTATTGCAGCTGGAATTATGTTAGGAATTGCAAAAGGTTAAGGAGGTATTGAAATGTATAGTGATTTAGAAGGGAAAGTCGTCGTTATTACAGGATCAGCAACGGGTCTTGGAAGAGCGATGGGAGTAAGGTTTGCTAAGGAGAAAGCAAAGGTCGTTATTAACTATCGCTCACGAGATTCAGAAGCGAATGATGTGTTAGAAGAAATTAAAAAGGTAGGCGGAGAAGCGATTGCTGTAAAAGGTGATGTGACGGTCGAGGCAGATGTTATGAATCTCATTCAATCTGCTGTGAAAGAGTTTGGTACGCTCGACGTTATGATTAATAATGCAGGAATAGAAAACGCGGTACCGTCGCATGAAATGCCGTTAGAAGATTGGAATAAAGTAATCAATACAAATTTAACAGGCGCTTTTTTAGGAAGCCGTGAAGCGATTAAATATTTTGTGGAACACGACATTAAAGGATCTGTCATTAATATGTCTAGCGTTCATGAGAAAATTCCGTGGCCACTATTCGTGCACTACGCAGCAAGTAAGGGCGGTATTAAACTTATGACAGAAACGTTAGCGTTAGAATATGCACCAAAAGGTATTCGAGTAAATAATATTGGACCAGGTGCAATTAATACGCCAATTAATGCCGAAAAGTTTGCTGATCCAAAACAGCGGGCTGACGTAGAAAGTATGATACCGATGGGCTATATTGGGAAACCGGAAGAAATTGCAGCGGTAGCAACTTGGCTTGCTTCATCAGAGGCGAGTTATGTAACGGGAATTACGCTATTTGCAGATGGTGGAATGACGTTATATCCATCGTTTCAAGCTGGGCGTGGGTAATATAAAAGGACGAAGAGATAAAACTCTTCGTCCTTTTTTTACAAAAAAAATAGCGGCCAGCTATTTTAAATTTAGTGATTAATTGTATCTTGAAGAAATTCTGTTGCTTGATGTTCAGTAACATTTTGTACGAGCGCGACTTCGCTGATCATCATTTTTCGTGCATTATCTAGCATTTGTTTTTCGCTCGCATTTAATGTTCTCTCTTTATTACGGCGAAGTAAATCCCGAACCACTTCTGCGCTATCTTGTAAATTGCCATTTTTCATTTTTTCCATATTCATTGTATATCTTTGTTTCCATGAGAGTGATGGGTCTGACTCCCCGTTTTGAAATTCAAGAAGTATATCATCTAACGTACCTCGATCAACGATATAACGAATACCTGATTTTTTTAATTGTTCCATCGGAAGCATTACTTGCATATCTTTACTAATGATGCGTATCACACAATATTGACGTGAAGTACCTAATATTTCTTTCTCTTCAATTGCTTCGATAATTCCTGCACCGTGCATTGGATAAACGATTTTATCACCAATTTGAAACAAATCATCCACCTCCATATGTGGTAACCACTTTTAATGATAACATAAGTTCGTAAAAATGTCAAATTTTATATAATACCATATTAAATATATTTGAGTCAATATGTAAAAGGTCTTTTTTTATGTATTTTTTTATGGTTTTATGTGAAATAAATATAGGTGACTTTTTTAGAAAAATAGTACAGGGTGAAGAAGGGGCATATCCACTTATTTTTAAGCATAAAATGTAAAATCGCTAATACAATATACCTAAATCCGTTCTTTGCAAAGGAGGGAGAGAAGGTGGGGCACACAATAAAAATTGATATTACAAATAAAGTTGTAGCTAAATTTAGATCAAATTATTTGGAATTATATACGAGTAAATTTATGATAGGTAAGTTTTATGTCTATACTGAAGATAAACAATATGTGTTAGAAGACGGATATATATATGAAAATGGAAAGTTTTATCGCATCATAGATACGCACCGTGGCAATAATCAAGCGGCGGAGGGCTGCGATCTAGGATGGTGTTAACATGATTCGTGTGAAAGTGTTTGATGAAAGTCACGAAAAAGACTTAGAAGACGCTGTAAATGTGTTTTTGAAAAAGATTGATGATAGTCACTTTGTAGATATTAAGTACCAAGTTGGTGTTTCTATTAACGATGATGAAAACCAAATTTATTGTTTTTCAGCAATGATTGTTTATAAAGCATAAAAAAGAGCTGGGTGAGCCAGCTCTTTTTTATGCTTTATGTTGGGACAACATGGGTTGGTAATACGTTCATAATAGATTGGGGTGCGCCTAATTTCTTTGTCGTTAAAAGGTTTGCCTCTGTTTCATGATCTTGGGCATCTTTACACATACCAAGGTGATAACGATCACCTAAAAATGGATCAATATAAAAACCGTTTTTGAATACTTTATCATTCGGATGTTTTTCATGGTGAATGTCAGAACAGTTAATGCAATAGAACATAGCTTTCATCCCGATACGATAAACTTAACTAAATCTATATAATTCAATCAAATTTACACAAGTTAGTGCTTCATCGTGTTCTCGCAACCCCGAAGGGACGAGGGGTATAACACTCCACACGAGGCAGTATCGTTACCTCCTATTATCAAGCATTTATTTTACCCATCTTGATAAATTTATCGCAGCATTTACATCCCTATCGTGATGGCTATTGCATGAAACACAACACCACTCTCGTATTTTTAAACTCCACTGTCCTTCTGGTTGAACTGAATGGTCGTATTTTACTCCGCAACATGAACAAATCTTACTTGAGGCGAACCATTTATCAGCTTTTACATACTCAGTGCCGTACTTCTCACACTTGTATGATAAACATTGAAAGAAGAAGTTTAATTTTTGAAATGAAAATGCTTTTGATAGTTTTTTGTTTTTTAACAGGTTTGAGATAGATAAGTCTTCCACAACAATCCTCATTGGTTTGGTTTTCACCAATGTAGCTGTTGCTTGATGGATATGGTTATTTCGGATATTCGTAATTTTCCTAGATAACCGCAGGTGCTCAGCTTTAGCTTTTTCATATCCGACAGATTGAATTTTTACACCTTTTTTAAATCTCCTAGACATATCTCTTTGTGCTGACTTTTTCCTTTTCAAAAGTTTTTTAACCTTAGCATCTTTGTTTATATTTCGTTCTTTCATACCATTAGAAGCTACAAAAAGCTCTTTTAAACCGACATCCACACCAATCGACTCATCGGTTAGTTCTTGTGATTCAAAGTCTTCTTGGAACCCTACACTCATCCACCAGTGACGACCATCAAATGTAACTCTTGGATTTGATGGTTTTTTATTTCTTGGTAGTTGTTGGCTTGTTTTCACTTCTCCAATAGACTGAATATGAACTACTTTCTTTCCTATAACCAGTCTTTCATAATTGGCATAAAATCCTTGGATTAAATCTTTTTTGGATTTATAAGAAGTGTGATAACCATTTTTGTACTTTTTGAACGAATTTTTTCTCGCCTTATCAAAATCTTTTGAAGCCTGTTTGGGAACTTGTGCATTGATGTCTTCTAACCACTCATATCTCTTTCGCTTCTTGATCTTTGTAAATCGTTTCTGTAAAGCTAACTGTGAAACAGATTTTCCAAATAGCTTATAGTATCTATCACTCATTCTTTTACAATAGTTATAAGCAAATCTTGCAGCACCAGCATGGTTTCTAAGCACTTTTTCTTGTTCAGGCGTTGGAATTAGTCTGACTTTCTTCGCCAATATCATCAGAATTTAACTCCTTTAATGAAAGATTTGTTCTTCTGAATAGTAGCGTGTTCCACTAGCATTCTCCTGAGAGCACTCGGATGCAAACCTGTTAATTCTGATACTTGACTAACTCGTAAAAATTTCATTATTATCCTTACCTCATTGAATTTAACATAGCACATACGTTCGATAGATTCAATGAGGTTTGATAGATTTAATTAAATGTATCTTGTTCAACTAAGGGCGCAATTCCTTAGCCAGTTCTCTTATGAACTTCTCATGTTTTCACATGAGCGCAGACTATATGTTTATCTCTTTAGAGATAGAGGATTTTTCCACCACCATAGGCTTGTGGTGTACTCTCGTCAGTTATACGAGATAGTCGTTGAACGTTCATCTTATCCATTTTGACTTAGATGATTCGAGGCGGAAGACCCATTGTTCTAATGTTTAGGATTTAACCTTGCATCATCTGATTGATTTTTTCTGCTTTCGCAACATTCACGCTCGCCATTTCTAGCCACGTTGTAGTTCAATCAGCTTTAGGGATTGCCCGCAGTTAACCCTCACTACTAGCCAATCACTTGACTAGCAGGGCTTACTGATATATTTAATTAACTTTGGTTATAATTGGTTAAATAAATCGTAACAGTTAGTTACCCTTTTTATTTTGTTTGAAAAAAGTGAGTCGGTAGTCATTTCGCTCCTAAGGAAATGTTGAGGAGAAGAGAAATAACTACCTACTCAAATGGTGGGCATATTCCTTCTGATTTTTTATATCTTGCGTATTGCCTCTTGAGGGAAGGAGGAGAGACGATGTACGCATGATATAAGTAAGGCACTTCTTTCAATATGAATGATGGAGTTTCATGTTGAGAGAAGTTTTTATTTTTTATTGCCTTTGTGAGTATATTATGAGGGAATGCTGAGAGGGTGTTTGTCCTGTTGAAAAAATGTTGAGAATTTCTCAACGGTAAAAAGAATTAGTGTTGACATGAAACTAAAAGGTGTTATATTATTCAAATACAACTAAAAGGTGTTATGTTTTAATGCTGGATAAAGGGGCTAAAAAAATGACTCAACAAAATACATTAAACGATATTAAACAAACAATCGTTTTTAACGCGTCTATTCAAAAAGTATGGAATGTAGTGTCAACTGCAGAAGGAATTGAATCATGGTTTATGCCGAATGATTTTGAATTAGAGGTAGGACATGAGTTTCATGTTCAATCACCATTTGGACCGTCACCATGTAAAGTGTTAGAAATTGATGAACCAAACCATTTATCTTTCTCATGGGACACAGATGGCTGGGTTGTTTCATTCCATTTGAGAGACTTAGGAGAAAATAAAACAGAATTTACATTAATTCACGGCGGTTGGAAACATCCTGATGAAATTCTGCCGAAAGCGAATGCGAAGAGCTCTATTATTCGCGATAGAATGAATGGCGGCTGGGTAGCGATTGTAAATGAAAAACTGAAAAAGGTTGTTGAAGGATAAATGTCTTCGTCAGCAGCGAAATATGATGTATTTCAAGCAATTGCTGATCCGACCCGCCGAGAAGTGTTACGGTTATTAAGTGATAAAGAGTTACCAATTTCAAAAATAACGGATCATTTTCCGATGAGTCGTACGGCTGTTGTGAAGCATCTTCATATTCTTTCAGAAGCGAATTTAGTAAGTGGAAGAAAGAGTGGAAGAGAGAAGATATATTGTTTGCAGCCGGAGCCGTTAGAAGAATTAAAGCAGTGGCTCTCATATTATGAACGATTTTGGGATAATAAATTGTCCGTGCTTAAACATATTGTGGAGAATGAAGAATAAAAGAGGATGACCATTTGGGTCATCCTCTTTATTATTGCTCACTTGTTTGTGTAGCTGGTTTTAATAAGAGCCAAGCAATAATTAATGTAAATACTGCTAATACGAAAGTACTCATATAAATAACGTGTACACTTGCTGCTAATGCAGATTGTGATTCAGTTGCTACGTTTGCTGTAGTTCCGCCGTGTCCGCCAGATACAAGATCAAGGTTTTTAATACCACGTGCGTGAATCATCGTATTGAAGATTGTACCGAATATTGCAGCACCTAACGTTTGACTAAATGTATTAATAAATGTGTTTAAACCAACGGCTGTTCCGCGTGTATGAGCTGGTACGGCTGCTTGAATTGTTACCATGTAAATAGGTGTCACAAGCCCCATGCCTAAGCCGAATAATCCGACTGCAACATAAATAAGGAACGATGGTGAATTTGTTGACAATGTAAATAATAAGAAGGTAGCAACTGATAAAATGCTAGCTCCAAGTAAAATAATTTGTTTCGTTTGTAATTTGCCAACTAAGTTACCGGAGAACATAGCACCGAACGTCCACATAACAGGAATTGGCATTAAAATGAGTCCAGCTTCTGTCGCATTTTTTCCTAATACACCTTGGCTCCAAATTGGAAGGTACATTGTAATACTAATAATCATCGCACCGGCAATAAGAGTTAATATGTTTATCGTAGATAATGTACGGTTAGAGAAAAGTGCTAGCGGAATTAATGGTTCCGGAGATTTTTTCTCGATGTATAAGAAAATAATGAATGACACAGCCGAAAAGATTAATAGACCGATGATTGTAATGTCTCCCCAGTTTTGCTTACTGCTACCTGTTAATAATGCGTATAGTAAAGCAATTGTACTTAATGAGAAGACTGTCGCACCAAGATAGTCGATATGCTGCTTGGCGGCAGACTTAACAGATTCCTTATAAGAAGTGGCAAACATTAAGCAAGCGATAATTCCGAAAGGAACGTTTAAGAAGAAAATATAACGCCAAGAAAGAGAATCAACTAAAAAACCACCTACTAACGGCCCGACAACACCAGATACACCCCAAACGGCACTCATCCAGCCCTGTGCTTTCGCGCGGTCTTTCGCTTCGCTATATAAGTCTCCAATAATCGTCATTGTGATTGGCATAACAGCGCCAGCGCCTATACCTTGAAGAGCACGGAAGAAGATTAATTGTTCCATCGATGTAACGACACCGCAAAGTGCAGAGCCGATTAAAAAGATTGTAGCTCCGATAAGCAGAACTTTTTTACGACCGAATAAATCAGCCAATTTTCCGTATATTGGAGTCGAAACCGCTGTGGCAAGCATATAAATTGCGTAAACCCAGCTAACAAGTTCGACGCCTGACAAATCACTCGTTATACGAGGGATTGCTGTACTAACAATCGTTCCTTCTACGGCAGAAAGAAACGTCATTAGCATTAAAGACACCATGACTTTTTTTCTCATATGTTTTCCCCTTACCCTTTTTTAAATATTCAACAATATAAAATATAAAGGTACTAAGGTATATAAAGCAACAAATAAGTAATGGGAAGTTAGGAGGAGTGTATATTTGTCGCTTATTGTCGGTAAGTCGATATATTTGAGAAATCGCCGATATAAGTTGCAGAATCGCTGATATTTTTGAAACATCGCTGATATAAGTCGTGGAATCGCTGATATAATTTCGTGTACCTATAAAAAAGAAACAGGAATCCTGTTTCTTTTTTAATATTGCATTTTCGCATTTTCTCCAGCTGTAGTTCCAGCAATTCTACCAGTAACGAGAGCAGATGTAATGTTATAACCGCCCGTATAACCGTGAATATCAAGAACTTCTCCGCAGAAATATAAGCCATTCGTGAATTTAGAAGACATTTCTTTCGGATTAATTTCTTTAACAGATACGCCTCCGCCAGTAACGAATGCTTTTTCAATTGACTGCGTACCATTTACATTCACAGTAAATTCTTTAAAGTCTTTCACAAGTGCACGAATCTTTTCATGAGAAACTTGTCCAGCTTGTTCGCTACCGTCAATTTCATTTTTTTCTAATAAGAATAGGAAGTAACGCTCGGGAACGTATCCTTTTAACACGTTTTTAATTCCTTTTTTCGGATCTTCTTTCATTTGTTTCAGCATGCGCTGGAATAGTTGTTCACTATTTTCTTCTGGTAATGCATCAATACTCATTTGTATTGTATTCGTTTTAAACTTTTTCAGTGCTTTCACGACGAATTGACTACAGCGAAGAGCAGCAGGACCAGATAGGCCGAAATGAGTGAAGAGCATGTCCATTTTGTGAGAAATGATAGCTTTTCCTTTCGGGTTTAATACGCTTAAGTTTATATCACGTAAAGCAAGACCTTGTAATGAGCGATCACGTATAAACGGCTCGTTTGAAAGGATTGGTACTTCTGTTGGAAATAATTCTGTAATTGTATGACCACCTTTTTCAGCCCAAGCGTATCCGTCTCCAGTAGAACCAGTTTGAGGAACAGATTTTCCGCCAACAGCGATAACGACGTGATTCGTTTCTAACACTTCGCCTGTTTGTAATACAACTGCTTTCGTTTGACCATTTTCATATTCAATCGTTTCAACAGGTGTATTCGTACGGATTTTTACACCTAAATCTTTTAATCGTGTTAAAAGTGCGTCTACTACCGATTGCGCTTTGTTTGATACAGGGAACATACGGCCATGATCTTCTTCTTTCAATTTTACCCCGAGATTTTCGAAGAATGTAATAATATCTTCATTATTAAAAATAGAAAAAGCGCTGTATAAGAAGCGGCCGTTTCCTGGTATATGTTTAACGATTTCATCAAGTGGTAGACGGTTCGTTACGTTACAACGACCACCACCAGAAATCGCAAGTTTGCGCCCTAGTTTATTTCCTTTATCAAGAAGTAAGACATTTGCGCCTTCTTCTGCAGCACCGATTGCAGCCATTAGCCCAGAAGGCCCGCCACCGATTACAATAACATCATAATGCATAATATATCGACCTCATTTTCTACATTTCCTGCCTAAAAGAATAGCATGTTTTCCCTTAAAAGAAAAATAGAGTGAAGTACTGCTTGAGGGGAGAATTGTGGTACAATACAAAAGTTAGAGTTCAGCGTTATATAGGAAGTAGGAGGATTTTCGTATGTCCGATTCAAAATTTCTGCGCGGAACGCTTATTGTGACGTTAGGGACATTTTTAGTAAAGTTCTTAGGCATGATTTACGTCTTTCCGTTTCATGCATTAGTAGGCACAGAAGGCGGAACGCTCTATACATATGGATATATTCCATATACGATATTTTTAAGTATTGCAACGGCAGGGGTGCCGCTTGCTGTTTCAAAGTTTGTTTCCAAATATAATGCACTTGGAGATTATAAAACGAGCCGAAGAATGTTCCGCTCGGGAATGGTTATGATGATAGTAACAGGAGTTCTTTCCTTCTTAGTACTGTACATGACCGCACCATTATTTGCAGAAGCAATGCTTGGTAAACAAAGTTTACAAAATAAGGTAGAAGAAGTTACGACGATTATTCGCCTCGTAAGTTTCGCACTTATTGTTGTACCGGCAGCAAGTTTGATTCGTGGTTATTTCCAAGGTCACCAATCGATGGGACCGACTACGGTGTCACAAATTATTGAACAAATTATTCGTATCGTCTTTTTACTAGCGGGTAGTTTCATCGTTATTAAAATACTTGGCGGTACAGTAGCAACAGCAGTCGGAGTTGCGACATTCGCTGCATTCGTTTCAGCAGTTGGAGCACTCGGCGTATTAATTTGGTACTGGTTAAAACGTAAAAAATATTTGGATCAATATTTAATTGAACAAACTGTACCAGAATCGACAGTAAGTACCGTTCAATTGTTTAAAGAGTTATTTGCGTATGCAATTCCTTACGTTGTAATTGGGTTAACAATTCCTTTATATCAACAAATTGATACATTGACATTTAACTCTATTATGCAGGCAATTGGTCAAGGTGATATCGCAGAGCGAGCGCTCGGTATTTTCACAATGTGGACGCATAAATTAATTATGATTCCAGTATCGCTTGCAACAGCGTTTAGTTTAACGCTTGTACCAGCGATTACAAAATCATTTACGGAAAAACAATATCGCTATTTAAAATTACAAATTACACAAACATTCCAGGCGAATATGTTTTTAACATTGCCAGCAGTTGTCGGTATTTCAACACTGGCTTATCCAATTTACACTGCGTTTTACGATTCAGATCCATTAGGTGGACAAGTGTTAATGTGGTATGCACCAGTTGCATTGTTATTTGCTTTATTTACGGTAACAGCCGCGATTCTGCAAGGGATTAATCAACAAAAACATGCGATTGTCGCACTTGTTATGGGTGTTATTTTGAAATTTGTATGTAACGTAATCTTTATTCGATATTTCGGTACAGTAGGAGCGATTTTAGCTACTGCAGTCGGTTTTTTAGCTTCCGTATGGTATACGAATAGACAAATCCAAAAACATGCACACTATTCATTTGGTGTTGTATATAAGAGAACATTCCAAATTGCAGTATTAACACTTGTAATGGTCGTGGCGGTAAAACTATCACAGTGGATTCTATCCTTCATGATTTCGCCAGATGGCCGTATTGGTGCTTTAATTACAGTTGCGATTTGTGCAGGTGTTGGTGGTCTTGTTTACGGTCTGTTAGCAATTCGCACAGGAGTACTTGAAAGAGTATTTGGCGGAGAAGCGTTAGAGAAAATTCAGCGTAAACTTGGCAGTAGATTCAAAATAAAGTTGAAATCAAAAGGGGCGTAAATACGTCCCCTTTTCTATGATAAATAAAGAAGGTGAAAAACGTGAGATTAGATAAATTATTAGCGAATATGGGATACGGAAGTAGAAAAGAAGTAAAGAAATTATTGAAAGACGGCGTTGTGAAGATTGATGGAACGCCGGTGAAAGATGCAAAGGTTCATGTAAATGTAGAAGAGCAAGAAGTTATGATTCACGGTGAAGTTGTAGAATATAAAGAGTTTGTTTATTTAATGCTGCATAAACCACAAGGTGTAATTTCAGCTACAGAAGATGATAATCACGAAACAGTAATAGATTTATTAGAACTAGAAGATGCAATCTTTGATCCGTTCCCAGTTGGACGACTTGATATCGATACGGAAGGTTTCTTATTGATAACAAATGACGGGAAGTTATCACATCAATTATTATCTCCGAAAAAGCATGTGCCGAAAAAATACTATGCACACGTTGCAGGAGTTGTAACGGAAGAGGATGTAAAAGAGTTTGCTAAAGGTGTTATTTTAGACGATGGTTATGAAACGAAACCAGGTGCACTTACAATATTAAAAAGCGATGATGTTTCTGAAATTGAGCTTGTGATTACAGAAGGAAAATTCCATCAAGTGAAGCGCATGTTTGAAGCAGTAGGGAAAAAGGTTGTTTACCTAAAGAGAACAGAGATGGGTCCGTTAGTATTAGATGAAGAACTAGAACTTGGAGAATACCGAGAGCTAACAGATGAAGAAGTAGAAATGTTAAAAACATATCAAGTAGATACTGAGAAGTAGTCCTGTTTTTAGGCGCAGAAAAGACCCCTTTCTAATGAGTTAGAAAGGGGTATGTATTTATTTACATACAATTATTTTTTCGTTATGAGGTCATTCTCACTTTCTTTCCTGTTGTTGTCCACTTACCGCGGCAAGGGCTATACACGAGTTCATTAAACTGCAACACATTTAGATCACGTTGTATCGTTCGCGGTGTGATCCCGAACTCATCTACAAGGTCTTTCGTCGTTACCGTTCCGTTTTCATTGATGTACATATAAATTGATTTAATGCGTGTTAGCATACGAGTAGTTGTAGGTTTCAAGAGAAAACCACTCCTCTACTAGTTTTTTTGACCCCATTCAGGAAAGAAGGTCGTTACTACCATTGTACTCTACATGATAAAATTCATGCTTTAATCTACTTAAATTTTACAAAAGTTTAACAAAATTTCATATAGAAAAATATTGGTAGTTGACATTGTATATATGATCAGTCAACTAACACATAAAATTCTACGTAAAACGCCAAATTCCTGCAAAATTTTTTGAAAAAATAAAAGAAAAACTAATGGGAAATATCTGAATTATTACAATTGTTCGGTATTGGACCTTCGTGTATGGCATAAGGGATTTCGGTTTGCTATGATGAAAGAGATAATATAGCGAAGGATGGATGCGTGATGTCAGCGATTAATTGGACAGAAGAAGTTGCAAAACGAAAAGATGATTTAATTCGTGATACACAACAATTTTTGCAAATTAAAAGTGTGTGGGAAGAAGAGTCGGCGAAAGAGGGCGCACCGTTCGGTGAAGGTGTAGAAAAAGCTTTATCTTTCATGTTACATAAAGGAGAATTAGAAGGTTTTTCTTCTAAAAATTTAGAAGGTTATGCAGGTCATCTTGAAATGGGAAAAGGAGAAGAACTAGTAGGTATTCTTTGTCATGTTGATGTTGTACCAGAAGGAGATGGCTGGACGACTCCTGCATATAGTGCAGATATTCGCGAAGGAAAGATTTTTGCACGTGGTGCAATTGATGATAAAGGCCCAACGATGGCAGCTTATTATGCGATGAAAATTGTGAAAGAATTAGGGTTGCCTCTTTCAAAACGCGTTCGTATGATTTTAGGAACAGATGAAGAAAGTAACTGGAAATGTGTAGATCACTACTTTAAAAACGAAGAAATGCCAACAATCGGTTTTGCGCCAGACGCGGACTTTCCAATTATTAATGCAGAAAAAGGAATTTCTGATATACAAGTTGTGCAAAATGGTAGTGAAGAGAAAAAAGGTGTATATGAACTCGTTTCATTTGAGTCAGGCCGCCGTTTAAACATGGTTCCTGATTTTGCAAAAGCGGTTATTACAGGTGAAGATGTAAATGCACTTACAGTAGCATATGAAGAGTATTTAAAAACGGCTAAAAAAATAGGGAACTCAACTATAGAAGGAAATACAGTGACGTTGCAAATAGAAGGAATTTCAGCACACGGATCTACTCCAGAAAAAGGAGAAAATGCAGGTTTACTATTAGCAAACTTCTTAACTACAGTTTCACTTGATGGAAAAGCAAATGCATTTGCGACATTTGCAGCAGAAACATTTACTGGTGATATTTTTGGTGAAAAAGCTACTATTGCTTATAAAGACGAAGTTAGCGGTCCGTTAACAGTGAATGTCGGTCGCCTTTCTTATACGAAAGAAAACGGTGGCAACTTAGGGTTAAACGTACGTTACCCAGTTACGACTAACTTTGAAGAAATGATTGCGAAGTTAAAAGAATACGTTAGTATTCATGGATTTGAAGTAGCGGATTATTCTAACTCTCGTCCGCATCACGTCGATAAAGACCACGTATTAATTCGTACGCTGCAGCGCGTGTATGAAGAACAAACAGGAGAAAAAGCAGAGCTATTAGCAATCGGTGGTGGTACTTACGCCCGTTCATTGAAAGCTGGCGTTGCATTTGGCCCGCTATTCCCTGGAAAAGAAGAACTTGCGCATCAAAAAGATGAGTACATTGAAATTGAAGACTTATTAAAAGCAACAGCAATTTACGCGCAAGCAATTCATGAATTAGCGAAATAAAGGATATATGAATAATGACCGCTCTCTACTTTAGAGGGCGGCTTCTTTTTAACTGAATGAGATAAGAAAGAAAAGCAACAATAAAAAGAAGGAGATGATATAAATGGAGCCGCATTATTTTGTCGCAATTACTTTACCAAATTATATAAAAGAAGTGCTCTCTAATTATAAAGAGGATATGGAGGAGGAATTACCATTTCGCTCGTGGGTACATAAGGAAGACTATCATATTACCCTTTCCTTTTTAGGAAGTGCGACAGAGGAACAATTAGAAGGAATAAAGAATGGATTACAAACACTTATAGAAAAAAAGGAACTACCTTTCACATTACAAGGATTTTCAACATTTGGCATGGAAGACAGGCCACGTATTTTTTGGGCGAAGGTAAGTGAGAATCATGAGTTGTTTCAGTTACAAAAGCAAGTGCATGCGATTTGTGAAGGGAATGGGTTTTCTTTAGAAACACGTCCGTATCATCCACATATTACTGTTGCTCGTAAATGGATGGGAGAAAGAAAGTTTCATTTGGAAAATATAAAAAAAGTGCCTGAAATATCATTTCAAGCGGATACAATTACTTTATACGAATCTCACGTGAAGGAAACACCGAAATATAAATCGATTGCTGAAATAAAACTACAAAAATAGAATGTATGAAAACGTTTTTTATACAGGTGAATATACTATAGAGAATAATGGAGTTACTGTATAGAGTCTTGCTAATAAGAAAAGCTTTATTATTTGCAGCTCGTATACTCACACAAAGGCCCGATTGGTGGGGGCTAATAATTAGCAGGGGATACCCTGAATTGATTAAAGATTCACTTTATTTTAATTTTGAGAATGATGGTGATTTTTTTATGTTGAAAGTAAAACGTCCATTTGATGCCTATTTAGATGAAATGAATAAAATTACAATTTTGCTCCCACATGCGTATGGAACAAGTCGGACATTTCGTTTGCAAGAAGGAAATAATGTGAAAGATTTACCGATTGCTCATACTATTGCGCTTCCAGATGCAACAAAGTATGAGTGCTTTATAGAAGAGTCACTAGATGTGGGGAAGTATTATACAGTACGAGATGAACGGAACGAAGAAACGGATTTACAAATAGGCGCTGTTATTCGAACGGCAATTTTCGATGAGAAGTATTATTACGAAGGCACAGATTTAGGTGCTGTATACAAAAAAGAAGCAACAACATTTAAAGTGTGGGCTCCAACTGCGAGGCTTGCAAAAGTAAGATTTTATAAAAGTGATAAAGAATATACCGATTATGACATGCATAGAGAAGAAAATGGTGTTTGGGTTCATGCATTACAAGGGGATCATGATGGGGCTCGATATACCTTCCTCGTCTGTATTAATTTAATATGGAATGAAGCGGTGGATCCATACACAAAGTCAACGACTGCAAATGGGAAATACGGTGTTGTTATCGATTTGGAAAAGACGAATGTAACGAGACGAGAGGAATTACCACCATTACAGTCAATGACAGATGCTATATTGTATGAACTGCATATTCGTGATGCGACTATTCACCCAAATAGTGGAGTGAATAAAAAAGGAACATATAGAGGGTTGATGGAAGAGGGAACGACGGGACGGAATGGGACGTTAACAGGATTGTCTCATATAAAAGATTTAGGTGTTACACATGTTGAATTATTACCGTTATCTTGTTTCGGTGGTGTAGATGAGGCAAATCCTTCCGGCGCATATAATTGGGGTTACAATCCATTATATTACAATACGCCAACGGGGTTTTATGCTACAAACCTTGCTGATCCGTATAACAGGATAGTAGAGTGTAAGCAATTGATTGAAACATTTCATGAGAACGGTATCCGAGTAGTTATAGATGTTGTATATAATCACGTTTATGAAAGAGAACTATCATCATTTGAAAAGCTTGTTCCAGGTTATTATTTTCGCCATGGCGAAGATGGTATGCCTTCTAATGGGACGGGAGTTGGAAATGATATAGCGTCTGAACGGAAAATGATGAGGAAATTCATTATAGAGTCTATTTTATATTGGCTGACGGAATACAATGTTGATGGATTCCGATTCGACTTAATGGGGATTTTAGATGTTGATACAATGAACATAATAGAAAAAGAAGTGCGAAACATAAAGCGAGACGCATTGTTATTAGGAGAAGGATGGGATTTACAAACACCGCTTCCTCTTGAGGAAAAAGCAACGTTAAATAATGCAAGAAAAATGCCACATATCGCGCAGTTTAATGATCAATTTCGTGATGGAATAAAAGGTAGCACATTTAATGTAAATAAACGTGGTTTTGCGTTTGGTGGGCATGTAGACTGTCAGCATTTACAGTATATAGCATCAGGTAGTCTTTTAAGTGTGAAAGAAACAGGATTATTTCTAGAACCGGTACAAAGTATTAACTATGTAGAATGTCATGACAACATGACGATGTGGGATAAACTAGTGCGCAGTAATGAAGAACCGGAAGAGATTTTGAAAAAACGGCACCTTCTAGCAAGCGCAATAGTTATTCTTTCGCAAGGAATTCCTTTCTTACACGCAGGACAAGAGTTTTATCGTACGAAGAATGGAAATGAAAATAGTTATAATGCAAATGATGAAATAAATCGATTAGACTGGGATCAAAAAGAGAAAGAGATGGAGACAGTTAACTATATAAAAGGGTTAATTGCGATTCGCAAAGAGCACGGGGCATTCCGATTACAAAACGCAGATCTTATAAAAAAGCATATGACTTTTTTGCAAACATCTACAGAAGTACTTGCATACCACCTAGAGCATGTAGAATTGTTTGGGCCGTGGAAAGAAATTGTCGTTTTATTTAATAGCGGTTTGGAAGCTAAAACGGTGCAGCTTCCAAAAGAAGGAACGTGGCATGTGTTAGTAAACGAAAAGCAAGCGAAAATAGAGCCAATTTCTTCATTTAGAGGAAAGGAACTTCAATTGGCTCCCATTAGCACGTATATATTGACGATAATGTGACAAATCGCTACTTGACGATGAGAATGTAATAAATGTAGAATTGACAAAGGTGACGATTTTGATAAGTTGTCATTCTATGAGTGGTTTTGTAAAATAAAATAGAGAGTTTTTGGCTTATGCCAAGTTTTCTTTTCATTTACAGTAAAATATATATGAATCCACAACATGTGTAGAAATGTTGCGGTTTTTCTTTTCATAACTATAAAAGATAAGGATTTGTTAACGGGTAATGAATATGGAATGGTTGGAACAATTATTAGGAAAAGAGTGGAGTCTTGTACCGGCTGGTGGAGTAACGGGCGATGCATATATTGCGCAAAACGGACAACAGAAGTTATTTTTAAAGCGGAATACATCGCCCTTTTTAGCGGTATTGTCAGCAGAAGGAATTGTTCCAAAATTACTTTGGACAAGAAGGGTAACGAACGGTGATGTGATTTCTGCTCAAAAATGGCTTCCGGGACAGAAGCTAGAGCCAGAGGATATGAAACTAGAACGTGTTGCGAAACTTTTGAAGAAAATACACTCCTCTAAAGCGCTTGTGCAGATGATTCAAAGACTTGGGAAGCAGCCGCTTCACGCCCAAGAGTTATTACAACAATTGCAACTTGTTTTAAGGGGAGATATAAGGGTAGATGAAACAATTCAGCAAGGCCTTCAATATTTAACGGATTCATTAAAAAGTATTGAATACAATGAATTCGTTGTATGCCATTGTGATGTAAACCATAACAACTGGATATTGTCGGACGAAGATGAGTTGTTTTTAATTGATTGGGATGGAGCTGTCATTGCTGACCCAGCTCTAGACCTAGGTATGTTATTATACTGGTACATTCCGCGTCATGAATGGAGTGAGTGGCTCGGGTATTATGATATTGAAATGGATGAATCATTGCTTAGGCGTATGAGATGGTATGTAATAGCACAAACGATTTTATCTATTCAATGGCACACAACAAAAAAACAGCAAGCAGAAGCTGAATATTGGCATCAATATTTACAGCAACTACTTGCTTCAGAATAATACTTAAGAAAAATTGTCCATTCCAGCAATCCACTGAGTAAGTTGTTCTTGATTATTGGAAATATGGTTGTCCAAATTAGAGGAAGATTTACCCGATTGACTATAAGAATATACATCGTTTAGCATTGTTTTAGCGTCATTACTTATATTATCGTTTGCGAGTAACGATTGAATGAGGCGCTCTAATTGCTCGCATTCAGAAACTGTCCCGCAGCAATCGCTTTGGTGATTGACTAAAATATCTTTCAGCACTTCTAATTGATGTTGTTGACTAATTGGCATGAACGGATCATCCTTTCGATTGTTTTTCTCTTCTCGGAATGTAAGAGAAAAAGCTACGTCGTCATGGAATGTTTAATGCTGTATGTAGTTTTTATCAAAATGGTACATCTTATACTTGAAAGAAACGGACCGAGTGCTCGTACGTACTTGGTTTTTTGTTTGGTAGATTGATTAAAACAGAAAAAAGGAATCATTCCTTTAAAATAGCTTTGTAAAGAGAGGGAGACATCTATGCGTTTAAGACATAAACCATATGCATTAGATCGAATTAATGAGTATTCACATATCGTAATTGGAAACCCAGAAGAGCGCGCGGGTAATTGGAAAGAAGTATTTGGAAATGAACAACCCATTCACATTGAAGTAGGTACAGGTCGTGGCCGCTTTATGTACGATATGGCAAAAGCAAATCCACATATTAATTATATTGGAATTGAAAAATTTACGAGTGTTGTTGTAGATGCACTTGATAAATTAATTGAAGAAGAATTACCGAACTTAAAGTTAATAAATAAAGATGCTGAAGATTTAACAGTTTTCTTTGCAAAAGGTGAAATTGATCGTGTTTATTTAAACTTCTCAGATCCATGGCCGAAGAATCGTCACACGAAGCGTCGTTTAACGTATAAAACGTTTTTACGCAATTATGAAGAAGTGTTAGTAGAGGGCGGAGAAATTCATTTCAAAACAGATAACCAAGGGTTATTTGAATACTCTCTAATGAGTATGGCTGAGTATGGTATGTTACTAACTTACTTAAGCCTAGATCTTCATAACAGTGATTTTGAAGGTAATATTATGACTGAGTACGAAGAGAAGTTCTCTAGTAAAGGTCATCGTATTTATCGAGTTGAAGCGAAGTATCGCACAGAGCCTATGCAGTAATGCATAGGTTTTTTTATAACTAAAATAATCAGAATTTTATGTTAAAATTAATGTAAAAGGGGGATGTGTGATGGAAGAATTACGAATTGGAGATATAAAAGTGATGTGGTTAAAAGGTGGGAACACACATTTAGATGGCGGGGCAATGTTTGGCGTTGTGCCGAAAGTACTTTGGTCACGAAAATATAAACATAACGATACAAATCATATATATTTACGAACAGATCCGTTACTTTTGCAAACGAAAGATGGAAATATGCTTATTGATTCTGGAATAGGAAACGGTAAATTGAATGAGAAAATGAAGAGAAATCAAGGAGTAACGGAAGAGTCATCGGTTTATGAATCTTTAGAAAAACTGGGATTAAAGCCTGAAGATATTCACTACGTCTTAATGACGCACCTTCATTTTGATCATGCATCTGGTTTAACGAAATGGGAAGGGGATCACCTTGTACCGGCGTTTCCGAATGCGAAAGTTTATGTAAGTGAAACAGAGTGGAATGAAATGAGGAACCCAAATATTAGATCCCGTAATACGTATTGGAAGGAAAATTGGGAGCCGATTGTAGAGCAAGTTGTTACGTTTCAACAAGAAATCGAAATTACGGATGAAATAAAGATGGCGCATACAGGCGGACATAGTGATGGACATGCAGTCATTGCTTTAGAAAGCAAAGGAGAAACGATGCTGCATTTAGCAGACCTATTGCCGACACACGCACATCAAAATGTATTATGGGTCATGGCTTATGATGATTATCCGATGACATCGATTGAAAATAAGCAAAAGTGGATGAAATATGGTGCTGAAAACGATGCGTGGTTTTCATTTTATCATGACGCATATTATCGTGCAGTGAAGTGGAATGAGGAAGGACATATTGTAGAAAAAATTGAGAGAAAAACGAGTATAGAAGCTTAAAAAAAAGGAGGTTGTTCCATCATATTTATTGGAGCAGCCTCTTTTTTATTGTCGGGTTTTGTCGGTAAGTCGATATATTTAAACAAACGCTGATATAATTTGAGTTGCGCCGATATAATTGGGAAATCGCTGATATAAATCGAGTTGCGCCGATATATTCGGAAAATCGCCGATATAATTTTAATCACTATCCGCAATTTTTCAAAAAAAAGAGGTTCACCTAATGGGAAACCTCTTTTTATGCTGCTATTACCTCTAAAACAGTACCTGTTTTAGCATCAACTAAAAATTCAAATCGTTCTTGTATATCATCTAACATTGTTGTAAGACCGCCGCGATAAACTTCATACGCAACATCATATTTTTCAAATGTCTCTGGAACCATATGTACCCAAGAGCCAGTAATTTCACCTTTATGATTTAATGCTTGTTTCACCATTTTCAATGCTTTTTCTGAAGAAATATGGGATTGTTCTTGTACTTTGTTTGCAACGAAATAACCAGCTGCAAATCCAACGCCAAGACCTGCTACTAAACCTTTCCAGCTCATATATTCACCTCAATTCTATAAAATAAAAATAGTGTACCGATAATAATTATAAAGCAAATGCAGCTAAAAAAGAAGAAACTAGAAACATTTCGAAAATTTCGTTACAATAAAAAAGGTATTCTACTAAGGTTTGAAAGAAGGGGACTTCGTGAATAAAGAGACATTACAATTATTTCGTACGTTAACAGAATTACAAGGTGCGTCAGGTTTTGAACATGATGTACGCCGTTTTATGAAGCAAGAATTAAGCAAATATGCTGATGAAATTGTGCAAGACGGTTTAGGTAGCGTATTTGGTCTGAAAAAAGGGGACGAAACTGGCCCACGTGTTCTTGTAGCAGGTCATATGGATGAAGTAGGTTTCATGGTTACGCAAATTACGAAAAACGGAATGCTTCGTTTTCAAACGTTAGGCGGCTGGTGGAGCCAAGTGCTATTAGCGCAGCGCGTACAAGTGATGACGAAGAATGGTCCTGTTATAGGGGTTGTTGGTTCTATCCCTCCTCATTTATTAAGTGATGCGCAACGTGCAAAAACGATGGATATAAAAAATATGCTAATCGATATAGGTGCAGATAGTTATGAAGATGCGATTGAAATTGGTGTAAAACCAGGACAACAAATCGTGCCAATCTGCCCGTTCACACCGATGGCAAATGAGAAGAAAATTATGGCGAAAGCTTGGGACAACCGTTATGGATGTGGCCTGGCAATCGAGTTATTAAAAGAATTAAAAGATGAAACATTACCGAATACATTATACTCTGGTGCTACTGTACAAGAAGAAGTAGGTCTTCGCGGAGCACAAACAGCTGCTAATATGATTCAACCAGACATTTTCTATGCGCTTGATGCAAGTCCAGCAAACGATGCTTCTGGTGATAAAACGCAGTTCGGTCAATTAGGAAAAGGTGCTCTTCTTCGTATTTACGATCGTACGATGGTAACTCATCGAGGAATGCGCGAATTCATTTTAGATACAGCAGAAACACATAATATTCCGTACCAATACTTTATTTCACAAGGTGGGACAGATGCGGGCCGTGTACATACAAGTAACTCAGGTATCCCATCAGCAGTAATTGGTGTTTGTGCTCGCTACATTCATACGCATGCTTCTATTTTACATGTTGATGATTATGCAGCAGCAAAAGAACTTATTACAAAGCTTGTAAGAACAACGGACAAAACGACGTTAGAAACAATTAAGAATAACGCGTAAAGAGGAAGGGCTGCAGAGCTCTTTCTTTTTTTAGGTAGGAGAGATGACCCAGCGATGTGTAGTAGCGGTCAGTGCTTAATTAGTGCTCGAATAATGCATGAAGACCGCGGAAGAATGTTTTTGTGTTCGGGACCAAAAATATTGTGGGAAGTCACCTTCTACTATAGGTAGAAGGGATTCCTTGGTGGTGTGTGGTAGTGGTTGGCACTTCATTTGTGCTGAAGTGGATATTAGAACAGAATAATGAATTCTTATAGAGGTGAACGAAATGAAGGTAGTAGTTGGATCGAAGAATAAAACGAAGGTTGGGGCTGTGGAGAAGGTATGGAAAGATGCTGAAATTACATCTCTTTCTGTCCCATCGGGAGTATCGGCACAGCCATTTTCAGATGAAGAGACGATGCAAGGAGCAATTAATAGAGCGAAGCGAGCATTGCAAGAAGGAGAAGCTCAAATTGGTATTGGGTTAGAAGGCGGCGTGATGAAAACGGATC
Source organism: Bacillus sp. EKM202B (assembly GCF_011066025.1). NCBI lineage: Bacteria > Bacillati > Bacillota > Bacilli > Caryophanales > Bacillaceae > Bacillus > Bacillus sp. EKM202B. The sequence continues at coordinate 5,536 of NZ_JAAMNK010000011.1, read as the reverse complement.
ACGGTTTATTTATGTGTAACTGGGGCGCACTCGCAACGAGTGACGATAAGATATTCGTTGCCGGAGGAGCACGTATTAAGTTACCAGACGATTTTTTAACGCCTCTTGAAGATGGTAAAGAGTTAAGTGAAGTGATGGAAGAGTTTGTAGAGCGGAAAGATATTCGTAGTCACGAAGGTGCTATCGGTATTTTTACAGACGATTATGTCGATCGAACGGAATTATTTGTACACGTTGTTAAGTTACTCGTTGGGCAATATAAGTATGATAAAAAGCAAGCATAAACCTTGCACCGTGTACGATGTATGGTAGTATAAAGAAAAGATTATAGTGTGAAAAAAGTGCACGCATTAGAGGAGGAAATATAGATGAAATCATTAGAAAGCATGGAACAATTCCAAGAATTAAAAAATGAAGAGAATGTAGTCTTCATGTTCTCAGCAGAATGGTGCCCAGATTGCCGTTTCGTTGATCCATTTATGCCAGAAGTAGAAGAGAAGTATAGTGATTTCTCATTTTACTATGTAGATCGTGATGAGTTTATTGATCTATGCGTAAAATTAGACGTATTTGGCATTCCGAGCTTTGTAGCGTACAATAAAGGTGAAGAAACTGGACGCTATGTAAACAAAGATCGTAAAACACAAGAGCAAATCGAAGAGTTTATTGAAGGTTTAAAATAAAACAATTAGCCAATTGAATTGTAAAAACAACCTCTACCTTCGCGGGGGAGGTTATTTTTTTGGAAGGGAGGAAAAAGAGATGAAAATGACAAGTAAAAAGATGAAAGACGAGTTAATGAAGAAATTATCTCGACCAGAATGGGATTTTCATTATGATAGCGAGAAAGAAGTTCTTCGTATTGAACAAACAAACTCGAAAAAAGGTATTAACGTATCACTTCCAGGAGTAGTAGCGAAATGGGAAGTGAACAAAGAAAAGGCGATTGAAGAGGTTGCTTATTATGTACAAGAAGCGTTAATTGCAATGCATAGAGAAGAAAATAGCACGGCGAAAATTTTACCTGTTATTCGCTCTACTTCTTTCCCAAAACAATCAGAAGAAGGAAATCCGTTTATTATGACGGATCATACGGCGGAAACACGTATTTATTACGCGCTAGATTCTAATAAAACGTATCGCCTAATTGATGAGCGCTTATTACAAAAATTAGAGCTTACAGAGCAGCAAGTGCGCGAGATGGCATTATTTAATGCTCGCTCATTAGGTTATGAATTTAAGCAGGACACAGTAGCGGATAATACATTCTACTTTTTAAACACAAATGATGGGTATGATGCGAGTCGTATTTTAAACGAAACGTTACTACAATCGATGCGTGAAAAGATCTCTGGTGACATGGTTGTTGCTGTTCCTCACCAAGACGTATTAATTATTGCTGATATCGTCAACGAAATCGGTTATGATATTATTGCACAAATGACAATGAAATTTTTTGCCGAAGGGCATGTTCCGATTACATCACTTTCATTCGTTTATGAAGATGGGGACTTTGAACCAATCTTTATTTTAGCGAAGAATCGGAAGAAGACAGATGGAAAAGAGAAAGGATGAACGAAGTGAACGTTTTTTATAACCTTGAAGGAATTGGTGACACTTTAATTGTTGCCTTACAAGATATTACTTTAGAGAACCGTACTTTTGATCGCAAAGGAGATGTTGCACGCGTATACGATCGTGAAAGCAATGTAACAGCAGGATTCAACATCTTTAATGCATCTTCTTACTTAGAAGTAAAAGAAACAGGTAACCTGACATTAACGAAAGAGCTTGTAGAAACAATCAACGAAATTTTAGCGAAGAACGGCTTTGAAGAAAAAGTAGAAGCGGATCTTTCTCCAAAATTTGTTGTAGGTTATGTAGCTGAAAAAGAAAAGCACCCAAATGCTGATAAATTAAACATTTGTACAGTAGAAATCGGTACAGAAACATTACAAATCGTATGTGGTGCACCAAACGTTGATGCAGGACAAAAAGTTGTCGTTGCAAAAATCGGCGCTGTTATGCCAAGTGGTATGTTAATTAAGCCAGCTGAGCTTCGCGGTGTTCCTTCTTCTGGAATGATCTGCTCTGCACGTGAATTAGAGCTTCCAGACGCTCCACAAGAAAAAGGTATTCTTGTATTAGAAGATAGCTTTGAAGTTGGACAAGAGTTTAAATTTTAATTGATATAAGAAAAGAGAGGTTGTCCTTTTGGACAGCCTCTCTTTTCTTTTTATCATTCTTTGTCGGTAAGTCGAAATTTCGTATTGAATCGTTGATATATTGAGAGTTGTGATAGATATATTTAAAAAATCGTTGATATATTGAGAGTTGTGATAGATATATTTAAAAAATCGTTGATATATTGAGAGTTGTGATAGATATACTCAAAAAATCGTTAATATGATAAGGGTGTCACCTTTTTTAAAAAAATCTATATTGTATTTTATAAACAATCTAGTTAAAATTTAGAAAAATAGAAGGGGATAAACGTATGAAACAACAACCAAAAATCGCAGAACTTCTAAAACGAATTGAAACTTCAAAACAGCAAGATGTTGAGCTAGGTACTTATGAAATATATGTATTTAGTGAAGATGAACTGGAAAAAGGGCAAATCGGTTATCGATATGATAAACATAAAAATTCATTAATAAGCAATGAAAGTGGAAAATGGCAAGAAGAATGGATTGTTATTGGATATGAAACAGATATGGGTGATCCAGTTTTCGTGAATGTGGATGATGACGCTTATCCAGTCTATACGGCAGAGCGTGGTACAGAAACGTGGCAGCCTGTTTATATTGGAAATATGGATGAGGTTATAAAACAATTATAAGAAAAACTTTGAGTCCGGTGCAAAGTGATGGGAGAGAAGCATGAAGTATATAAAAATAATGGTCATGACTGCATTCATTGGAATATATATGGGAGGTTGTTCACAAGAACAGTCGAAAAAAGAAACATTATCTTCTACACAAGAAAATAGTAAAGATGATAAGAAAGAAGCACCGGTAGAAAAGCAGCAAGAAGAACAAGAAAAAAAAGAAGAATCGCAAACAATTCAAACGAATGAACAAGTAGAAACTAAGCGGGAGGAAGTATCGGCCGAGGAAAAGAAAGAGGAAAATACGCCGGTGAAGCCAACTGAGCAACTTATGCAAAATAATGAACAAAAAGTAGAGAGTAATGAAAAACAAGGAAAGTTTCTCGTCGTTATTGATCCAGGGCATCAACAAAAAGCAAATTTAAATTTAGAACCGATTGGACCAGGGGCAACGACGCAAAAATATAAAGTGACAGATGGTACAACGGGTATTGTGACGAAAAAGAGAGAGGCTGTACTTGTATTAGAAATGTCTTTTTTATTAAAAGAAAAGCTTGAAGCAAAAGGGATACAAGTAGTAATGACGAGAACGTCACAAGATGTTGATATAAGCAATAAAGAACGTGCGACATTCGCAAACGATCATAAGGCAGATTTATTTTTACGCCTTCATGCAGATGGTTCTGAAAATCCAAATCAAAGTGGGTTTGCTGTATTGACGCCAGCAGAAGGAAGTCCCTATACGAAAGAGATTTATGCAGAAAGTCTTCAAATCTCGCAAAAGATAGTAAATAAAATGAGAGAAAACAATCAGGTGAAAGTAAATGGGATTAAATTTAGGGATGACCTTTCTGGATTTAATTGGGCGAAAGTTCCTGGCGTACTATTAGAGCTCGGGTTTATGTCCAATCAGGATGAAGATAAAAAATTATCTGACCCGCAGTATGTAAATTCTTTACTGCAAAGTGTAACAGATAGTGTAGATGAATATCGGAAGAGTAAAGCTTAAAAGCAGTCTTACATGGAAGGCTGCTTTTTTCTATATGAAAACAATCGTAAATTAGAATGTTATGGATAAATATGACATGCTTAATTTTACCTGCACTTTTTGCCGAATGCTGATACAATAAAGGATGTTACTATTTAGTAGAAAGAGTGGTAAGCATGTTAGATTGGATGAAAAAGCTGTTTAACAAAGAGGAAGAACAAACAGCGATGAATAAAGAAGCAATGAAACAAATTGAAAGTCAGCCGAAAATTCCTCGTGTAAACCACTACACTGAAGCAAGAGAAGCACAAATGGCAAGCAGAAATGCAGGTAAATGCCGTTTTCCATTAATACCAGATGATGGATTTGATGAGGATGACGTAAGAGAATTACCTCACTTTGAAGAACAACCTGTTCAAAGAGGTATATACGAAGAGCAGCCTACTCAAAGAGGAATAAAAGTGGAGAGAAGTAGACGGCAGTATGTGGAGAATGCAGTTTCTACATACGAAGAGCCGGAAGTGCAATATGAACCGGATCCAGAGCCAGTCGTAAAAAAAGTATCTGTATCGCCGCAAGAAAGTAGCCGTAGACCATTTCGTCCAACAGAAATGATTTCGCCGATTTATGGATATAATCGTCCTTCAGTAGAGAAAAAGGAAGAAAAGCAGGAGGAAGAAAAGGAAAGAGAAGATCTTGAAATATCTGTAGAGGGCAAATCAGTCGTTGATGCATGGTTAGAGAAAAAAGGGTATACATTATCTTATTTCTCAGAAGGAAAAGCACCGACTTCTTCTAGTCATCAAGACGTTGATCAGCAAGGTCAACAGAGTAAAAAGGAAGAAAAGTCAGTTGTTGATCAATGGCTCGAGAAAAACGGTTATGAAATTGAGCGCCAAGAGCCAGTAGTAGAAGAAAAAGAAGTAATTCAAGAAATAAATACACCGCAGGAAGTTTCAGCGGATGAATTACTTCATAAAACGGTAGCTGAGCGTATGGAAGATGCAGAGCAAGAAAAAGATGTAGTGGTGCTAAATGAAAACATTTTACAAGAGGAATTAGTAGATTCCAAAGTAGAGCACGAGGATACAATATTATCAGAAGAAATTAAATGTAATACAGAAATAGAACAACCTATTATGGAAGTAGAAAAGCAAGCTCCAGAAGAATCAGTGATTGTCAAAGCAGAAGAAAAACTTGAAGAAACAATCATTGTGGAAATACCAGAAGAGCTTGGAGAAGTTGCAGAAGTAATGGCGGAAGCAGAAGTAGTGGCGGAAGCAGAAGTAGTGGTGGAAGCAGAAGAAACTGAAGAAGCAGAAGTAATGGTGGAAGCAGAAGAAACTGAAGAAGCAGAAGTAATGGCGGAAATGGAAGAAACTGAAGAAGCAGAAGTAATTGCAGAAACAGAGGGGTCTGAAGTAGAAGCAATTGTAGAACTTGAGGAAACGCAGCAAGAAATGGTATTAGATGAAGCAATTGAACAAAAAAATGAATTCATACATGTTGCTGAGGCTGATGAACAAACGATGGAAGATGTCCAAAGTTTTGCGAATGTTTTAATTGCAGAAACAGAGGAAAGTAAACCAGTTGCAGAAGAAGGGCCAGCCGCTGAAGAACAACCAGTTGCAGAAGAAGGGCCAGTCGCTGAAGAACAACCAGTCGCTGAAGAACAACCAGTTGTAGAAGAAGGGCCAGTCGCTAAAGAACAACCAGTT
>NZ_JAAMNK010000109.1:0-379 GCF_011066025.1 Bacillus sp. EKM202B | reverse complement strand
CTAGGTCTTGTTCGATTTGCCAAGAGTCGCGAAGTAAAGGGACGTATTTTAAATGCTACGGTTAGAAGGAACCCTTCCGGCAGATACTTTGTGTCATTGTTAGCTGAAACAGAAGTGCAAGAACTTCCGAAAACACAATCTTACATTGGAATGGATGTAGGACTAAAAGATTTCGCCATTTTGTCAGATGGAACAACCTATAAAAATCCGAAGTTTTTTCAGTCATTAGAAGAGAAGTTGGCGAAAGCACAGCGTGTTCTTTCTAGAAGAATGAAAGGATCTTCTCACTGGAATAAACAGCGAGTAAAAGTAGCTAGAATTCATGAATACATGGCAAATGCTAGAAAAGATTACTTGGACAAAATCTCAACTGAAATCA
>NZ_JAAMNK010000108.1:0-386 GCF_011066025.1 Bacillus sp. EKM202B | reverse complement strand
ATAAAGATGATAAGGATCAACTAAAGAAACAAAAGCTTCCCACTCCTGCGAAATACAAAGCAGAATTTGAGTGGTTAAAAGAAGTTGATTCATTAGCTTTGGCAAATGCTCAACTAAACTTGCAAACTGCCTATAAAAATTTCTTTAGTGGTCAAAATGACTTCCCAACATTCAAAAGCAAAAAAGACAGAAAGTCTTATACAACGAATGTAGTGAACGGAAATATTATGTTGCTTAACGGTCATATCAAATTGCCAAAACTGAAAATGGTACGTATCAAACAGCATAGAGAAATACCACAAGACCATATAATCAAGTCATGTACGATTTCTATGACACCTACTGGTAAATACTATGTGTCCATTTTGACTGAATACGAAAAAGAG
>NZ_JAAMNK010000107.1:0-408 GCF_011066025.1 Bacillus sp. EKM202B | reverse complement strand
GTAACACGGGTGCTACCGGTGCTACTGGACCTACTGGACCTCGAGGTAACACGGGCGCTACCGGTGCTACTGGACCTCGAGGTAACACGGGCGCTACCGGTGCTACTGGACCTCAAGGCGTTCAAGGTAACACGGGTGCTACTGGTGCCACGGGCGCTACCGGACCTCAAGGTGTTCAAGGTAACACAGGTGCTACCGGTGCCACGGGACCTCAAGGTATTCAAGGTAATACGGGTGCTACTGGTGCTACTGGTGCTACTGGTGCCACGGGACCTCAAGGTGTTCAAGGTAACACAGGTGCTACTGGTGCCACGGGACCTCAAGGTATTCAAGGTAACACGGGCGCTACTGGTGCTACTGGACCTCAAGGTGTTCAAGGTAACACAGGTGCTACCGGTGCCACGGGCG
>NZ_JAAMNK010000106.1:0-436 GCF_011066025.1 Bacillus sp. EKM202B | reverse complement strand
AGCACCTGCGGTTATCTAGGAAAATTACGAATATCCGAAATAACCATATCCATCAAGCAACAGCTACATTGGTGAAAGCCAAACCAATGAGGATTGTTGTGGAAGACTTATCTATCTCAAACCTGTTAAAAAACAAAAAACTATCGAAGGCACTTTCCTTTCAAAAATTAAACTTCTTCTTTCAATGTTTGTCATACAAGTGCGAGAAGTATGGCATTGAGTATGTAAAAGCTGATAAATGGTTCGCTTCAAGCAAGATTTGCTCATGTTGCGGAGTTAAATACGACCATTCAGTTCAACCAGAAGGACAGTGGAGTTTAAAGATTCGTGAGTGGCGTTGTGTTCCATGCAATAGCCATCACGATAGGGATGTAAATGCTTCGATAAATTTATCAAGATGGGTAAAATAAATGCTTGATAATAGGAGGTAACGATA
>NZ_JAAMNK010000105.1:0-448 GCF_011066025.1 Bacillus sp. EKM202B | reverse complement strand
AAATTATGAAAACAGAATCTAATATTGAAGCAAATAAGCAGGCTGTGGACTTTTTAAATTATCCACAATATAAAGATTTATTTTCTAAAGGATTATATGATGCAGATTATAATGCAGAGTTTAACGATGGTGGTACAGGAATAGGTGGCGTTTTTAAAGGCGGATGGAAATCTCATTTTTATGATCCTGATACTAAAGAAAATTATAGAGGAGAAACAAATCCAACGGCTCTTACACAAGGTAAGAAATACTTTTATGAATCTGGAGAACATTTACGAAATAAGGACTATGAAAAAGCTTTCTATTACTTAGGAGTAGCCACGCACTACTTTACAGATGCTACTCAACCTATGCATGCAGCAAATTTTACCGCAATTGATACGAGAGCTATAAAATATCATAGCTACTTTGAAAATTATGTTACAACCATTCAAAATCAATTTGCAGT
>NZ_JAAMNK010000104.1:0-448 GCF_011066025.1 Bacillus sp. EKM202B | reverse complement strand
TCCAACATGATTCGAAACTGTGACCATGATACCTCACTAATTGCTTTTGCTAACTTATGATTCTTTAACATATTCGATACCTGCAGATCCTCTATACCGATAACATCGTGGTTTTTGATGATTTCAGTTGAGATTTTGTCCAAGTAATCTTTTCTAGCATTTGTCATGTATTCATGAATTCTAGCCACTTTTACTCGTTGTTTATTCCATCGAGAAGATCCTTTCATTCTTCTAGAAAGAACACGCTGTGCTTTTGCCAACTTTTCTTCTAATGATCGAAAAAACTTCGGATTTTTATAGGTTGTTCCATCTGATAATATGGCGAAATCTTTTAGTCCCACATCCATTCCAATATAAGAATGTGTTTTCGGAAGTTCTTGCACTTCTGTTTCGACTAACAATGACACAAAGTATCTGCCAGAAGGGTTCCGTCTAACTGTAGCATTTA
>NZ_JAAMNK010000103.1:0-456 GCF_011066025.1 Bacillus sp. EKM202B | reverse complement strand
TGGAAGTACACGTTTGAAAAACTGCAAGCATACGATGCAAACGGAGTAGCGTACAAGTATGAAGTGAAGGAACAACCGGTAGATGGATACGAATCCAAAGTCAATGGTTATGACATCACGAATACAAAAGTAGGCGAAACAAAAGTAGAAGGAACGAAAACATGGAAAGACGATAACGCGAAAGATCGTCCGAAAATGATTAAAGTAGACCTTCTACAAAATGGTACAGTGATTGCGACGCAAGAAGTAAGCGAAGCAACAGGCTGGAAATACGAATTCAAAGATTTAGCAGCATACGATGCAAACGGAGTAGCGTACAAGTATGAAGTGAAAGAACAGCCAGTAGCCGGATACGAATCCAAAGTCAATGGTTATGACATCACGAATACAAAAGTAGGCGAAACAAAAGTAGAAGGAACGAAAACATGGAAAGACGATAACGCGAAAGATCGTCCG
>NZ_JAAMNK010000102.1:0-460 GCF_011066025.1 Bacillus sp. EKM202B | reverse complement strand
GCAACAAATTGGAAGTACACGTTTGAAAAACTGCAAGCATACGATGCAAACGGAGTAGCGTACAAGTATGAAGTGAAAGAACAAGCAGTAGCCGGATATGAATCCAAAGTAAATGGTACTGATATCACAAATACAAAAGTAGGCAAAACAAAAGTAGAAGGAACGAAAACATGGAAAGACGATAACGCGAAAGATCGTCCGGAAATGATCAAAGTAGACCTTTTACAAAATGGTACAGTGATTGCGACGCAAGAAGTAAGCAAAGCAACAGGCTGGAAATACGAATTCAAAGATTTAGCAGCGTATGATGCAAATGGAGTAGCGTACAAGTATGAAGTGAAAGAACAACCGGTAGCCGGATATGAATCCAAAGTAAGTGGTACTGACATCACAAATACAAAAGTAGGCGAAACAAAAGTAGAAGGAACGAAAACATGGAAAGACGATAACGCGAAAGATC
>NZ_JAAMNK010000101.1:0-471 GCF_011066025.1 Bacillus sp. EKM202B | reverse complement strand
TTCCCAAAAACATGGGGCCTTAGCTCAGCTGGGAGAGCGCCTGCCTTGCACGCAGGAGGTCAGCGGTTCGATCCCGCTAGGCTCCACTTATTTTTATATTACTTATGGCGGTGTAGCTCAGCTGGCTAGAGCGTACGGTTCATACCCGTGAGGTCGGGGGTTCGATCCCCTCCGCCGCTACCATAAGGACCTTTAGCTCAGCTGGTTAGAGCAGACGGCTCATAACCGTCCGGTCGTAGGTTCGAGTCCTACAAGGTCCACCACTCAAAGTTTATATCTCGGAGGTATACCCAAGTTCGGCTGAAGGGATCGGTCTTGAAAACCGACAGGCGGCGAGAGTCGCGCGGGGGTTCGAATCCCTCTACCTCCTCCATTTTTTCTAAATTAAATATTTTATCATCGCGGGGTGGAGCAGCACGGTAGCTCGTCGGGCTCATAACCCGAAGGTCGCAGGTTCAAATCCTGTCCCCG
>NZ_JAAMNK010000100.1:0-476 GCF_011066025.1 Bacillus sp. EKM202B | reverse complement strand
TCTGCAGCACTTAAAGTATGTATGATGAACATGTCTAAAATTGCGAATGACCTTCGCTTAATGGCATCAGGTCCACGTGTTGGTTTAGCGGAAATTATGTTACCAGCTCGTCAACCCGGTTCATCTATTATGCCAGGGAAAGTAAATCCTGTTATGCCAGAAGTAATTAATCAAATTGCGTTCCAAGTAATTGGTAACGACCATACAATTTGCCTTGCTTCAGAAGCAGGACAATTAGAATTAAATGTTATGGAACCAGTACTTGTTTTCAACTTACTTCAATCTATTAGCATTATGAATAACGGTTTCCGTGCCTTTACAGATAATTGCTTAAAAGGAATTGAAGCGAATGAAGATCGTTTAAAAGAGTACGTTGAGAAAAGTGTAGGAATTATTACAGCCGTGAATCCTCATATCGGTTATGAAGCAGCAGCTCGCGTTGCGAATGAAGCAATTGCAACAGGTCAATCCGTTCG
>NZ_JAAMNK010000010.1:0-175181 GCF_011066025.1 Bacillus sp. EKM202B | reverse complement strand
TCCCCTGTGCAATACAGAGTTCAATCCTTAGTAGCTGCTTAATATATTTGTCTAATTTTTTGGGTTCAGTTCAAAATAGTGTGGGCTTTTTATTGTTTTTCTAAAATATATAAGCAATCAGATTCAATGTCGTTTATTATATGAGTGTTTTATGAATTAAATATAATGTTTTAATAGAAGAGAAATGAATGGTAATAGTGAGAGTATAATATATAGAAGGTTATTGTCGAGTCCACACGATGGACATAAAAAAAGAGCATACATAAAAAGTATGCTCAAAAGAAAGATAGGTTTTATGAGTGGATAATCTCCATACGATAATATATGCGTGCTTAATGAAAACGTGTAAAGAATCAATAAATTATCAATGGAATATCATGAAATGAGTAATTTTAATTTAGGGATGTAGTTGTTTTTTTTCGAAATAATCTAGGTAACAAAGTTGTGAAAATCGTGCATGATGGGGACTAACAATGGGATAATGATCGTACTTCAGTTACATATTTCTTAAAGTTTGGATATTGCGTGATAGTTTGGCATTTAGGGGTGAGTAGTTGATTAATTATAGAAACATTTGTAATTACTTCGTTACAAGGACCGAAAAATGTAACTTTTAGTTTTGAATTCGGTGGAACTTTGAACACGATAGGTTTTTTTTTCATGAAATCAGCTCCTAATATTCCACAATATATATGCTTCACCTTTTGATTTAAATGATTATTAAGGTGTATTTATATAATATGAAATCTTTGTTAAGTTGATTATAATATAGAACCTCATTGTAGTATAAGTACATAAACATGTGGGAAAAAGCGGAGAATACTCTATGAAATGCTTAACTAATATAATATGAAAAATGATTTAATTATCTAGTGCATTTTATGTCCTGATACATATTATGGTAGTAAGAATAGTATGAAGAGGTAATAAAAGAATGGAAGAAAATGTACAAGCTCAGCCACAGCTTTCACCACCGTGGATCACATATTTTAATGAACTAAGAAATTCAATTGGTGCTGATCCAACAGTTACAGTGGGGCCACTTATTCCGGTTGGCGGGAATTATATTATTTTAGTGCATGCGTTAAGTAATGAAAAAGCGAGAGCATTAGCAACGCTTCTAAAATCTTCTGTACAATTTGGAAATGTAAGTGTAACGGTTATTGTAACGAATAATGAAAATGAAATTGTAAATCCATTTCCTTGTCCACTAGATGCATTTGAAATTGCGCATTTATTTCAAGTAGCGTTAGAGAATAATCCTTATTTTGAACAAGTTGTGGTACAGCCTCAGTTCCCTGGTGGAGTGAATGTTGTATTTCCAGTTTTTAAAGCGGAAGTGATCCAATTTTTTAATGATGATATTTCAAATCTATGTCAAACGTTTACAGGTGTTGCTGCAAATGTGTTTCGTGATGTAATGCAGGATGATGTTTGTGATATCCCAATTTTATTTTCCACAAGTTGCGTTATGAGCAGTGAAAATCCACAATTACAAAATACAGATTTAGAACCAAAGTTATTTTATTAAGATGCAAAAAGACATTTTCAAAAATCGGAAATGTCTTTTTTATGTATTAATATTATTTTGTACCAAAATTTATTGGCTTGCAATCAGTGGTAAAATGTAAAATAATTATAGTTTTACTCAATTTTAAATAGGCTGGATAGCGTATGGAATTGTTGATTACAGATAGTAATGAAATAAAAAATGAGTGTTAGACTAGGCTATTATAAAAAGATAGTTTACATATATGGGTTTTCTACGTACAGGCAAATAAACATAGGACATATAGAAAATTTTTTTATTATCACCAGAAAAATTATTTTTAAATAAATAGATATTTTCACACCTAAATTTTTATATGAGTTAGAGGAGAGATTGAAAGAAGTAGTTTTAAAGATTATATATTTCAAAAAATAAAGATTTCTTCTTATTTATATTATAGATAGATAGTAATAGATACATGTGGATTACGCTAAAACAAGCTTTGAATATGATAATAAAAAGGAGTTGAATTGTAATGGGTTATATTGTTGATATTTCAAAGTGGAATGGAACTATTAATTGGGAAATTGCAGCGCCTCAACTAGATTTAGTTATTGCTAGAGTGCAAGATGGTTCAAATACGGTGGATTTTATGTATCAAAATTATGTGAATGAAATGAAGAAGCATAGTGTTCCGTTTGGTAATTATGCATTTTGTCGTTTTATTTCTATTGCAGATGCAAAGAAAGAGGCACAAGATTTTTGGAATCGTGGCGATAAGTCTGCTGCGTTTTGGGTGGCGGATGTTGAAGTACAAACGATGATAGATATGCAAGGCGGGACACAAGTATTTATAGATGAATTACGTCGTTTAGGTGCGAAAAAAGTAGGTTTATATGTTGGGCATCACACGTATGTATCGTTTGGAGCGCGTAATATTGATGCTGATTTTGTATGGATTCCTCGTTATGGAGGGAATAAGCCGGCATATCCGTGTGATATTTGGCAATATACGGATTCGGGGAATGTTCCTGGGATCGGGAAATGTGATTTGAATCAATTAATAGGAAATAAGTCACTTTCCTGGTTTATAGATTCGAATCAAGAAAATCAATCTAATGTAGTGGATTTGCAGCAATCAAGTGGTATTGGTATTGCAGTTTCAAAATATCCTGATGGATACGGCATAAATTTATATGAAAATCCTGTGAACCCCCAGTATACAGGTGCAATCACTAAGAAAATCCCGTATTTAATTTTAAACAGTTATTGGGGAGGCGGCGATAAAGATATGATTTGCTTAGGGAATGATAAGCAGTGGGTATATTTAAAACATTTTGATGTGAGATGGTATTATGCTTCTTCAAAATATCCTGTCGGGTACGGAGTGAATTATTATGGAGAGCCTGAATGTATTAATTATAAAGGAAATATAGATGGATCAACATCTTACCGTGTGTGGGGAAGAGTAAAAAATGCGGTAGATATCGGACAAAGTAGTTGGATACCGGAAAAACATTTAATCATTAAGTAACCTTAGTCGTTAAATGTTTTTGAGGCATTCATAAAGAGTCTTCTCATTAATAAATAGTGAGAAGATTTTTCATATTTGTGTATAAAAAATATGATACATATTTGATTCAAATGAAATGAATTACATATGGAAAACACACTGTTTTCACAATAGCGGTGTATAGTTACGTTGCATAATAATAAAAGTGAGGTATTTGAATTGAAAAAGAAAAAGCTATTTTTGGGAACAATTATTTCATGCGTGGTACTCGCATTATCTGCATGTGGTTCCTCAGACAACGTAGTAACATCAAAAGTAGGAAATGTTACAGAGAAAGAGTTAAGTAAAGAATTAAAACAAAAATATGGAGAAAGTACATTATACCAAATGGTATTAAGTAAGGCGCTGCTAGATAAATATAAAGTTTCAGATGAGGAAGCAACAAAACAAGTAAAAGAAGCAAAAGATAAAATGGGTGACAACTTTAAAGAGACTTTAGAAAAAATTGGGTTAAAAAACGAAGATGAATTAAAAGAAAAAATGAAACCAGAAATTGCATTTGAAAAAGCGATTAAAGCGACTGTCACAGAAAAAGATGTAAAAGATAACTATAAACCTGAAATGAAGGTAAGTCATATTTTAGTAAAAGATGAAAAAACCGCTAAAGAAGTAAAAGAGAAAGTGAATAATGGTGAAGATTTTGCCGCTTTAGCGAAGCAGTACTCAGAAGATACTGGTTCAAAGGAACAGGGCGGGGAAATAGCTGGTTTTGGCCCTGGGCAAACTGTTAAAGAATTTGAGGAAGCTGCGTATAAATTAAATGCAGGACAAGTAAGTGAACCAGTTAAAACATCTTACGGTTACCATATTATTAAAGTGACCGATAAAAAAGAGTTGAAACCATTTGAAGAAGTGAAGGATAAGATCCGTAAAGATTTAGAACAACAAAGATTACAAGATACGACAGGTAAATGGAAACAGCAAGTAGTCAATGATTTATTAAAAGATGCTGATATTAAGGTGAATGATAAAGAATATAAAGAGACATTTAAATTTCTAGAAAAGAAATAATACGGATAGAAAAAACAGAAATGTAGCATTTTGCTAGACTTCTGTTTTTTGTTTTTTTGAAAAAAGAATGCAGACTTCTTCGGTAAACACAATCATACTAGAATGATTCGGATAAGTAAAAAAGAAAAAACAAAAAACTAAATAAAATAAAATTTCGCATCTTCATATGAAATTTTTAAAGGTAAAACTCTAGAAGTATTATGTAACTTTAATTAGAAAAGGGAACTCATATAGAGTTCCCTTTTCTAATTAGTGTGTGTGTTATAAAAAAGATAGTAAGACAATATAATATTACATTTAAATATTAAGAATTACAATGGGAAATTATGGGAAAATAAAATGGGAAATAATAATCGTTTTAAAAAATGTTGATATAGTAATGTTTTGATTATTTTATTACATATAAATTAAGTATATAAATTTTTATAGTGGATCAACATAATTTAAAGAATAGTACATATAATATTTTTGAATAAACATTTGCAATATTATAGGAAGTGAAAAGTTGAGCATTCTATTAAAAAGGATGTTCTTTTTGTTATGAATATTTCTAAATGTATTATTTACTAGATGAATAAATGAAAGTGGGGGAGAATATATGAAAGTGATTTTTCAAAGAGAAGACGGAGGGAAAGTTTTTGAATCGAATGATGAAAATATAAGTGATTTATTAGCTATATTAAAAGAAACGAAAGGGATTAAAATCGGGATGGTTGAGTATGAAGTGTTAAAATATGAAATAGAGTATTTTCGTCATCCGAAAAGAGGAGAAACGGAGAGAGAGTTACATATAACCATACATCCTAAATATATGTAATGAATGATAGCAATATCAAACTATTATGAAAGCAAAGGAGTATTTGATATTGTAATATGATATGTGCGAAAAGAGAGTGTGGAAATCGCCCTCTTTTCACAGAAAACCTATAAGGAATAAATTGAGTTACATTATAAATTTATTAAATTTTGTGAATTCTTTCATTATAATGTATGTTTGCGTTTAAGAATGGTTCATGCAAAAAAAAGAAAGCTAGTCAAGTTAAAAAAATAAACTTGAAAATATAACGTATTAGAAAAAACGATTTCACTTTATGTGAAATCGTTTTTTATTCGCTAAATGTATTTCAATGTGTAGAGAGTGAAAAGTTTGTTTTAAGGGAAAAAAATATAAATATGCCTCTTCTCAAAAGAACGTAGGTTCGTGTATAATTAGAACAAATGTTCTTTTTGGTGCAGACATTATACAATTTAGAAATAAATACGAACTTAGTAATTACTAAAAATGATGGAGTAACAGTATGTGTGAAATAGAGTGGATAAATGATCAAGGAGATAAAGAAATGAATCATGTAAAGAGGCAGAAAGAAGAAAGAGAGTGGGTTCCATTTACAGTAATGTCGGAACAATTGTTAAGTATGAGAAAGGTTATTGGTGAGAAATTAAAAGTGCAAAGGCCGATAGTAACAAATGAAGAAAAAGAAAGAATTTCTGATAAATTGCTAACGGCATTATTGTCTGAGCAAGAAATATTGGTGACATATTTTGAAGATGGCTACATACTTACAAGTTATATGACAGTCGTTCATATAGACCCGGTAAGGCAGATTATAATGTGCACAGACGCATTTTATAAAACACGTGTATTTAGTTTTATAGATGTAATTGAAATAATAGAAGCTGAACTTTAATATCTAGCTTCTATTATTTCTGATAGATGGAAGAAATAATGCGAAATAGCAGCTAGCTTCATGCTAACTGCTAAGCCCCAGGGAAAGGGAGAAAAAGATAGGGTACTCCAACATTCAATAATAGCTGTGAAACAGCCTGATTATAGTATAGACAAATCTAAAATTCCTATACAGAAAGCTGAAAAATAGGGTTAGGCTGTACCCACTTGATTTTGATCTGCAAGGTCCGAATCAAACGTATTAGTCGCACTAACACCGTTAAAAGTATTAACAACAAAACCAACGTTTGATGCGCCAGATCCATTGTAAGCTTTCGTATTTTCTTTCGGAGAAACGTTGTAGAAATCACCTAAGTTAAATGATCCGTTACTATTTTGTACAACTAAATTCCCTACAACTGAGGGCATAATTTTCACCTGCTTTATAATGAATTGTTAACATTACTATATGGGAGTAAAGTCCAAATGGTTCATGTAACAAAAATTGTGGAATAGTAAAACGTTTCAAGCGTGGCTTTCAATAAAAGTGTGTTAAACTTAATATGAGTTGGATAATAAAAAAGAAATAATTTGTATAATTAATATATACGAAAACAAAGGAGGCAAAATGTTATGAATAACGTTATAAAAAAAGTAGATTTATCAGATGCAAAATCAAGTAATCTTGTTGCGCTTATTTATAGCAATGAAGTTATATTGATTGAAAACGCATTTTGTCCAAATGAAATAAAATTAAAGTTTAATGAGATTGCAATTTTATCTGCAATTAAAACAGCTCATATTGCAAAAGTGTCCATCAGAAAAGAACTTGAAGCGCTTTTTCATGATACAGGAGTATTACTGGTGAAACAAAGTGCTGAAGTTGGTAGCAGTCAATCTATAACAATGCATTTTGAGCAATTCAAAAAATTACAATATGAAATTGAGCTTTTAAATAAAAGTATGTAATCAGGCTAGTTGAAGATTTTTTCACAAAAGTGGACTGTGTTATGTTGAAAAGTGGATTGGAAATTATTTGGATGAATCGCACTATAAACATAAATATAGTTTTATGAAAATGCAGGGTAATGAGGATTTTCAAGCTGGTAAATTAGGTACAGTTTATATGTATCAATGTAAAAATGCGGGAAAGAAAAGTTGCAATTTAAAAATTAATAATGAAATAAACAACGAATTTTTAAATATGTAAACGGGAGTAACCATTATGGTTACTCTTTTGTTTATGTGTGCAATATTAAAAATACTTCTAAAGTATGAAGTGTTTTTAATACTTTAGTAAATAGATAAATGAAGGTTAAAGGAGTAAAATATGGTAAAGGGAGGCGAGGGATTGAAGCGAAATGACATTAGGAAACTCGTAATTATTACAGGAGTGACGCAAGGATTAGGACGCGCGATGGTTGATCGATTTCATGAATTGGGATGGAACATATGTGGATGTGGACGTTCAAAAGATAAAATTGAAGAACTAAAAAAACAATACGGTAATACACATGATTTTCAAATAATTGATGTTTCAGATTCGCAGCAAGTTAGTAGTTGGGCAAATGATACCCTTACTAAATATCGGGCTCCCGACTTGTTAATAAATAATGCATCAATTGTGAATCAAAATGCACCAATTTGGAAAGTTACCGCTGGGGAATTTGAAAATGTAATGAATGTAAACGTGAATGGTGTAGTAAATGTAATAAGAGCATTTGTCCCAGCAATGGTAGATAGAAAAGAAGGAATTATTATTAATATGAGTTCTAGTTGGGGAAGAGAAGCTGAGGCAGATCTTGCACCATACTGTGCCTCGAAGTTTGCAATTGAAGGTATCACGAAATCTATGGCACTGGAATTGCCTGATGGTGTGGCTGTAGTTGCTTTAGATCCTGGCGGTGGTATTAGCACTCCAATGCTGCATTCATGTGCACCACAGTATGTTAATGAATCACCCACACCTGAAATGTGGTCACATAATGCGATTCGATATATATTGAATATAACAATAGATAAAAATGGAGATTCATTGACATGCCCAGCATGTGTTTAAAAATAAGTATCTATTACTCAATGTAATTTCAGTGATATACGTTTTGGCTAAAAAAGTACCTTTAAGGTACTTTTTGTATTAGTAACACATTATAGAATGCACAAAATTACATATGGAAAATAAAATATTTGATTAAGAGTGACTTTTGGTTATTTCGAAAGCACGAGAAAATATCAAAATAGGTGATGAAAATGAATCCAAGCAGTTTAAAAGTGACAGGAGCATGGTATCAAGTAGGAGGAAATCTTACAGCTGCTATTGGAACGACAAGAGGATTTATTGGGGAAGAGAAAATTGAATCGGACCTTGTTATTATAGGAAGCTCATTACAAGCCCTCGGGTATATTTTACAAATTATAGCGACTAATTATACCGAAGATGAAGATAAAGATGAAGAAGAAATAGAAAATCGAAATATATGTTTGCAGAATGAAAGTGAAACACTGGATAAAATGGGAATTGAGTTATTGGCATTAGGGAATATATCAAATGTAATAGGAACATATTTTAATAAAAATGAACAATTAACAGAGAATGATTATCTTATCATTGTCGGGAACAGTTTACAATCGATTGGTGCTTTTTTAGGAGTAGAAGCAGCTTTGATTGAGATGAAAGTAATACAGCGAATCATTGTACTAGGCAATTCTATGCAAAGCTTAGGGGCCGGACTACAAGCGTATCAAGGCATAATTAATTTATCGAAGGATGAAGTAGAAAACGAAGATCGTATTCTTGATAAGAAGAATGAGAGGATAATAGCACTGATTGGTATTTGGATACAGGCAATAGGAACGGTAATTTCTGCGATTGGATTAACTGCAGTAGAGAAGGAGAAAAGTTTTGAAAATAATAAGGATTTTAAAATGCTCATTGAAAGAGCGGATGTAAAATGTAATTAAATAGGTAGGAAGAGTTTGGTCTAGTAGGTTTTTTTGCATATGGATAGAATATATATTATAGAAGAAATGTTATAAATGCTTAATTGAAATTTGTGTAACTCCAAAATCAAAGAGTGTGCTTGCATATGAAAAGAAGTGTTATAAAAAATCCAAAATAAGGAGTTTTCAAGAGATGATGTACTTATTGGCAATTCTACTTCCACCTGTAGCTGTATTATTTTGCGGAAAGCCATTTCAAGCAATAATTAATTTCATATTAACTTTAATATTTTGGGTTCCAGGCGCCATACACGCGATTTTAGTCGTACATGATAAAAAGGCGGATCGGCGAGTGAGAAAACAAATTCAAGCATATGATGAAATTAATAAGAGGAATAGAAGATAATTCGTCTGTGAAAATAGTATAAAAAGAAAGGGGGATTAACCTCCTTTCTTTTTATTTGGTGTTTAAGTTTAAATTTTAGTGTAGCGGAAAGAATTTTTAATGTAAGTTTTATGGTAATAACTTTTAGATTGTGCATTTAATAAGCCATTGTAAATGCTTTCAGGTACATTAAAGAAATCATACATGCCATTTTTTAATTGGATTCGTAAAATCATAGAAAAGGGATTATAACCAACAGCAATCAAATTTTTTGATATAACAGGAGATAATTTCATAAGCATACAACTCCTTAATTTTATTTATAAATTCCTTTAGAAATGAGGATTAGGTTGTTGAAATATGAATATGTAAAGCAGCAGTAATACGGATAGTCAATATATTAAATCTTTGTTATACCTATTTATAAAGAAGTTCACACGAAGTTCATATCGATATGCTATTTTTATCTCACCTTTGATGAAATTAATAAGAAAATATTGACCATTTGAAAAAAAGGTATATTATTTATACGAGGTATTAAAATTTTATCTCTTCCATTTTATGCGTAATGGGGCAGCTTTATTTGAAGGAATAGAGGTAAAAAAATAATTTGTTTAAGAGTATCTAAAATTTATAATCTGTGAATTAGGAAAATATTGAATGCTTCCGATGAACACACTTTCTAAATGTAAAGATATTTGGGAAGGTGACCTCAATATTTTTAGTAAATCAACGGGAGAATTGAAAGGCAGGAGAAAGTAACATGTCAGAAAATTATCGTTCTCGAGAGGAGCGACGACAAGTTAAAAAGAAAAATCAGCCAGCTTCTAAAAAACAAAAACCAAAGGGTAAAACATCATTTTTCCGTAAGTTTTTAATTAGTTGTTTATTACTTGGTATTGTAGGTTTAGTGGCGGGGGTTGCTACCTTTTTTGTAATGATTAAGGATGCACCAAAACTTGAAAAAGCAAAACTTGTTAATCCGTTATCCTCAAAAATTTATGATAAAGACGGGAAGTTGGTATATGAATACGGAAAAGAAAAGCGAACAAACGTTACGTATGATCAAATTCCTAAATTAGTAGAAAATGCTTTTTTAGCTGCGGAAGATGCACGTTTTTATGAGCATAGTGGTGTGGATTTCAAAGGTACTGCTCGTGCAGTTTTAGTTAGTTTAAAAGGAGATTACGGTTCGCAAGGCGGAAGTACAATAACGCAGCAAGTTATTAAAAACTACTTCTTATCAATGGATAAAACACCAAAGCGTAAGGCGCAAGAAGTGTATTTAGCTTATAAGCTAGAACAACAGTATTCAAAACATGAAATATTAGAGATGTACTTAAACAAAATTAATTTAGGAAACCGCTCATACGGAATCGCAACAGCAGCACAAAACTACTATAAAAAAGAATTAAAAGACTTAACATTACCAGAAGTTGCGATGCTTGCAGGTTTACCGAAAGCACCAAATAATTACGACCCGTCGAAACCACAAAATATTCAAAAGGCAACAGAAAGAAGAAATGTTGTACTAAAGTTAATGAATCGACATGGTTATATTACAAAAGCAGAAATGGAAGAAGCATCGAAAGTACCAGTGGACAAAGGTGTTGAAAAGGCAGCTGAATTACAAGCGATGCCACACCCTGCATTTATGGATGCAGTTGTGAAAGAAGTTGAAAAAGAATTACCAGATGCTAATATTGGTTCTGACGGTTTAGAAATTTATACAACATTAGACCCAAAGGCACAAACATTGGCTGATAATATTTTAAGTACAAATATTATTGATTATCCAAATGAGAAATTCCAAGGGGCTTTCACATTTATGGATACGAAAACAGGTGAAGTACGTGCTATAGGCAGTGGGCGTGGTGAAAATAAGGCTGTATTTAAAGGTCATAATATGGCAACTGAATTAGATCGCTCAGCAGGTTCAACAATGAAACCGATCTTTGATTATGCTCCTGCAATTGAATATTTAAAATGGGCTACTTATCATCAAGTCGATGACTCGCCATTTAAGTATACTGGTGGTCAAGATGTCAGAAACTCAGATAGAGGGTATTTAGGACAAATTACAATGCGTGAAGCATTAAAATTATCACGTAATGTTCCAGCTATTAAAACTGCAAAAGAAGTAGGAATAAATAAATCAAAAGCTTTCTCTGAAAAGTTAGGTATTACATTTAATGCATCACCGACAGAATCAACAGCGATTGGTACAAATGAAGTATCGCCAACTGAAATGGCAGGTGCGTATGCTGCATTTGGTAATGACGGTAAATATACGAAGCCGCATTTTATTAAAAAAGTGGTTTATCCAGATGGTAAATCGAAAAGTTTTGAGCAAAAGTCAAAACGAGTGATGGAAGATTATACTGCTTATATGATTACAGATATGCTTCGTTCCGTCGTAACATCTGGTACTGGTACAGCCGCTAATATAAGTTCTTTAGATGTAGCTGGTAAAACAGGAACAACGAACTATTCTTCGGAAAAAGCCGCGCAGTATAAATTACCAGACAGTGCGACTCGTGATAGCTGGTTTGCAGGATATACACCGCAGTATACGATGGCAGTATGGACTGGTTATATGAAAGATAGTAAAGACGATTATATTAGTAGTAAAAATACGAAAATTGCACAGTTGATCTTTAAAGAAATGATGAGCGAGATGGCTACTGATAAATCACAATTTAAGATGCCAAGTAGTGTTGTGAAAGAAGGTAATGAGTTACGTATAAAGGGTGAGAAACGTGATTCTTCACCAAATACGAGCGTACCGAATACAACTGAACAGCCGAAACAAGATCAGCAACAAAAAACTGAAGAAGAGAAAAAACAAGAAGAACTTAAGAAACAGGAAGAATTAAAGAAACAAGAAGAACAAAAGAAACAAGATGATCTTAAGAAACAAGAAGAACAAAAGAAACAAGACGACCTTAAGAAGCAAGAAGAACAGAAACAAAATGAACAAAATAATGGAAATGGTCAAGGAAATACAACGCCGCCAAACAACGGAGGAGGCGGAAACACAACGCCTCCGAATAATGGAGAAGGCGGGAACACAACGCCGCCGAATAACGGAGGAGGCGGGAACACAACGCCGCCGAATAACGGAGAAGGCGGGAACACAACGCCCCCAAGTAACGGGGGAGGGCAAGGGAATCCAACCCCACCAGTGACAACTCCACCGAATAATGGGGGAAATGCAGGGGAAGTCCCTGCGAATAATGGGCAATAAGAAAAGTTAATAAAAAGCAATTAAAAAAGTCGAATTTCTTACATAAGAAATTCGACTTTTTTATGTTGAAAATGGATTGGAAGTAAATATAGGAGCTATGCAATGATGCTATTTAAATGTTAAACGTACCATAGAAATTTTGAAAATAAATGGATGGAAAATGATAAAAGACTTGAGTCGGGGGTAATGGAACATAACTGGGGTTATAAAAGGTAGTGCTACTTGGGTGTGTACCGTGATGCCAAAATGAGGGAGTAACTTGACCGGGAACTTGATATTGTTGCCAAGTTGCGGGAAGTTCAATGCCAACATCAGAGCTAGCTGTATGGACGGCGGGCACATGTATTCCGGGAGTTGAAGGAACCACGGCAGTTACTCTTGATAATACCCACATAAAAATAATCACTCCTAAGTTGAGATAATAAATTAGTATATTCTCTTAACACGTATAAAGGTACAAATACATAGGACTTTCGGTTAAAGCATACGTACAAAGTCGTACGACCAATCAATGCTGAGAGTGGACTATTTAATATGAAAAGATACGTCTTTTTGCTGAGGGAAAAGAGACAGAGAAAATGTACAATGGGGGTGTTAATCGTAAATTTCACGTGTTTATGGAGGTGTTTTTTATGGAACGATTATGGACGAAGTCATTTATTCAAATGTCTTTCGCGATATTATTTTTATTTACAGGGTTTTATTTACTTGTTCCAACGCTTCCTCTATTCATTAAAGAGATTGGTGGAAATGAATCACAAGTTGGATTGATGATGGGAATGTTTACAATAGCTGCTGTTGTAATACGACCGATTATTGGAGGTATGTTAGATCAATATGGTAGAAGGTCTTTTATTATTTTCGGACTCATCCTTTTTGGGCTAACGATGTATTCCTATAATTTAGCATCGACTATAGTCCTTTTAGCAGTTTTACGCGTTATTCACGGAGTGACATGGGCCGTTTCTACAACAGCTGTTGGAACTGCGATAACTGATATTATTCCAGATTCACGCCGTGGAGAAGGTATGGGCTGGTACGGGATGGCTATGACAATTGCAATGGCAATCGGACCGATGATTGGATTATGGGTAGTACAATATTATTCATTTCATGGTCTATTCCTTTTAGCAACTCTTTTATCTTTCATGGCAGTTATATTATCATTAATAACGAAAATGCCATTCACGCCACAAAAGGAAAAAGGGAAAATTCAACTATTTGAAAAATCCGTTTTATCAATTACGGTTGTTGTTTTCTTTTTATCATTTGCATACGGTGGCATTACAACGTTTTTACCGTTATTCGCTTCTTCAATTAATGTGAATCCTGGGACGTTCTTTCTTGTATATGCAATTGCATTAACAATTGTAAGACCGATTTCAGGTAAATTATTAGATAAATATGGAGAAGTATCCATCATACTTCCAGCACTATGTATTACTATTTTAGCTATAGTTGTATTAACGATGGCAAATGGTTTGACGGGCATCATTATTGCAGCGACATTATACGGTATGGGATTTGGCTCAGCACAGCCAGCTTTACAAGCGGCGATGCTTACAATTGTTGATCCTAGTAAAAGAGGAGTTGCTAACGCTTCATTTTTTACAGCATTTGATTTAGGTATCGGATTAGGTGCAATTTTACTTGGATTTGTGTCACAAATGTTTGGCTATCGTATTTTATTTACAGCAAGCTCTGTTTCAGCTGTAATAGCTTTACTTGTTTTTGGTATGTTTGTAAGACAAAAGTTAAGTGAAAAAGAATAAAGCCGAGAGGGATAACGTTGAATATTATCGTTGAAAACGAAGCTGTAAAATGGTTTAAAGAAGAATTACGAATCAATCGCAATGAATGTATTCGATTTGTCGTAAGATATGGTGGAAATAGCTCAATTCAGCCCGGATATTCTTTAGGGATTGTTTCTGAGAAACCAGATGGGGAAATAGTGTCAGTTAAGAAAGATGGTATTCTATTTTTTGTAGACTTTGATGATCTTTGGTACTTTCAAAACTATGATTTAGTTGTAAGTTATCGTAAAGAAACAGAAGAAATTCAATTTAATTATGTAAAATAATAACTTTATTAAAAATGAATAATTTTTATATAAGAATTATATTTAGGCGATAGTGAAATAAATATCATATAGAAACGAGCTGTACATGTGTGCAGCTCGTTTTTTTCTATTTTGTAATTAAATTCGGAAAAAAGATATGTTTGATGGGGCTATATGGTTTATCTCTATATTTTGTTTTAAAAAGAAGTCTGTCCTTTCTTTGTAAAATATGAAAATTATTTTCAAAAAACTGTATTGTTACATCGGTAAAAGTATAGGAAACTTATCATTATAAAATAAATTGAAATCTTCTAAAAACTCTGATACATTGAAATAGAAATGTAGTTCTAAAGTATTGTAAAGGCTTACAGTTATGTGCACGAAGATCTATTAGGATTGGAGGAAATAATAATGAAAGCTGAAGAAAAATTTTCCCCGGGATTAGATGGTGTAGTAGCAGCGGAGACGAAAATCTCGTTTCTTGACACAGTAAAAGGTGAAATTGTAATTCAAGGGTATGATTTAATCGAACTCTCAAAAACAAAAGAGTATTTAGACATTGTGCACCTTTTATTAGAAGAACATCTACCGAATGAGGATGAAAAAGAAACACTTGAAAAGAAATTAAAAGAAGAATATGCAGTGCCAGAAGGGGTATTCAACGTTCTAAAGGCGTTGCCTAAAGAAACGCATCCTATGGATGGCTTGCGTACAGGTGTGTCTGCATTAGCTGGTTATGATAATGATATTGAAAATCGCTCGTTAGAAGTAAACAAAGATCGAGGTTATAAGCTTTTAAGTAAAGTACCAAATATTGTAGCAAATAGCTATCATATTTTAAATAATGAGGAGCCAATTGAGCCTCTTCAGGAATTGTCATATAGTGCGAATTTCTTCTATATGTTAACTGGTAAGAAACCGACTGAACTTGAGGAGAAGATCTTTGATCGTTCCCTTGTTTTATATAGTGAACATGAAATGCCAAACTCCACATTTACAGCGCGTGTAATTGCGTCAACACAATCAGATTTATACGGTGCTCTAACTGGTGCGGTTGCATCTTTAAAGGGGAGCTTACACGGCGGTGCGAATGAAGCTGTTATGTACATGCTTTTAGAGGCTGGCAATGTTGAGAAGTTTGAAGAGTTATTACAGAAAAAACTATATAACAAAGAAAAAATTATGGGCTTTGGACACCGTGTTTATATGAAGAAAATGGATCCAAGAGCACTTATGATGAAGGAAGCTTTAAAACAGCTATGTGATGTAAAAGGCGATTATACACTATATGAAATGTGTGAAGCTGGAGAGAAAATCATGGAGAAGGAAAAAGGCATTTATCCGAATCTTGATTATTATGCAGCACCAGTATATTGGATGCTTGGTATCCCAATTCAACTGTACACACCAATCTTCTTTAGCTCTAGAACAGTAGGACTATGTGCGCACGTTATTGAGCAACATGCAAATAATCGCTTGTTCCGTCCACGTGTAAATTATGTTGGCGAGCGACATGTACTTAGTAAATAAGAACAACTGGGGAGTTGTTAGCGCCGCCCGCCAGATGGGTGTTTGACAGACACCCATCATTAATAATAACGAATTTTCGACAGAAAGGGAAGAATAGCATGATTAAAACAAATGAAATTAAACAAAAAGATGCATTATTAGAAGAAATTACGGATTATGTATTAAATAAAGAGGTTACTAGTGCAGAAGCATTTAGTACTGCTCGCTACGTATTATTAGATACACTTGGATGCGGAATTTTAGCACTGCAATATCCAGAGTGTACGAAATTATTAGGTCCAGTTGTACCAGGAACGGTTGTGCCAAACGGCACACGTGTACCAGGAACGTCTTATGTACTAGATCCAGTAAAAGGTGCATTCAATATTGGATGTATGATCCGTTGGTTAGACTATAACGATACTTGGCTTGCAGCAGAATGGGGACATCCATCTGATAACTTAGGCGGAATTTTAGCAGTTGCAGATTATATTAGCCGTGTTCGTATTTCAGAAGGAAAAGAACCATTAAAAGTACGTGAAGTACTAGAAATGATGATTAAAGCACATGAAATTCAAGGTGTACTTGCTTTAGAAAACAGCTTAAACCGCGTTGGTCTTGACCACGTATTATATGTAAAAGTAGCAACAACTGCAGTAGTTGCGAAAATGCTTGGTGGAACACGTGAAGAAATCTTTAATGCATTATCACATGCGTGGATTGATAACTCTAGTCTTCGTACATATCGACATGCTCCAAATACTGGATCACGTAAATCATGGGCAGCAGGTGATGCGACGAGTCGCGGTGTTCATCTTGCAATGACTGCTCTAAAAGGTGAAATGGGTTATCCAACAGCATTATCTGCGCCAGGATGGGGATTCCAAGATGTATTATTTAACAAACAAGAATTAAAATTAGCTAGACCACTAGAGTCTTATGTAATGGAAAATGTATTATTTAAAGTATCATATCCAGCAGAATTCCATGCACAAACAGCTGCAGAATGTGCAGTGAAATTAAATCCGGAAATTAAAGAAAGATTAGATGAAATTGATCGTATTACAATTACAACTCATGAATCAGCAATTCGTATTATCGATAAAGAAGGTCCATTAAATAACCCAGCTGATCGTGATCATTGTTTACAATACATTACGGCAATTGGTTTATTAAAAGGAGATATCGTAGCGGACGATTATGAGGATGTAGTAGCAAATGATTCACGTGTAGATGAATTACGTAATAAGATGGTTGTTGTTGAAAACAAACAGTACAGTTTAGATTATCTTGACCCGAACAAGCGCTCAATCGCCAACGCTGTTCAAGTTCATTTTAAAGATGGTACTGTAACAGAAAACGTGGAATGTGAATACCCACTTGGTCACCGTTTCCGTAGAGACGAAGCGATTCCAAAAGTTGTTCAAAAATTCACTGCAAATATGGCAGGTCATTATTCTAGTAAGCAACAAGAACAAATTCATGAAGTTTGTTTAAATGAAGAAAAACTAGAAAATATGAATGTAAACGAATTTGTAGATCTATTCTTAATTTAATAATAGGGGGAATTTAGAATGGCTTGGGTTGTGAATAAACAGTCAACACAAGAAGAGCTTGCGAATGGCTTCCGAGCTTTAGTAGAAGCAAATGAAATTTTGCAAATTCCAGGTGCTCATGATGCAATGGCCGCTCTTGTTGCAAAAAATACAGGTTTTTCAGCTCTTTATTTATCAGGAGCTGCTTACACTGCAAGTAAAGGTCTACCAGATTTAGGTATCGTGACATCTACTGAAGTAGCTGAAAGAGCAAGAGATCTAGTTAGAGCTACAGATTTACCAGTTCTTGTTGATATTGATACAGGATTTGGTGGAGTACTAAACGTAGCGAGAACAGCTGTAGAAATGGTAGAGGCAAAAGTAGCGGCTGTTCAAATTGAAGATCAACAATTACCAAAGAAATGTGGACATTTAAATGGTAAGAAACTTGTTACGACAGAAGAATTAGTTCAAAAAATTAAAGCGATTAAAGAAGTTGCGCCAAGCTTATATATTGTTGCACGCACAGATGCTCGCGGTGTAGAAGGACTAGATGCTGCGATTGAAAGAGCGAATGCATATGTTAAAGCAGGTGCAGACGCAATTTTCCCAGAAGCGCTTCAATCGGAAGAAGAATTCCGTTTATTTACTAGCAAAGTGAATGCACCTTTACTAGCAAATATGACTGAGTTTGGGAAAACACCATATTATAGTGCTGAGGAATTTGCGAATATGGGCTTCCAAATGGTGATTTATCCAGTAACGTCGCTTCGAGTTGCTGCAAAAGCATATGAGAATGTATTCACGCTAATTAAAGAGACTGGTTCTCAAAAAGATGCACTTTCAAATATGCAAACGAGAAGCGAGCTATATGAGACAATTTCATATCATGACTTTGAAGAATTAGATACTGGAATTGCAAAAACAGTATTATCAGAAGATCAATAGATAAAACAACTAGGGCGATGAGAATACATCTTTGGCAAAATGAACTGCTTGATGTGAAAATTCATCGCCTTCTGTTTTCAATAATAAGATATTCCACTCATCGTAGACGAGCATACGCAAAAAGCAATGAAGGTCGAAATGATAGGGGGATTCAGATGGAGAAAACGAAGTTACCTTGGGATGAATTTTTTTCAATCAATAAAGATGTGAACAATACTTTTTTTACACCAGAAGATTTTTCAGGGGATGAAGACTTAATCGCAAAAACGACAGAACAATTCGTTAAACAGGAAATTGTCCCACAAATTGAAAACATTGAAAAACATAACTATAAAGTTTCTCGTCAATTATTTGAGAAAGCTGGGGAACTTGGATTATTAGGCATTGAGGTACCAGAAGATTATGGCGGGTTCGAGTTAGGAAAGGCTGTCTCAGGTCTTGTAGCAGAGAAGATGGGTTACGCTGGTGCATTTAGCGTTTCTTTTAATATACACGCTGGTGTCGGTACATTGCCTTACATATATTACGGAACGAAAGAACAGAAAGAAAAATATTTACCAAAAATCGCATCGGGAGAATGGATTGGGGCTTATGCTCTAACTGAGCCAAATGCTGGTTCTGATGCATTAAGTGCAAAAACAAGCGCAGTTTTGAATGAAGAGGGTACAGCTTGGAAGTTGAATGGTGAGAAGCAGTGGATTACAAATGCTCATATGGCAGATGTATACGTTGTTTTTGCGAAGACAAATAAAGGAATGACAGCGTTTATTGTCGAAAGAACATGTGAAGGTGTATCTATTGGATTAGAAGAAAAGAAAATGGGGATTAAAGGTTCTTCTACAGCGACGCTTATTTTAGAAGATGTAGTTATCCCTGCTGAAAATGTGTTAGGGGAAGTTGGGAAAGGGCATCACGTAGCCCTTAATATTCTTAACTTCGCTAGACTAAAACTTGCTTTTGGAAATATTGGAACAGCAAAACAAGCAATTGGTTTGTCAGTTCAATATGGAAAAGAGCGAAAACAGTTCCAAACGGAATTAGTAGACTTTACGATGATACAAGAGAAAATTGCAAATATGATCATTACAACATATGGAGCAGAAAGTGCAGCTTATCGTACAGCAGGTGTAATTGATGACGCAATTCATGAG
The DNA here is from genome assembly GCF_011066025.1 of Bacillus sp. EKM202B. NCBI lineage: Bacteria > Bacillati > Bacillota > Bacilli > Caryophanales > Bacillaceae > Bacillus > Bacillus sp. EKM202B. The sequence continues at coordinate 155,668 of NZ_JAAMNK010000010.1, read as the reverse complement.
AGTGATGAGGACCTTATGAAAAAAATGTCCCAATTTGCAATTGAATGTGCACTGAATAAAGTGAACGCTTCTGAAACACTTGCTTATATCGTAGATGAAGCTGTACAAATTCATGGCGGTTACGGTTATATGCAAGAATACGAAGTAGAACGATTATATCGTGATGCTAGAATTAGTCGTATTTTTGAAGGAACAAATGAAATTAATAGATTAACAGTTGCTAAAATGTTAATGAAGCAAATCGAACAAATAGAAGATACTGAAGTAGAAATTGATATAGCAACTGTAGAAAGAAACCATCGTTACATTTTATTAGCGAAAAAATTGTTGAAACAATCTTTGAAAACGCTCTCTAAAACTCCAGGATTAAAAATTGATCAAGAGCAAGAATATTCACGTGTATTATCAAATATGTTGACGGACGTGTACGTCATGGAATCAGCATTTTTACGTACGAGTAAAGCAATTAATAAAAATGGTGAAGAAAAAGAGCGTACAAAACAAATGATAACGGATGTTATTTGTGAGGAAGGCTATCGTAAAGTAGAAGAAGCGGCGATTTCTATACTTTCAGCGGCTGTCACAGAAGAACAAGATAGACACGTAATGTTAGCTGAAATCCGTCAATTATTAGTGCCTTTATACACGAACGTATTTACGAAAAAGAGAGAAATTGCGAAAGCTATTATAAATCGTGGGAAATATATTGTGTAAATAGGAGGAAAGCGATATGAAAAAGATTGGTTTTATCGGTTTAGGTAACATGGGCCTTCCGATGTCTAAAAATTTAGTTAAATCAAGTTACACAGTATATGGTGTGGACTTAAATAAAGAGGCTGAAGCTTCCTTTGAAAAAGAAGGAGGAATTATCGGCTTATCAATCTCAAAATTAGCAGAGACATGCGATGTGATTTTTACAAGTTTACCTTCACCTCGTGCTGTTGAAGCAGTATATTTTGGGGAAGAAGGATTATTTGAAAATAGCCACTCGAATGTCGTATTAATTGATACAAGTACTGTATCTCCACAATTAAACAAACAGTTAGAGGAGTCGGCGAAAGAAAAGAAAGTAGACTTTTTAGCCGCACCAGTTAGCGGTGGGGTAATTGGTGCAGAAAATCGTACATTAACGTTTATGGTAGGTGGATCAAAAGACGTATATGATAAAACTGAATCTATCATGGAAGTGTTAGGAGCAAATATTTTCCACGTAAGCGAGCAAATTGATAGTGGTACGACTGTTAAATTAATTAACAATCTATTAATTGGTTTCTATACAGCTGGTGTGAGTGAAGCTTTAACATTAGCGAAAAAGAGTAATATGGATTTAGATAAAATGTTTGATATTTTAAATGTAAGTTACGGTCAAAGTAGAATTTATGAGCGCAATTATAAAAGTTTCATTGCAGGAGAAAACTATGAGCCAGGATTTACTGTAAATCTATTAAAAAAAGATTTAGGCTTTGCAGTTGATTTAGCTAAGGAAAGTGAACTTCACTTACCTGTAAGTGAAATGTTATTAAATGTATATGAAGAAGCGAGTGAGGCAGGATATGGTGAAAACGATATGGCTGCTTTATATAAGAAAGTTAGCGAACAATTAATTTCTAATCAAAAATAAATCATAAAAAGGAGAGAATACAATGATTACAACTGAAATTAAACGAGTAAAAAATCATATTAATGGCGAGTGGGTAGAATCTACTGGTACAGAAGTAGAAGCGGTTCCGAATCCAGCGACTGGAAAAATCATTGCTTACGTTCCACTTTCTCCAAAAGAAGACGTTGAAAAGGCTGTTGAAGCGGCAAAAGCGGCATTTGAAACATGGTCTAAAGTACCAGTTCCGAATCGTTCAAGAAATCTATATAAATATTTACAGCTATTACAAGAAAATAAAGATGAGCTTGCAAAAATCATTACGCTAGAAAATGGTAAAACGCTAACAGATGCAACAGGTGAAGTACAACGTGGTATTGAAGCGGTAGAACTTGCAACATCAGCTCCAAACTTAATGATGGGACAAGCTCTTCCTAATATCGCAAGCGGAATTGATGGATCGATCTGGCGCTATCCAATTGGAGTTGTTGCGGGTATTACACCGTTTAACTTCCCAATGATGATTCCATTATGGATGTTCCCACTTGCAATTGCTTGCGGTAATACGTTCGTATTAAAAACATCTGAGAGAACGCCACTTTTAGCAGAGCGACTTGTAGAGTTATTCTATGAAGCTGGTTTTCCAAAAGGGGTATTAAATTTAGTACAAGGCGGAAAAGATGTTGTAAATAGCATTTTAGAAAATAAAGATATTCAAGCTGTTTCGTTCGTTGGTTCTGAGCCGGTAGCTCGTTACGTATATGAAACAGGTACGAAACATGGAAAACGTGTACAAGCGTTAGCAGGTGCGAAAAATCATGCGATTGTAATGCCAGATTGCAATCTTGAAAAAACGGTACAAGGTGTAATTGGATCTGCGTTTGCAAGTAGTGGAGAGCGCTGCATGGCATGTTCAGTAGTAGCAGTAGTAGATGAAATTGCTGATGACTTTATCGACGTACTAGTAGCAGAGACGAAAAAACTAAAGGTAGGTGACGGTTTCAACGAAGATAATTACGTTGGACCATTAATCCGTGAATCGCATAAAGAGCGTGTTTTAGGCTATATTAATAGCGGTGTAGCAGATGGAGCAACTTTATTAGTAGATGGTCGTAAAATTAATGAAGAAGTTGGAGAGGGTTACTTCGTTGGAGCAACAATCTTTGATGGCGTAAACCAAGAAATGAAAATTTGGCAAGATGAAATTTTCGCTCCAGTATTAAGTATTGTGAGAGTGAAAGATTTAGAAGAAGGTATTAAATTAACAAATCAATCTAAATTTGCAAATGGCGCGGTTATTTACACTTCAAATGGTAAACATGCACAAACGTTCCGTGATAATATCGATGCTGGTATGATCGGTGTAAACGTAAACGTTCCAGCACCAATGGCATTCTTCGCATTTGCAGGAAATAAAGCTTCCTTCTTTGGTGATTTAGGTACAAATGGTACAGATGGTGTTCAATTCTATACACGTAAAAAGGTTGTAACGGAGCGCTGGTTTTAATAAAGAGTAGACTGCCAGATTAGTTGTTAAATGAAAAACACCACTATTAATAGTGGTGTTTTTCGCTTTTATCTCGCTATTTGCGAGCAGTAAAACTCCCACCTCCAAATTTGGCTGGAGCAAAGAAGTTAAGTGGAAGCCCTGCTGTCCGTAAACGCCCGATTGGTGAAGGCTAATAACCAGGGGGAGATGAACAACCCCCTCACTGATTAAAGTTTCACTCTATTAATTATTTTTTTCTAATGCTAGTTTAATACCAAATCCAATTAAAACGATTCCTGTTAGCCCTTGAATATAACGTTGCGTCTTCGGTTTCTTCATAAAAGCACTAATTTTATCAATTAAAAATATATAAAAGGTAAACCAAATGATTGTTAAAACGAGATAAGTAAGACCCATTACAAGAAGCTGAATAAATGTATTATGACTTGGATTTAAAAATTGTGGTAAAAAAGTTAAAAAGAAGACTGCAATTTTAGGGTTTAATAAATTCGTAAGAAACCCTTGGCGAAAACAAGAAGTATGTTCTTTATCATTATTTATAGATACATCATTTGTATTTACACCTTCTTTGTTTTTCACTGCTAATAGGGCTTTAATACCAATATAGATTAAATAAAGGGCCCCAACATATTTGAAAATAGAAAATAAAAGAGCTGACTTTACAATAAGTGCGGAAAGACCAATTACAGCAGCTAAAGTATGAATCAAAAGTGCAACACATGTACCGAATACTGTTTTAACACCGCCCATTTTACCAGCAACTAATGTGTTCTTCGTAGCCATCGCTGTATCAGGTCCAGGTAAAATGATTAGACAAATAGACATAATGATGAAAAGAAGATAATTTTCTATCATATTCGTCCTCCTTCTTTATTTTTAGAATATTTGATTAAAATTAGTGTAGCACAAAATTTAATTTAATAAAATTAAATTTTGTTAAAAAATATTAAATAAGAAGAGGCTATATTCGTAGTGGTGAATACACTACAAATATAGCCTCACTGTTAGGCATTAAGTAAGTTAAAGAAACGATTTACGTCGTCTTCTGAAACATCGTTTACCTGTTTATATTTATAATTCGGATTTTGGTCTTTATCAACGACAACGGAGCGTACGCCCTCGAAGAAATCTTCATGTCTCATGAAATTTTTAGCAAGTATAAGATCTGTAGCGAAACATTCTTCAACAGATTTTCCTTTGCCATCTAATAGTTGTTTTAAAGTTACTTTTAATGAAATTGGAGATTTTGATAATAATATTTGTTTCGTTTGTAAAGCGAATTCGCTATCTCCTTTTTCTAATGAGTCGATAATTTCTTCAATCGTTTCTAAGGCAAAGTGTGTATTAATTTCCTCTAATGAAGCAGCAAGTTTGCTTTCTAAGCCAGGAGTAGATGTAAAGGTTTGAAGAACTGCTTTTAAATGAGTATGTACATCTTCAGTATGCCAATTTACGTTGTCAAGTTCGGCTAGAAAAGCTGGTAATGAATCAGACGTCATAAAGTAATCAGCAGCATGAATAAATAATACGTCAGAAGCTTTTAAAATAGATGCTGTTAAAGCAACGTAATATCCTGTATATCCAGGTGCTTTGTTTAAGAAATATGCGGCGCCGACGTCTGGAAAGAAGCCGATGTTCATCTCAGGCATCGCCCATTTTGTGCGCTCCGTCACAATACGATACTTCGCACCATTTGTAAGTCCGACACCACCACCCATTACAATTCCATCTAAACAAGCGATAATCGGTTTTTTATATTGATAAATATATGTATCAATTTCATACTCTTCTTCAAAAAAACGTTCTGCATGCTGTAAAGCAACTTCGTTTGAACGTGCTTCGTAAAGAGTTTTAATGTCACCGCCTGCGCAAAAACCTTTCGTTCCGGCTCCCTTTAATACGATAATTGCAATGCGCTCATCGTTCTCCCATTCTTTAAGTTTTTGCCCAATTGGTTGTAACATATCATAAGATAAAGAGTTAAGTGCTTTTGGGCGGTTTAAAGTAATTGATGCAACGCCGTTTTCACTAACAGAAAATAAAACGTTTTCAGTCATGATTCATCCTCCCTTATATATCTTCTTATTCTTAATTCTTGATACGTATTGAAATGTCCTGTATAAATTTTGTCTAAAGTTGACGGTAAGTGTTATTTTATTCCGCTATTTGTGGATAAGAAGGCCCACACCTTGAAATTCGACGCATACGAGAAAGTTAGGTAGAAGAGAATGGCTGTTAAAAGTTTGATAGGTACGAGCGATAGGCAGTGGGAGTTTTGTTCATACCTATTAATTCATGCTTCACTTTATTCAACGCATATTTTGCCGAGTTATCTTTGCAGGATTTTGAATATTGAAGATGAATAATACATTATTAATGTAAGTGATATTATTTGAAATTATTATGGCAAAAGCGCTATTATAAATGTGTAAAATGTAAAAAATTTCTTGAAAACAGATGGTTTAAATGATAAAGAATGTTTACATGGAATTAGAAATAGAGAAAGGAGAAATCGGAATGCCAGGACCTTTATTATTGTCGGTTATTATCTTGTCATCATTAATGATAGGGATTACTCAGTTTTTTCATCATACAGATACGACAGAAGAAGTAAAGGATAAAGTTCGTCTCGTATTTCCGATTTTTATCGTATCTATTTCCTTATGTTTTCTATTAAATAAAGATGGGTATATTGTGGTGGTTTTTTCATTTTTCGTAGCGAGCGTTTTAATAACGATTTTATATTATGTAATGAAAGATTATATGCAAAAATAAAAATGTCTAAATAGACATTTTTATTTTTGTATAGCATTAAATTTCACATACCGTAATTTTAATAAAAACATAAAACATATAGCAACAGAAAAGTGTGTACTTTACCGTGTATGTACTTGTCAATCTTGCATAGCCACTATACTATTAAAATGTAGAGATTATAAGAAGGGGTTGTATCTATTATGAAATTTGAGATGCACACAAAAATAGTTTCAAATGAAAAAGAAGTAAGATTACATATGGAAGAAAACATATTTCAATTAAACTTGAATGGTTATCATTTATTTGCAGTTCAAGAAATATTACCTTTATATAAATCAAATGAAGAAAGAATTGGTAGTGCGATTATACAAAAGTTAGAGTGGGAGAACGGAAAAACTACAGTAAACTATCAACTCGTATCACTAAACTCAGTAAATTAAAAGGAGAAGGAAATTATGAAGTTATTTCATACAGCGGATTGGCATTTAGGCAAGCTTGTTCATGGCGTGTATATGACTGAAGATCAAAAGATTGTATTAGATCAGTTTGTACAAGCTATTGAAGAAGAAAAACCAGATGCCGTAATTATTGCAGGGGACTTATATGACCGAGCAATTCCACCTACGGAAGCAGTAGACTTATTAAATGATGTATTACAAAAAATAGTGATTGATTTACAAACACCAGTTATCGCAGTTGCAGGAAACCATGATAGTCCAGATCGTATACATTTCGGTAGTAGTTTAATGAAGAAACAAGGATTATTTATTGTGGGGCAATTTCAATTTCCATATGAACCCATTGTATTAAATGATGAATATGGCGAGGTTCACTTCCATCTAGTTCCCTATGCGGATCCAAGCATAGTTAGACATGTATTGAAAAACGAAGACGTCCGATCTCATGATGATGCGATGCGTATTTTTATGAATGAACTTTCTGAAACGATGGATAAAGAAGCAAGACATGTATTTGTAGGTCATGCATTTGTAACTTCTGCGGGAGAAGCGGAGGAGAATACAAGTGATGCAGAACGTCCGCTTTCAATTGGTGGTGCTGAATACGTAAATAGTCATTATTTTGATAAATTTCATTACACAGCGCTTGGACATTTACATCAAGCGCATTTCGTACGTAATGAGACAATTCGATATTCAGGTTCGCCACTTGCATATTCTATTTCTGAAGAAAAACATAAAAAAGGATATTATATCGTGGAACTGGACGAAAAGGGTGAAACAACAATTGAAAAAAGATTACTTACACCACGTCGTAAAATGCGAACAGTAGAAGCGAAAATAGATGAATTATTACAACATCCGGTAAGTGAAGATTACGTGTTTGTAAAACTATTAGATGAAAATCCTGTTTTGCAGCCAATGGAAAAAATACGCTCTGTATATCCAAATGCAATGCATGTTGAAAGGTCTATTCAAAGGCGAGAGTTCACAGAGTCAAATGAAGTAACTGTTTCAAGACATAAAACGGATGATGTATCTCTTTTAAAAGCTTTTTATAAAGAAATGAAAGGCTTAGATTTATCAGAAGAGAAAGAACGTCTATTTGTAGAAGTATTACAAACAGTGCAAGAACGGGAAGGTGAACGAGGATGAGACCGATTCAGCTAATTATGACAGCATTTGGGCCATATAAACAGACAGAAGTAATCAATTTTGATGATCTTGGAGAGCATCGTATCTTCGCCATTTCTGGAAATACGGGAGCTGGAAAAACAACGATTTTTGATGCGATTTGTTACGTATTATATGGTGAAGCTAGTGGGGAAGAACGTAGTGATACGAGCATGCTTCGAAGTCAGTTTGCTGATGATAATGTTTATACAAGTGTAGAACTAACTTTTCAGTTAAAAGGGAAGCGCTATGAAATAAAACGGCAACTTGGCCATAAAAAACAAGGGAATAAGACGATTACAGGACATGCAGTAGAATTATATGACGTTATGGATGGAGAAAAAATTCCAGCTGTTGATCGTTTTCATGTAACAGATGTAAACAAAAAAGTGGAAGATTTAATTGGGTTAAGTAAACATCAATTTAGTCAAATTGTTATGTTACCACAAGGAGAATTCCGAAAACTATTAACATCTGAGACAGAAAACAAAGAAGAGATTTTACGTCGTATTTTTAAAACAGATCGTTATAAATTAATGCGTGAATTACTTGATCAAAAACGAAAACAATGGAAAGACGTTCTGCAAGAAAAACAAAAAGAGCGAGAGTTACATTTCCGCAATGTATTTAAACTACCAATTCGAGATGGAGCATTATTAGAGACATTAGTGGAACAAGAACATGTAAATACGCATCAAGTAGTAGAGGCGTTAGAGCAAGAAACAACGGCATATAAGACAGAGGTTGCGCAATTACAACTAGAACAAGATGCTCGAACAAAGCAATTAAAAGAAGCTGAAACACGTTTTCATGCAGCAAAATCTGTAAATGAGAAATTTACAGATTTACAACAAAAGAATGAGAGATACAACACTTTACAAGAAAACCGTGCAGTCATTGAAAGGAAAGAAACATCTTTTAGACGTGCGGAACAAGCAAAGCATTTATTACCATTTGAGCAATGGCACGAGGAAGCAATGCAAAATGAACAGAAGGCTGAAAGTTTATTAAAGCAGATTATCGTAAAAAAAGAGAATATAATAACCAGTTTTACACTTGCACAGCAGAAATACGAAGTAGAAAAAAATAAAGAACTTGAACGAGAAGATGCTAAAAAACTTGTCCAAAGATTAGAAGAATTACAATCAATTATTGCATCATTAGCTGAAAAAAAGTTGAATTTACAAAACGCTGAAATTCAACTAGGAAGATTAAAAGAAAGTATGCAAAAGCTCGATCAACTACTAGAAGAGCATACAAATCAAAAACAGAGAATGTCTGGTGAATTACAGCAATTGGAACAAGCACTTGAGCAGTATGTAGCGAAAGTAGAAGAACTAACGAACATGCGAGAAGATGCAAAAGTTTTAAAGCAAGCATATGACGTTTGGCAAGAGAAACAAAAATTCGAGCAAGAAAAAGAAGCAGCATATACTAAGATGCAAGAGGCAGTTCGTGCATATGAAAATATGGAACGCCGCTGGCTAAGCGAACAAGCAGGCATATTAGCACTTCATTTACATGATGGTGAATCTTGTCCAGTTTGTGGTAGTACGAATCATCCGAAAAAAGCGACAGAGCAAAGTGATGCGATTGATGAAAAAGAGTTAAATGATTTAAGAGACAAGAAAAATGTCGCTGAAAAATTACATGTTCAAGTAGAGGAGAAATGGAATTTCTATCGACTACAATATGAACAGGTGATCGAAGAAGTCATGAAACGAGGGTATCACTCAGATGAATTAGTTGAAACGTACAGTGCACTCGTTCAAAAAGGAAAACAATTAGCGGCAGAAGTTAATACGTTAAAAGAAAGCGAAGAAACGCGTAAGCAAATTGCTGTGAATATAAAAAGTGTAGAAGAAAAAGTAGATGAACTTCAAAAACAAAAGCGTGAAGCAGAAACATTGCAGCACCGTACAGAAATGGAGTGCATGCAACTTCGTACGTCATATGAACATGATAAGCAAAATATTCCAGATAACTTACAAACAGTACAAGCTTGGAAAGCACAGTTTGACCAAGCAATGCAACAACTTAGGTTAATGGAAGACGAATGGAAGAAAGTGCAAGAAGCATATCAACATTGGCAAAATGAAAATATACGTATTCAAGCAGAACATGAAGGTGCATCTAATCAATTTGAAAGTGCAAAATTGAAGAAAGAAGAGACTCTCGCGCGCTTTATGAAAGAACTAGAGCAGAGGGGATTTATAGATCAGCTAACGTATAAAGAAGCTAAGTTAAATGATGCTGAGATGGAGATGTTACAAAAAGAAATTCAAAGTTACTATTCATCTCTTGAAGTACTTGCAAAACAAATTGAAGAGTTACATGCTGAATTAAAAGATAAAAAGTTTATAGATATTACATCGTTAGGTGAGCATATAAAAGAATTAGAAATCAATCTCGATATAAGTAAAGAAAAACGACAACGTGCGCAAAACGCTGTAACATATATTTCTGATTTACATGAAAATATTAGACGTATTGATGAACAAATTCATGAGGAAGAAAAAGCTTTCCAAGAACTAGTTGATTTATATGAAGTAATGAAAGGCGATAACGAAAGTCGCATATCATTCGAGCGTTACATCTTAATTGAGTATTTAGAACAAATTGTTCAAATTGCAAACGAACGATTACGAAAATTATCAAATGGGCAATTTTATTTAAAAAGAAGTGAGCGAGTTGAAAAAAGAAACCGTCAAAGTGGATTAGGTTTAGATGTGTACGATGCATACACCGGCCAAACACGTGATGTGAAAACATTATCTGGCGGTGAGAAGTTTAACGCATCGCTTTGCTTGGCGCTTGGAATGGCAGACGTCATTCAAGCGTATGAAGGTGGTATTTCCATTGAAACGATGTTTATCGATGAAGGTTTCGGTTCATTAGATGAGGAATCATTAACGAAAGCAGTAGACGCTTTAATTGACTTACAAAAATCAGGCCGATTTATCGGTGTTATTTCACACGTTCAAGAGTTGAAAAACGCAATGCCAGCTGTATTAGAAGTAACAAAGCAGAAGGATGGGTGTAGTCAGACTCGGTTTGTGGTGAAGTAAGTTCAATTTTAGTTCATGCTAAAAGATTTAATCACGCTTTTCTCGAATTGTTTCATAAATTTATTATGTAAGTAATAGTTTATATTTTAAAATGTTTTATTTACATTTAAATTTAAATAAAAGTATGTAAGCTGGTTCTAATCGTTATTAAATGTAGAACTTATGAAAAATCAAAGGCCGTCTCTTTTTTTAGAGACGGCCTTTGTATGTTTGTTATTCAAAATTTGATAACTCACCTATGAATTATCAGAAGAAGGCGGTGTATTTTCCAAACGATTATAAGCTTTAAAAGCTACGATTGCCGATATAACACCACCTACTAAAAATAGAGTTGATCCACCAACTAAAATGATACGACTGACATATGTCTCACGTGCTTCTTCAATTTCTTCTTGTAACATTGTAGGCATATGAAATCCTCCTTTGCCAAATTGTTTTGTAAATAGTATATACAAACGCCTAAAATGTGTTAAGATTACTGGATAGTTTTATGCGGAAGATACAAAATGCATAAAACTATCCAGCACGTAGTAGGATGCAAGTCATTAAATAAATCTTCATCATAAATTTATGCTAACTTCACATAGAGCACATATTAACATTGTATTATGTATATGTACCAAATAAATAAATGAATAAATAAAAAAAGTGAATAATTGTAAGTTCTATTTTTGAAAATTTGAGATCCTATTATTTCTATATAAAGGTCTTGAGCGGGAGTATTGAATTTTGTAGAAATGGATCTTAATAAAAAGGAATTCATATAAAAGGGGAATGTCTTATGACAACATATACGAGTGAAATGAAAAAAAGTGTAGTTTCAGAAGAGGATGTAGATATTTTAAAAATTATGGCGCATCCAATCCGATTACAAATTGTAAATGAATTAAGTACTAGAAAAACTTGTAATGTAACACAATTAACAGAATTGTTGAATATTCCACAATCGACTGTTTCGCAACATTTATCAAAAATGAAAGGTAAAGTGTTACGAGCTGAGCGAAAGGGTTTAGAAATTTATTATCACATTAATAATTTAAAAGCGAGTAAGATTGTTAATGTTTTAGGGTATATAAACTAATGAAGTATTATGATATAAAATAGCCTCTGCTGGTGAGCAGAGGCTATTTTGTGTTGTTTTATCCCGCATTAACGGGCAATGAAACTTCCACCTCAAAATTTAGCTTGAGCAAAGAAATTAGGATGGGAGATAAACTGCCCGTTAATGCCCGATTGGTGAGGGTTGATTAAAGTTTTACTTTATGTATTTGCATTTAAAATTTTATAGTTTTTATGATTTACTATCGTTCGATCAAATTCAAAAGTACCACCGCTTACATCTGTAATTTCAACTAAGACCGATTCAGTATATAGTTTTAGTACAGACCCTGTAATCTTTAAATTATTTCGTTGAAAAAGTATAGTATCCCCTACGTTTGCTTTCATAGTACCTCCTTATAAAAGACAGAAATATTTGTTTATTACATATATTAAACCACGGATAGTTATATTAGTGAATATTTAGTTTTGTTTATCAATGAAAAATTTTTTATTTAATAAAAAAGTATAGAGTGCTCCTATGGTAAAAGTTATATTTTGTTTAAGGTTATTATATGCAAAGTAAAATTTTTCAGAATTGGCGAACCAATATTTCTATGTAAATTATGTAGCTAAACAAATTAATCAAAAGAGAGATAATATGTAGCTCTAAACGTAAAGTAGATAAGCAAAGTTTTATAGGGAAGGCAGCATTGTTTTTAGGAGTACAGTAAGTGATTTCTTCAATAAGTATAAATAAGCGTTTCTCAAAAGTAATAGTATTCAGGTGAATATAGTATAAGGAATGAAAAGAAATGGAGTTATGATCTGTATAAATCTGACTAAAAATATAGAAAAACTCAAATATAAAAAGGTATTCAATTAAAAATGGAGAAGTAATATATATGAAAGGAGAGATTCATATGAGTAAAGGGAAAAAGAAAGTTAAGCAAACTAGTTTTCTGGTGAATTTTTTGAACGGCAAGGGGAGTCTCGTGAAATTTTAATAGTATTATAGTTATCCCCTTGTGAAAAAATTGGTTGGGGGAATATATAAATGATAACAGAAATGAATATTAAAGTAGTTTGTGAGGAACAGTTTTCAAATAGAGAAATAAAAATTTTAGAGACGTTTCTTTCAACTCTATCGGGGCATTCTAACGCTTTCGTTACAAAAGAGGGGATGTTTTTAAATCCTTTAAGTAAAGAGAAGAGTGTGGTCTATTATCACAATTTTGTATTTGTAAAATCACTTACAGAAGAAAAGTGTGCAGAATTAAAAGAAGTTTTAACAAGACGTATTAAAAACGCTTTCGTTATGATGGAATTTGTAGAGCCAATCGTTACATTTGAAGAAACAATTATAAACGTATAAAGAAAATCAGCCTTATGAATTGACCTAATAAAACCTTCTCTTTACTAAATAGTAAAGAGAAGGTTTTATTACAGCCCAGTTTAATTTACGAAAATACAACAACTCAATTCAAATAGTACGTGTATTAACAAAGGCTGACAATGATTTCATTTGTGTTCTACTATTTAAAGTTCAATTCAAAGATGGTTGTCAAACAGATATTCATATAGGCCGAATTTTTGAAAGTAAAGTTTTTAATAAGATAGGTATAGATGAGAAGTCATTCTGAGATTAAAGAGGACACTATAGGATTGTAACCATTACACTTTTAATGTAATGGTTTTTTTCATGCAAACAACCAGAAACTTCGAAAAGAAGTTATATATATTCGTATCCAATTAAGTAGGGAACCTTTTGTTTGCATAAGGTAATCAAAATTTGACTGGAGCAAAGAAATTAGGTGGGAGTCGGGCTGCCCGTAAACATCTGATTGGTGTGGCCTAATAATCAATGAGAGGTGAATAAAATCCTACAGATTAAAGTTTCACTAAATGAAAAAGATTTCAAAAACACTTGTAAGCCGTACTTATATAACACAATACGAACAGCCGCTACGTATTTAATAAGTAGTTCTTTGTATTTCACCCTTCGTTTTCTGTAACTGATTTCATATTTTTGACGCTTTGTATTGTAAGTGCTTACATAAGCAGAAACATCTTATACAATGAAGTTGTCAAATCAAAGAGGTGGACAAAATGAACATAAAAAAATCAAATGTAGCGAATAGCATTGAAATAGAAGGAGGAGGCGGGATAATATGAAAAAATCAACTGTTAATCCATGGCTTGTTGTCCTTGGTACAGTCATAGTACAAATGGGGCTTGGAACGATATATACTTGGAGCTTGTTCAATCAGCCTTTAGTTAGTAAATTTGGTTGGAGTCTGAATGCTGTTGCTATAACTTTCTCGATTACAAGCCTTTCTTTAGCGTTTTCAACATTGTTTGCGAGTAAATTGCAAGAAAAATGGGGACTTCGTAAACTCATTATGATAGCTGGACTAGCATTAGGACTAGGATTAATACTTAGTTCACAAGCTTCCTCATTAATATTGCTTTATGTATTAGCAGGAGTTGTCGTAGGGTATGCAGATGGTACAGCATATATCACTTCACTATCGAATTTAATTAAGTGGTTTCCAGAGCGTAAAGGTTTAATTGCTGGTATATCTGTCTCTGCATATGGTTCAGGTAGCCTAATCTTTAAATACATAAACGCACAGTTGATTGAATCAGTTGGTGTATCACAAGCGTTTATATACTGGGGTTTAATTGTTACAGCTATGATTGTGATTGGCGCTTGTTTAATCCATCAAGCTGCTGATCAAGGGGCAGTTCATGAAACAAAAACGCAGGAATATACAACGAAAGAAATGCTAGGTACAAAACAAGTATACTTATTATTTATTATGTTATTTACATCATGTATGAGTGGCTTATACTTAATTGGCATGGTAAAAGACATCGGTGTTCAACTTGTAGGGCTTAGCGCAACAACAGCAGCTAATGCAGTGGCTATGGTTGCAATCTTCAATACATTAGGTCGTATTATTCTAGGACCGTTATCAGATAAAATCGGCCGTTTAAAAATCGTTACTGGTACTTTTGTTGCTATGGCGACTTCAGTCTTGGTCCTAAGTTTCGTAGATTTAAATTATGGTATCTACTTCGTCTGTGTAGCAAGTGTAGCGTTTTGCTTTGGCGGAAATATCACTATTTTCCCAGCTATTGTTGGTGATTTCTTCGGCATGAAAAATCATAGTAAAAACTACGGAATTGTGTATCAAGGATTCGGGTTTGGAGCGCTTGCAGGTTCCTTTATCGGTGCAATTCTAGGTGGATTTAAACCAACTTTCATGGTGATCGGCGTATTATGTGTCGTGTCATTTATTATCGCAATTTTAATTCAAGCACCTAATAAGAAAAAAGAAAAAGAAGAAGAATATCGCAGTGTAGCGTAACGATTTAAACCTTCTATGGCACTACGATAAGAAAAAGCACTCTATGAAATAGGGTGCTTTTTTCTATATGAACTTTTTTAAATTATTTTTCCCTACCAAGTCCTTGTAATCGACGTAATGATACGAATAAAAGCGCGAGTAAAACATCAATTTGGATTATATTAGGATTTTATTAAGGGATGCATAATATAGGAAAATCTAAATAAATCTTAGATTATACATAGAATATTTATTGAGAAATGAAAGATGTAAAATAAAATATTTTCAGAAAAATGTTGAGAAAAGAAAAAATGAATTTTTGGTAAAGCATTGTAGGCGAAGAAATCTACAAGTTATCTTTTTGAATTTCAAAAAGATGATAAGGAATTATGGATTTATTTTGTATCCTTTATTACAGCCCGTAAAACCCCCAATGAATAAAGTTGCACTTTATTTAAAGTACTTTTTAATGCTTATAGATGTAGACTTACATAGAAACATAAAAAATATTTTGTCTGAAAAATAAAAAAAGATTGACAAGATTATTGAGAAACATTATCATTTCGATGTAAGAGTAGTAAATGAAAAACATTATCAATTAATTGCATTTTAATGAAAAGTACACTTGACCAATTAGTTTAGTAAGTGTATTATTTTTTACATTACCAATGATAATGAAAATCGTTATCATTTAATTTGTTTCATTAGATTAATTTTTATATGAAAGGATAGAGGAAATGAACGCAGGGGAATTTGATGGAAAAACCGTTTTCGTAACAGGTGCAGCGCAAGGTATAGGTAGTGTTGTAGCAAAAATGTTTTTAGAAAGAGGGGCTACAGTTATTGCGGTTGATCAAAATGAAGAAGGGTTAAATGTGTTATTAAATCATGATGCATCATATGAAACGCGTATGAAGACATTTCATTTAGATGTGAGTGATAGCAATGCTGTTGAAGAGGTAGTAAACCGAATTGAAAATGACATAGCGCCTATAGATATATTAGTAAATGTCGCAGGAGTTTTACGAATGGGAGCGATTAACTCTTTAAGTGATGAAGATTGGCATAAAACATTCTCTGTAAATACTACAGGAGTTTTCTATATATCTCGATCGGTAAGTAAACGTATGATGGTAAGAAAATCAGGGGCAATTGTTACAGTTGGCTCAAATGCAGCAAATACTCCGAGAATGGAAATGGCTGCGTATGCTGCATCAAAAGCTGCAACGACAATGTTCATGAAATGTTTAGGATTAGAGCTTGCATCATACAATATTCGCTGCAACTTAGTTTCTCCTGGTTCTACTGAAACTGAAATGCAAAGGTTACTATGGGCTGATGAGAATGGAGCTAAAAATATAATTGCTGGTTCCCAAAATACATATAGACTCGGTATACCATTACAAAAAATTGCACAACCTTCAGAAATTGCTGAAGCAGTATTGTTTTTAGCTTCTGATAAAGCGAGTCATATTACAATGCACAATTTATGTGTCGATGGCGGAGCTACATTAGGAGTTTAATAAAAAATTCAGGAGGTTTTCATACTATGAATGAACTTACAGCCGTAAAGGAACTGTCAGAAAAATTATTAGAAGATTATAAGACTGAATCTTCGTTCTTTTTCACTTCACCAACTCGAACGATATTGACAGAAGGAGAGGTTACTACAGTAAAACATCATGAAATTGAAAGTTTTCCAGAACTTGTACAAGCGGTATTAAGTAATGCAAAACAATCCGGAAATCCGAATCCTATCGTTGTTGGTGCTTTGCCTTTTGATCGTAGAAAAGAAGTTCAACTTATTGTACCGGAATATTGCAGAATTACTGAGCGTTTACAGTTGGAGACAACAAATGAGATAAAACCAAATGAGAAACTGACATTTGAAATGACACCGGTTCCAGCTTCTGAAACTTATATGAATGGTGTGAAGCAAGGGATTGAAAAAATTCAGGATGGAGATTTAAAAAAAATCGTTCTATCTAGATCGTTAGATGTTAAATCTTCAGAGAAGATTGATAAACAAAAACTACTTCGCGAATTAGCAGAGCATAATAAGCACGGTTATACATTTGCTGTGAATTTACCGAAAGATGAAAAAGAGAACAATAAGACATTAATTGGAGCAAGCCCTGAATTGCTTGTTTCACGTAGTGGTATGCAAGTCGTTTCTAATCCATTAGCTGGTTCAAGACCAAGAAGTGACGATCCAGCTGAAGATAAAAGAAGAGCAGAGGAATTACTCTCTTCACCAAAAGATTTACATGAACATGCGGTAGTAGTTGAAGCGGTTGCTGCTGCGCTTCGTCCGTATTGTCATACATTGCATGTGCCAGAAAAACCATCAGTTATTCATAGTGAAGCAATGTGGCATTTGTCTACCGAAGTGAAAGGTGAACTTAAGAATCCAAATACTTCTTCTTTACAATTAGCAATTGCTCTCCATCCTACGCCAGCAGTTTGCGGAACTCCAATGGAAGCAGCAAGAGAGGCTATTCAAAAAATTGAGCCATTTGACCGTGAATTCTTTACAGGAATGTTAGGGTGGAGCGATCTAAATGGAGATGGCGAATGGATTGTTACAATTCGTTGTGCGGAAGTGCAAGAGAATACACTTCGTTTATATGCAGGAGCTGGAGTTGTTGCTGAGTCAAAACCAGAAGATGAGCTAGCAGAAACATCAGCTAAGTTCCAAACAATGCTGAAGGCTTTAGGGTTAAGAGATAATTCGTTGAATGAAAAATAGGGGGAAGAAAGAATGTTAACAGGTTATACGGAATGGCCAAAAGAATTCGTCGATCGTTACCGAGAAGAAGGGTGTTGGCTTGGTGAAACATTTGGCGGAGTGTTAAGAGAGCGTGCTGAAAAATATGGAGATCAGATTGCAGTTGTAAGCGGTAATAAGCATATAACGTATAGTGAACTTGATAAAAAGGTAGATCGCTTAGCTTCAGGTTTACTGAATGTAGGAATAAAGAAAGAAGACCGAGTTGTAATCCAGTTACCTAATATTATAGAGTTTTTCGAAATATGTTTTGCACTATTTCGAATTGGAGCGCTTCCTGTTTTTGCGCTACCTTCACATCGAAGCAGTGAAATTAGTTATTTTTGTGAGTTTGGCGAGGCGAGCGCTTACGTTATTTCAGATAAGGCTCTCGGTTTTGATTATCGAAAACTAGCAAGAGAAGTGAAAGAGAAAGTGCCAACTTTACAACATGTAATTGTAGTGGGAGAAGAAGAAGAGTTTGTGAACATAAATGATCTGTATATGGATCCCGTCTCATTACCAGAAGTTCAGCCAAGTGATGTTGCGTTTCTTCAATTATCAGGAGGGACAACAGGACTTTCTAAATTAATTCCTAGAACACATGATGACTATATTTATAGTTTACGTGTTAGTGCTGAAATTTGTAATTTAAATGCAGAAAGTGTCTATATGGCCGTTCTTCCAGTAGCACACAATTACCCGATGAGTTCTCCAGGAACATTTGGAACTTTCTATGCGGGTGGAAAGGTAGTGTTGGCAACTGGAGGGAGTCCAGACGAGGCATTTGCTCTTATAGAAAAAGAAAAAGTGACGATTACAGCGCTCGTTCCACCATTAGCAATGATTTGGCTTGATGCTGCATCTTCCCGTAATAACGATTTATCGAGCTTGCAAGTGATTCAAGTAGGTGGTGCGAAATTTAGTGCCGAAGTTGCGAAGCGTATTCGTCCTACATTTGGATGTACGTTACAGCAAGTGTTTGGTATGGCAGAAGGGCTAGTAAATTACACAAGATTAAATGATCCGGAAGAAATCATTATTCATACACAAGGTAGACCGATGTCTACATCCGATGAAGTAAAGGTTGTTGATGAAAATGATAACGATGTAAAACCGGGTGAAGTAGGTAGTTTATTAACACGAGGTCCATATACAATTCGTGGTTATTATAAAGCGGAAGAGCATAATGCACGATCATTTACAAAGGATGGATTTTATCGCACAGGTGATCTTGTAAAAGTAAATGAACAAGGTTACATCATTGTAGAAGGAAGAGATAAAGATCAAATTAATCGTGGTGGTGAGAAAGTTGCTGCGGAAGAGGTTGAAAATCATCTATTAGCACATGATGCAGTACATGATGTAGCAATTGTATCTATGCCTGACGATTATTTAGGTGAACGCACCTGTGCTTTTGTTATAGCTCGCGGACAAGTTCCAACTGTAAGTGAATTAAAAATGTTTTTAAGAGAACGTGGTATAGCGGCTTATAAAATTCCAGATCGAATTGAATTTATTGAATCATTCCCGCAAACAGGAGTCGGAAAAGTCAGCAAAAAAGAACTACGTAAAGTCATTGCTGAAAAACTTATTACAGTAAAACAATAATAAAAACCGGAAGGAAGTGATTAGATGGCTATCCCATCTATTTCAGTATATAAAATGCCAATTGAATCAGAACTACCAAAAAATAAAGTGAATTGGACACCAGACCCGAAACGTGCAGTACTTTTAATTCATGACATGCAAAAATATTTTCTTGATGCATATAGCGATAAAGAATCACCAAAAGTAGAACTTATTTCAAATATTAAAATGATAAGAGAAAAATGTAAACAACTTGGTATACCAGTTGTTTATACAGCGCAACCTGGTGGACAAACGTTAGAACAAAGAGGTTTATTACAAGACTTTTGGGGTGACGGTATTCCTGCTGGACCAGATAAAAAGAAAATTGTTGATGAACTTACTCCTGATGAGGATGATATATTCCTAACAAAATGGAGATATAGTGCATTTAAAAAGACAAATCTATTAGAAATTTTAAATGAACAAGGAAGAAATCAACTCATTATTTGCGGTATTTATGCGCATATTGGATGCCTTTTAACAGCTTGTGAAGCATTTATGGATGGTATAGAGCCGTTCTTTGTAGCAGATGCAGTTGCTGATTTTTCACTAGAGCATCATAAACAAGCATTGGAGTATGCATCTAATAGATGCGCAGTAACGACATCAACAAACCTATTGTTAAAAGATTTACAAAGTGTAAAAGGTGATGAGAGTGAAGGAATCACTATACAGGAAGTACATGAACTAGTTGCACAACTACTTCGTGAGCCAGTAGAGAGTATTGATATTGATGAGGACTTATTAAATAGAGGGCTTGATTCGGTCAGAATTATGAGTTTAGTAGAGAAGTGGCGTCGTGAAGGGAAAGAAATCACGTTTGCAGATTTAGCAGAACGTCCAACTGTTGCAGGTTGGTACAGCTTACTATCTTCACAAACAGCACAGGTGCTGTAACAAATAGACTACATAATAAAGGGGTAGTAAAGGATGCCTAACAGTCAAAAGATTCGTCATTCGTTATCATCTGCGCAGTCTGGTATGTGGTTTGCGCAACAATTAGATCCGCTTAATCCGATATATAATACTGGGGAATATGTAGAAATAAACGGGAATATTCATCAAGACATTTTTGAATTAGCTGTACGTAAAGTTGTAATGGAAGCAGAAGCACTTCATGTTCGCTTCGAAGAGGATGAAATTGGCCCATGGCAAGTTATTGAAGAATCACAGTTTCATATGCATTTTATTGACGTTCGTAAAGAAGAAAATCCTGAAGAAGCTGCTAAAGTATGGATGAAAAATGATTTATCTATGCCAGTCGATTTGAAAAAAGATACTTTATTTACTGAAGCACTTATTCAAGTTGAAAATAATCGTTTCTTTTGGTATCAGCGCATCCATCACATTGTGATGGATGGCTATGGATTTTCACTTCTTAGCCAAAAGGTAGCGAATGAGTATACATCACTTATAGAAGAAACAAACAAGAATGAAAAGCCATTTGGTTCTCTTGCAAAAGTTGTGCAAGAAGATATTGAGTATCGTGAGTCTAAACAATTTCAGGAAGATCGTACTTTTTGGTTAGAAAAATTTGCGGATGAACCAGAAGTTGTAAGTTTGGCAGAACGAGCACCGAGAACATCAAATGGATTTTCACGAGAAACAGCTTATTTATCTAGTTCTAGCACGAAAACTTTACTAGAAGAAATCAATATTTCGTTAACAAGTTGGCCGGAATTCATTGTCGCTGTAACAAGTATTTATATGCATAAATTAACAGGTGAAAATGATATTGTTTTAGGTTTACCAATGATGGGACGTCTAGGTTCTGTATCTATTCATACACCTAGTATGGTAATGAATTTAGTTCCACTTCGTATTACAGTAACTCCAAATATAACTCTTGCGGAATTATTGCAACAAGTTTCTAAAGAAATCCGAGATGTACGTCGCCATCATAAATACCGTCATGAGGAATTAAGAAGAGACTTAAAGTTACTAGGTGAAAATCAAAGGTTGTTTGGACCGTTAGTGAATGTTATGCCATTTGATTACGGGCTTAATTTTGCTGGGAAGCGTGGTATTACGCATAACTTATCAGCAGGACCTGTCGATGATTTATCGATAAATGTATATAAACGTTTTGATCAAAAGGAGTTAATGATTCATTTTGATGCGAATCCCGAAGTATATAATGGCGCGGAGCTAGCATTGCATAAAGAAAGATTTATGAATCTATTTGAATTAGTAATAAATAATTATGAGAAAAACGAGTCTATTGGAAAAATAAACATTACTCTGCCTGAAGAAAACCATAAAGTTTTATTGGAATGGAATGAAACGCAGGAAGCTGAAGAGCTAATCAATCTACCTTTATTATTTGAAAAACAAGTACAAAAAAATCCGAATAAAATAGCGGTTACTTGTAACGGAATAAAACTTACGTATAAAGAGCTAAATGAACGAGCGAATGAACTAGCACACTATTTAGTAGAAGAAGGAATACGACCAAATCAGTTTGTAGCTTTAGTATTTCCAAGGTCAATAGAAATGGTAGTTAGTATGCTAGCAGTTCTAAAGGCTGGTGCAGCTTATTTACCAATAGATCCAGAATACCCAGCAGAAAGAGTTAATTATATAGTAAATGCTGCAAAACCAGTTTGTATCATAACACATTCATCTGTTTCATCTAAGTTAGTTATAGAAAATGATATGAAAAAAATTGTATTAAATGAAGAAGAAACGAAAATAGCGTTACATACATATTCTCGTATGAATATAGCATGTAAGAATGATGTATCACTTTTAAACCCAGCCTATACAATATATACTTCAGGCTCAACAGGAAACCCAAAAGGTGTAATTGTTCCTATGAGAGGTTTAAGTAACTTTTTAATGGCTATGCAACAAAAGTTTTCATTAAATGAAAATGATCATTTATTAGCAGTTACAACGTTTGCGTTTGATATTTCTGCTCTAGAAATTTATTTACCTCTTATTAGTGGTGCAAGTTTAACAATTGCGCAAAAAGAAGACATACAAGAGCCTTCTGCATTAACGACACTTTTACATGAAGAAAGAGTGACCGTTATGCAGGCTACACCGACGCTTTGGCAGGCGTTAGTAACTGATTACCCAGAGAAGCTACAAGGGCTAAACATGCTTGTTGGTGGTGAAGCTCTTCCAGCGTATTTAGCAAATAAATTAAAAGAATTAGGTTGCTCAATAACTAATTTATATGGACCAACTGAAACGACGATTTGGTCTACTTTCATGAACATTGATGAAAGTGAAAAGGGTATACCACCTATTGGAAAGCCAATTTGCAATACAGAAGTGTATGTATTGGATGCAGGATTACAACCTGTTCCACCTGAAGTTATCGGTGAATTATATATTGCAGGAGAAGGAATCGCAAGCGGATATTTAGGAAAACCTGCGTTAACGGCTGAACGATTTGTTGCAAATCCATATGGAGAACCAGGGAAGCTTATGTACCGCACAGGTGATCTTGTGAAATGGCGTAACGACGGTGTGCTAGAGTACATGAGTCGCGCAGATCATCAAATAAAAATTCGTGGTTTCCGAATTGAATTAGCTGAAATTGAAACGGTATTACAACGACATGAAAATGTTCAACAAGCGGTAGTAATGGTACGAGAAGATCATCCAAATGATAAACGGATTATTGCGTATATCGTTGCTGAAGAGAAGGAAACGATTCATCTTTCAGAAATTCGCTCTTATGTTTCAGAAAGTTTAGCGAGTTATATGGTACCATCAGCATTTGTTGTGCTAGAAGAATTACCATTAACACCAAATGGTAAGGTTGATAGAAAGAAATTACCTGCTCCTGATTTTAATGGAATGAACAATGAGAGAGTTGCTAGAAATCCGAAAGAAGAAATATTATGTGATTTATTTGCAGAAGTACTTGGTGTTTCTCGAATTAACATTGATGATAATTTCTTTGAAATGGGTGGACATTCACTTCTCGCATCGCGTCTAATGGTAAGAATTCGTGAAACATTAAGTGTGGAAATAGGAATTGGAAAACTATTTGAATCGCCAACTGTGGCTGAATTAGCGAAACAATTGGATCGTGCCAAAAGCGCAAGACCAGCTATTAAGAAAGTAAGTAGACCAAATGAAGTTCCACTTTCATTTGCACAGCGCAGGTTATGGTTCTTAAATTGTTTAGAAGGTCCAAGTCCTACTTATAATATTCCGCTAGTCATTCGTATGAATGGAATATTGAATCGGCAAGCATTACAAGGTGCTTTTTATGATGTAGTTGAGAAACATGAAACACTTAGAACAATTTTCCCTAACGTATTAGGTAGTTCCTATCAGAAGATTTTAAATATGGAAGACTTAAATCTAGAAATGATTATAACAAAAACATGTAAAGATGAATTAGAAAGTGTGCTTTCAGAGGCGGTAAGACATAGCTTTAATCTTGATGTTGAGCCAGCGGTTCGTTTACAACTTTTTAAAGTGAGTGACAGCGAACATGTTTTACTAATTCTTTTACATCATATTGTAGGTGATGGATGGTCATTACAACCGTTAACGAGAGATTTTACAGCGGCGTATAAAGCACGATGTCAAGGTGACAGAGTTCAGCTGGAGACACTACCAGTTCAATACGCAGATTATGCACTTTGGCAACAGCAATTGCTAGGTGATGAAACGACACCAGAAAGTCTTATTTCAACACAATTAGATTTTTGGAAAGAAGAACTTAAAGGTTTACCAGACCAAATGGAGTTGCCTACAGATTACCAGCGTCCGGTGGAAACGAGTTATCGCGGGGAAACAATTCATTTTCATATAGATGAAGGTATGCATAGTAGGTTAGTAGAGCTTGGTCGTAAAAATGGGGTTAGTTTGTTTATGGTATTGCAAGCAGGGCTTAGTGCACTATTTACAAGATTAGGTGCAGGCACTGATATACCAATTGGAAGTCCGATTGCTGGAAGAAATGACGATGCGCTATCAAATATAGTTGGTTTATTTGTGAATACATTAGTGTTACGTACAAATACATCAGGAGATCCAAGTTTTAAAGAATTATTAAATAGAGTGAAGCAGGTAAATCTGGCAGCTTATGAAAATCAAGATGTTCCATTTGAACGACTCGTTGAAGTGTTAAACCCAGTACGTACCCGAAATAGTCATCCGCTATTTCAAGTTATGTTAGCTTTCCAAAATACGCCTGAAGCGACGTTTGATGTCCCGGATTTAGAAGCGAGCCTTGAAATTCAAAGTGTTGGTTCTGCAAAATTTGATTTAACATTTGAAATTAGCGAGAGTAATGGAGTTGATGGTACTCCAAACGGCTTACACGGATTGTTAGAGTTTAGTACCGATTTATATAAACGTGAAACGGTTCAAAAAATAATAGAACGATTCATTCTATTATTAGATGATGCAGCCAAACATCCGGATCAATCAATTGGTAGATTAGAAATATTAACTTTAGCAGAGCGAAATACAGTTTTAGAAAAGTGGAATGGTGGTTTTCAAATTGTGCCTGAAATGACATTGCCACAATTATTTGAAAAGCAGGCTCATGTAAATCCAAATTCTATTGCTGTCGTCTTTGAAGATGAAAAGCTAACGTATGAAGAGTTAAATGGAAAAGCGAATAAAATAGCTCGTTCGTTAATAGCAAAAGGAATCGGCCCGGATCAACTCGTTGCTTTAGCGATGCCAAGATCTTTAAATATGGTTGTAAGTTTACTTGCTGTTCTTAAAGCAGGTGCCGGATACCTTCCGTTAGATCCGGATTATCCGTCAGATCGTATTTCATTTATGCTACACGATGCAAAACCATCATGTGTGTTAACAAATTCAAGTGTAGAAATTGAATGTGATGAGGCACTAAAGATTTTAGTTGATGATGTGAACGTAATAGAAGAAATTGAAAAATATAGTGAAGACAATATTGATGAAATGGAGCGCATGAAGCCGTTATCTCCTTCACATATTGCTTACGTTATTTATACGTCAGGCTCAACAGGTAGACCGAAAGGGGTTATGATACCTCATCAAAATGTAGTAAGACTTTTAGGAGCAACCGATCATTGGTTCCAATTTGACGCAGACGATGTGTGGACGATGTTCCATTCATACGCTTTTGATTTCTCGGTTTGGGAAATTTGGGGACCTTTATTATATGGAGGGCGTTTAGTTGTAGTACCACATACTGTAAGTCGCTCGCCGAAAGAATTTTTACAGCTTCTTGTTAAGGAAAAAGTTACTGTTTTAAACCAAACTCCATCAGCGTTCTATCAATTGATGCAAGCAGATCGTGAAAATGAAGAGCTCGGTCAAAAATTATCTTTACGATATGTTGTTTTTGGTGGAGAAGCACTTGAACTAAGTCGATTAGAAGATTGGTATAGTCGTCATCCTCATAACGCACCGAAACTTATTAATATGTACGGTATAACGGAGACGACGGTACATGTTAGTTATATTGAGTTAGATGAGAGTATCGTTTCTTTACGAGCAAATAGTTTAATCGGGTGCAGTATACCAGATCTTAAAGTATACGTATTAGATAACTATTTACAACCAGTGCCACCAGGAGTAGTTGGAGAAATGTATGTTGCAGGTGCTGGACTAGCTCGTGGATATTTAGGAAGAGCAGGATTAACGGCTGAACGTTTTATCGCAGATCTATTTGGTAAACCTGGTACAAGAATGTATCGCACAGGAGACTTAGCGCGCTGGCGTCAAGATGGGACGTTAGATTATATAGGACGTGCAGATCATCAAATTAAAATTCGTGGATTCCGAATTGAATTAGGGGAAATAGAAGCGGTCATAATGAAACACGATAAAGTTGAACAAGTGGCCGTTATTGTCCGGGAGGATCAACCAGGGGATAAACGATTAGTTGCTTATATCGTCGCATCAAATAATGAAACGATTGATACGAATGAAATGCGTCAGCATGCTAGTGGTAGTTTACCAGATTATATGGTTCCATACGCTTTTGTAGTAGTAAATGAGTTACCTTTAACTCCAAACGGTAAATTAGATAGAAAGGCATTGCCAGCTCCAGAGTTTATTGCATCATCATCTAGCCGCGGACCGAGAACACCGCAAGAAGAAATGTTATGTGACTTGTTTACAGAAGTTTTAAGTGTGTCTCAAATTGGAATTGATGATGGATTCTTTGATCTTGGTGGTCATTCACTTCTTGCAGTGCAGCTTATGAGTCGTATGAAAGAGGCACTTGGCGTTGAACTGAATATTGGAACTTTATTTGCAGCACCTACTGTTGCGGGGCTTGCTGAAAGGCTTGAGATTGGGAATGGTCAAAGTGCACTTGATGTGTTGCTTCCATTACGAGCAAGCGGGGATCAATTACCACTATTTTGTGTACATCCAGCAGGTGGATTAAGTTGGTGCTATGCAGGACTTATGAAATCTTTAGGAACAGATTATCCAATCTATGGTGTACAAGCACGTGGTATCGCTGAAAATGAAGAACTTCCAAAAAGTTTAGAGGAGATGGCGGCGGATTACTTGAAACATGTTCGTGAAGTACAGCCTCATGGACCATATCGTTTATTAGGTTGGTCGCTTGGAGGAAATGTTGTGCATGCAATGGCGGCGCAACTACAAAATGAAGGAGAAGAAGTAGAATTACTCGTTATGCTTGATTCTTATCCTGGACACTTCTTACCGAATACGGAAGCGCCTACTGAAGAGGAAGCGTTAATCGCATTACTTGCTTTAGGCGGATATGACCCAGACAACATGGATGGTAAACCACTGACTATGGAAAGTGCGATTGCAATACTTCGCAAAGATGGAAGTGCATTAGCAAGTCTTGAAGAAGAGACTATTTTAAACTTGAAAGAAACATATGTAAATTCGGTAGGGTTGTTAGGGAAGTACGTACCGAAAGTTTATAACGGGGATATTTTATTCTTTAGGTCTACTGTTATACCAGACTGGTTTGATCCCATTTCTCCAAATACATGGCTAAATTATTTAGATGGAGATATCGTGCAACATGATATTGATTGTAGACATAAAGATTTATGTCAGCCAGGGCCTCTTACAGAAATTGGGCAAGTACTAGCGAAATATTTACAGAATAAGAAAGGGGTAAATAGAGTATGACGAATCCATTTGAAAATGATAATTACACATATAAAGTATTAATGAATGAGGAGGGCCAGTATTCTCTCTGGCCTGCCTTTCTCGATGTACCAATTGGATGGAATGTCGTACATGAAGAAGCTAGCAGACAAGTTTGCTTAGAATACGTTGAAGTAAACTGGAATGATTTAGAGCCAAAAAAAAATCAAATTAGCGAAAAAATATTAGTAGGAAAACAATAATGAAAGTAAAAATAAATCCAAAAGTAGTTATAAGCATCGTGTATATAACAGCGATGTTTATGGCTGCGATGGATGCAACAATTGTGAATGTAGCATTGCAAACGATAAGCAAAGAACTGCAAGTACCCCCATCTGCAATGGGGACAGTAAATGTTGGGTATTTAGTTAGCTTAGCTGTTTTTCTTCCGATTTCCGGTTGGTTAGGCGATCGTTTTGGTACGAAAAGAGTATTTTTAACTGCCCTTTTCGTTTTTACAATTGCATCTGCATTATGTGGAATTGCGAATGATATTACTTCATTAAATATTTTTCGTATCATTCAAGGTGCAGGTGGCGGACTTTTAACACCGGTCGGGATGGCGATGTTATTCCGAACATTTTCACCAGAGGAAAGACCAAAAATTTCTCGATTTATTGTACTGCCAATTGCTGTTGCACCAGCGATTGGACCAATTATTGGTGGTTTCTTTGTAGATCAAATGTCTTGGCGCTGGGCATTTTATATTAATTTGCCGTTTGGTATTATTGCGTTGCTATTTGGACTTCTATTTTTAGCAGAGCATATTGAAAAATCAGCTGGTCGTTTTGATTCTCTCGGTTTTGTTCTTTCAGCACCAGGTTTTGCGATGCTCATCTATGCACTCAGTCAAGGGCCGTCAAAAGGATGGATTTCTCTAGAAATAATAAGTACTGGGATAGCTGGGATTGTATTCATTTCACTGTTTATAATAGTAGAATTGAAAGTAAAGCAACCGATGTTAGATTTACGCTTATTAAAAGAACCCGTTTTTAGAAAAATGAGTCTCATATCCTTGTTTTCATCAGCTGGTTTACTTGGAATGCTATTTGTTTTTCCGCTTATGTATCAAAATGTAATCGGAGTTTCTGCGCTGGAATCAGGTCTTACGACATTTCCAGAGGCGATTGGATTAATGATTTCTTCGCAAATTGTACCATGGACGTATAAGAAATTAGGTGCTCGAAAGGTAATCTCTATTGGACTAATAAGTACCGCGGTTATATTTGTATTATTAAGTTTTGTAAATCATGATACGAATCCATGGCAAATACGGGCATTATTGTTTGGCATAGGTATTTTCTTAGGGCAGTCTGTCGGTGCAGTTCAATTTTCTGCTTTTAACAATATCACACCACCTTCTATGGGTAGAGCAACTACTATATTCAATGTGCAAAATCGATTAGGATCTGCCATAGGAGTTGCTGTTTTAGCTAGTATACTGTCTGGTTTTGGAAGTAATAACGCACAATCAGATTTCTTACCATATCAAGCGGCATTAATTGGATCAGCACTATTTTTACTTATAGCATTACTATTTTCTTTACGTATTTCTGATAAAGAGGTAATGTCAAAGAAGAAAGAAAAAATGTTATCCGTATCACAAAAAGAGAAAGAACTCGTCAATGAATAGCAATATATGTATGCTACTTTAATTGAAATTTATATTAGTAGTAAAAAGGAGATTTTACATGATAGAAAGTAAAGTTGTAGATTCTATACCAACTTTGAATGAGAATGATTGTCAAATATGGTGGGCAAGAATTTCAGATTTACAATCATGGCATTACAATTTACTAAATGATGTAGAGCAAGAGAAAGCAAATTCATATCATCATTCGGCAGATCGTGCACGTTTTATAATAGGTTGCGTAATTAGTAGGTTAGTTCTTGGAAAGATACTTTCTATGTCGCCAGTTCAAGTGCCGATTGATCGATTGTGCCCAGTATGTAAGTTACAACATGGTAGGCCGCAATTACCAGAAGGTATGCCACAATTATCAGTTTCACATTCGGGTGAGTGGGTTGTCGTTGCATTTACAAAATCTGCATCTGTCGGTGTTGATGTTGAACAAATGAATCCAAATGTAGATGTGATGAAAATGGCAGAGGGCGTATTAACAGATATTGAAATAGCACAAGTTATGAAATTACCTAATGAACAGCGATTAGAAGGATTTTTAACGTATTGGACTCGAAAAGAAGCTGTGCTGAAAGCGACAGGTGAAGGACTATTGATTCCACCAGTTGAAATTACTGTATCAGCTCCAAATGATCCTCCTAAATTGTTGGTTTTTAGGGATAGACAAGAGTTAGCAGAAAATACAAGGATGGAAGATGTAAGGCCTAGTTTAGATTATATGGCTTCCATTGCAATATTTAGTAAAGAAGTAACTGAAATTACGCAGTTAGACGCGGTAGCGCTATTAAATTATAAATAAGTTTAATAAAATATTTTATAGAAGAGGTGTTCCACATGTTAGTGGCGGAAAGTAGAACAAATGAATTCACTTATAATGTACAAGCAATTAAAAATATTTTATTTTCTGGAGATACATCATCTATTCTTGCTTTAGAAAAGCTTTTGAATGATACAGTTCAATTTGATGTTCTAGAACAAGAGGTAATAGATAGGCAGTACATTCCGAAAGAAGCAAAAAATTTCTTTGATAAAAACGGAACATTTCTTTATCGTGTATCTAATGTTAGTTATAAAGGTAAGGTGTTATCTGAAAATCTAATTTTTGCGGATACTTCTTTTTTACCGGATACAATAAAAAGTGAATTAGAAAGTGGAACTATTCCTGTTGAAAACCTGATAGAAAAAATGGAAGTAAGAAGAAACGTATTATATGAAGGATATCAGCCATCTGGAAATATTATCGAATTGTTTGATGGATGTTCAGTTGCGGCGAATGTGTATCCAACTAGAAAATATCAAATTGTAAGTAACTGCAAATGTGTATTTTATATTTGTGAAGTGTATCATGCAGAAAATATAAAGGACTTGCTTAAATAAGAAATAAACAAGAAACCAGCCTATAAAATGGCTGGTTTCTTGTTTATTTAACAGCTTCTTTTAATTCTTTACCTGCTTTAAATGCTGGAACTTTACCAGCCGCAATTTGAATTTCTTCCCCAGTTTGTGGGTTACGCCCTGTACGAGCAGATCTTTCACGCACTTCAAACGTTCCAAAACCGATTAATTGAACTTTATCGCCAGATTGTAATGCGTTAGCAATTGTGTCAAATACGGATTGTACAGCTGCAGAAGCATCCTTTTGAGAAATATCAGCTGTTTGTGCCACATTTTTAATTAATTCTGTTTTATTCATGTTTTCACCTCATAAAAATTTTTTTAGAATGAATGTTTTAGTATAATGGATAGTAAAGATAAAGCTAGTTTTATGGTTGGAAAGAATACTATATAGTTATGTTAATTTCGTTGCAAGAGACTGAATCCCTGCTAATAATTGGGGATTAATTAAGAATTGATGCATACAAAAAGCAATAGTATGAGGATGAGGGGGAATATACGTATGATTTTTCGTGAAAAGAGTGAGAAAGAGAGTATATTAATTCGTCAACATGATCATGGTTTTTTGGCTGGAGAGATTGCTAGGCATATAAAAGAATGTTTTTTTGAAGATACAACATACTTAAAAGAGACAATTGATGCAATATATGAACATGATAGAGGATGGATAGAACTTGATAAAGTACCAATTTTGAATGATGCTAAAAATATTCCGTATACATTTATGGATTGTCCAAGCCCATTACGTTTTGTTTTTTATACGATTGGTTTGAATGAAATTGAAGATTCTAATCCATACGGGGCATTACTGTGTAGTAAACACTTTTTATCATTCCCATTAAATGAGGAAGATGAAGAGATGCTTTCTTTTTATAAACATGAATTAGAACGACAAAAAAGAATTTTGAAAACGTTAACAAAGGAACAGTTTGCGATGTTCGATAAACATTATAGATTATTAAAGTTTTGTGATGAACTTTCTTTATACGTATGTATGAATAAGCCTGGTGTCAAAAAGAAAGATGAAGTTGATTTATTTAAAGATGGTTTTGAAGGAACAGAAATGTTTAATAGTAAAGAGGAGAAACTTATTCAAGCTGAATGGGTGGACGAGGAAACAATTCGGATTACACCATTTCCATTTCAAACGGAATTTTATACATATGTAAAATATAAAACGATAAATAAACATGAAATTGAAGAAAAAGGGATTGTAAAAGCTGATAGAGAATCGGAAATGAAGGAGCAAAACATTCGTTTTATACAATAAGGAGGTAATATAAATTGAAAGATTATATATTAAAACAGTGTGATTACCATGCTTGGGCTAATACTAGATTATTCAATCGATTAAAAGAGTTACCAAATTATGAGACAATTTTTAATGAGCAGATACAGAGTGTATTCCCATCCATTAAGGATACTTTTGCGCATATTTATATTACAGATCAAGTGTGGTTACACATATTACATGGCAGAAGTATGAGTGAAGCAATACAAGATCGTGAAAAGTTAAAAAAACAAATCGATACAAAATCGCTAAATGAATTAGAAGAAATGTTTTTAAATATAGCTAATCAGTATAAAGAATTTCTAAGTACACAACAAGATGTACATGCTGAATTTGTTATTAAGAATCCATATGCAGGGACACTACATACTTCAATTTTAGAATTAGTGCAACACGTCGTAAATCATGGTACATATCATAGAGGAAATATAACAGCAATGATCCGTCAACTTGGTCATTCATCGACAATGATGGATTTTGTACTGTATTTACATATGATTCAGAAAAAGGGGGAGTAATATAGTTTGTAAGAAGGAGAGACTTTAATTGTAAAAGTCTCTCCTTCTATTTTATCCTGCATGAACTGCCTATAAAGTACCGATTAGTGTGGGAAAATAATCATTTGGGATGTACAAAGCCTCCAATAAATAAAGTTTCACTGTATTTCTTACGAAGCTTTATTTTCTTGTAATTGCTTAGCGTATTGTACAGCCTTATATGCATTGACTCTACCGTTTTTCCAGTACGTACCTGTACCACTAATTTTATCAGAAGTTGACTCAATAATTTGGCGGATTTGTGTATTGCTATATCCTTGATTTGCTAAAAGAGCAGCGACTCCTGCAACATGAGGTGTTGCCATAGATGTACCACTTAATGATTGATACGTGCTCCCTTTATATGTTGAATATATATTTGAACCTGGTGCTGCAACATCTACCCAGCTACCATAAGTAGAAAATGAAGATTTTCTATCTGATTGATCTGTAGAAGCAACTGCAATTACTTCGCTGTAATAAGCAGGGTAATTAGCTTTTGTATTTCCAGCATTTCCAGCAGCTGCAACTATAACAGAGCCTTTATTCCATGCATATTGAACTGCTTGTTGTAATGCAGTACCACCATTTGGAGCTCCTAAACTTAAACTAATTACTTTTGCACCCGAATCAGCAGCTTCTCGAATACCTTGCGCTACAGCATCAAGAGTCCCGCTTCCTTGATTATCTAATACGCGAACAGCGTAAATGGAAGTCTGCGGGGCAACACCAGCAATTCCGACGCTATTATTCGTAAGTGCTCCAGTAATTCCAGCGCAATGTGTACCATGACCATTACCATCATCAGATGTATTGTCGTTATCAACATAATCATGTCCGTAAATTACTTTAGAAGCTAAATCAGGGTGTGAGCCTTGAACTCCTGTATCAATGATAGCTACTTTTACACCAGGATCACTTCGTTGGCTATCCCAAGCTTGTGGAGCTTGGATCTTTTGTAATCCATATTGATTTTTAAAATATGGATCGTTTGGATTCCAAAAGGCATGAACGTAATAATTCGGCTCTGCATATTCCACATCTGGATTATTTTTATAACTCTTTATTTTTTCTTTTACAGTACCTTTTGAAAATTGAACGACTTCAAAACCTAACTTATCATCTTTAGATAAGACATTAGCTCCGACAGATTTATGAAAAGATTGCACATTATTTAAAGATGCATTTTGCTTGAACTTAACGATTAATTGGTTAGGAACGTAATCAGTAGATGATGTTTCAGCACTTGAAGTATTCGTGTTAAAGAAGAAACCACCAATAATAAATGACAAAACAGATAGGAAAACAATGAATTTGTTTTTCAAAAGATTTTTCCTCCCTTTTCTTGGATGAGTTTTTCAGCGACACTTTAATGTCGCATTCCTTTTCAACTATATAGTTAGACCATACGATTTATGACATTTATGTGAAAAACTTTTATTGGAATAAAAAGGGGGGAAGATTGATATAAATTTATTTTAAATGATATTGGTTGAGTAAGAGAACGAAAAAAGGAATGCTCATTATGCATGAATCATTCCTTTTTTCATAGATTAATTGTGATTTCCAAATGAAGTTATACCATTTATAAATAGTTGTTACGTTTTATCCATCTTGATAAAAGAAATCTAAGTGGTTAAGAGGGAGTGACTCTATTTCTTGTCTATTAGAAACTTTGTTTCACATATCTTGTTGTGTTATTTGTTTCTGTATTTAATAATTGTAAGGTCTTACCATCGAAATTCTGTACAATATAAGGTATGTCTTTCTTAGAAACAGTGACTTCTTTACCGTTGTCCATTCGCTTCGTTATATGTAATTCAAAAGTCATAGAGTTTTTATCGTAAGACCATGTTCCTTCCGTTATATTGTCCTTGTTTGGGTAAGTTCCTGCTGTATATAACTCAAAAGTATTTCCACCTTTTATGATAAATGTTACTAGGAAACCACTAGAAGTTTCAAGTCCCCAGTCAGCAATTAACTCAGTTCCGTCTGTTACTTTACTCTTAACGTTTGCTTCGTTAACACCTGAATTAGTGTCTATTCCTGTTTTCTCACTAGCAGATATTCCGCCGCCGTTCGCCTTCGTTACTTCGTTTTTCATGTTGTTATATACTTCAATCCAGTATTTGTCGCCTTCTTTAACTAACTTTTCAGCGTTTTCAATTACTTCTTTGTCAGTTTTACCACCAGTATTTTTCTCTGTGTTTTGTGAGAAAATACGTTCTACTCCCTCAAAGGCTTTTCTGTACTTAGCGGTTGCTTTCTCAATATCCTTTTGAGCATCTATATACTTGTTCGGTGGGTCGATTTCTTCAAACTTATCAATTGCTTTAAAGATGTTTTCGACACTAACTAATACGTCTTTTCGTGTCTTATTGCCTTTGCTAGCTTCCCCAACTATATTATTGTACTCTTTGAATAGTCTATCAAACTCATTTCCTAAATCAATTAAATACATAGGATAGTCGTCTGCTAATACTCTTACTTTCTTCACATCAGAAGTTGACTGCTTTGAAGTACTAGAGTCAGCTTCTTTAGAAGTCTTAACTTCAGAATCCGTCTTAGCGGTTTTAGACTCTTCTGTCTTAGCAGGTTTAGACTCTTCTATTTTTATGCAACCGTTCATTAACAACATAACTGGTATGGTTAATCCTATTAGTTTCTTTGCTTTCATGATTAAATGCCCCTTATCCTTAGTTAATAAATTAGCCGTATCTATTTACCTTGATTTCAGCCTTACTGTGTTTTTCTAGAAATACTATCTGTTGCTTCCTCAAAAAGCTTTGAACCATCTTTAGCTTTCGTTAATGACTGATTGATCTTACTTTCGTTTTGTTCTTCTATTGCATCAAAAAGCAGTGCAAATGCTTCATTATAAAGTTCCATTGATTGTTTTATATTTTCTTGTTCTACTTTTAACTCAGGCGGTGCTTGGAGGTTTCTTAACTTTGTTACATATGCTTTTGCTCCACCTATACTTAATTGTACTTCACTTTTCTTTTGACTATATGACTTAACATCTGAACTTGCTACCTTTTCTATTAATTTCAAAACATCATCAACTTTAGTAGCATTTTCTACTATTTCTGACTTGTATTTCTCAACTTCTGAACCACTTAACTTTGCAGTTGATGAACTAGAGGAAGTAGATGAGTTTGAATTGTTAGAAGAAGAACTTGGTTTACTACTTGATGAGTTACTGTTTGCATCTTTACCATTCGCTGCAGATAAGCTATCATCTTTTTTACTATCGGTTGACTTACTCTCTTTCTCCATCTTTTGCGTTTCTTCTTTCTTTGGTTCCGCTTTCTTACTATCAGTTTCAATTGTAATACAACCACTTAATAACATAACTGGTAATGCTAAACTTACTAATTTCTTTGCTTTCATGATTCTTAATACCCCTTTATTTGTAAAATTTAGTGCAAACAAGTTAACATACTTAACTAAGAAGTTTTCTCCGAATAACATCTTAGAATCGTCTATCTATAGATTACCTTTATATTACATAATCTTCAAGAGTTTTCCTTTTATAATTTTCTGGTTATTAAGTTGTGATTTATATATAATCAACTGGACTTTAAAGTTTTTTTGATAATACTGCTTAAAAAAAGAGGGGATTCTTACCGAGATATTTATGTTGAGGTTCATTGTATTTTAGTATTACTTCACTATAATTTATGTGTGATGCTAATGATTTTTAGAGTAACCAACACTGATAATTTTAAATGAAGTTTACTTAATAGAATATAATGTACTAAACATATTCTTTTATTTACTTTAGTGGAACTTTTTTAATAAAATAAAATAAAATAAAAGGCCCTACATTTTGACCAATTTCTTTTTCAAAATGTAGGGCTGTATTCTATATAAAATTAATATTTATAGTGAAATTTGAACTACAGTTATTTTAAACACAGATTAACTTGCCTGTTTTTTATGGTTTTCTTTCAATTTCTCTGCTTGTAAAAAACGATTCGTTTCAGCGACAACGATACCACTTAATCCGATTAGGCCAATTAAGTTTGGAATTGCCATAAGTCCATTTGCAATATCAGCAAATGTCCATACGATACCAAGTTTTAAATTGGCACCAATCGCAATCATCACGATAAAGATTGCTTTATAATATCGAACAGCACCTTCTCCAAATAAATAAGCGACACATTTCTCACCGTAATATGACCAGCCTAAAATAGTAGAGTAGGCGAATAAAATTATGGCAATACCAAGGATCATACTACCAGCGGTGCCGAATACAGATTGGAATGCAAGTGTTGTAGCTTCAACACCGGTTTTACCTGATTTCCATGCTCCAGTTGTAATTAATACAAGTCCTGTAATTGTACAGACGATAAATGTATCAAGAAAAGTACCCGTCATAGAAACTAAAGCTTGTTTTGCAGGTGAATCTGTTTTTGCTGCAGCGGCCGCAATAGGAGCACTACCTAAACCAGCTTCGTTCGCAAATACACCGCGCGCCATTCCGATTTGAATAGCTGATGCGACTGTTGCTCCAATAAAACCACCTGCGGCTGCTGTACCTTGAAATGCACCAGAAAAAATAAGTGAAAATGCTTTTGGAATTTGATCAAAGTGATAGAAAATAATAATAAGACCAGCAATTATATAAAAGAAAGCTTTAATAGGAACGATAAATCCCGTTACTTTCCCGATTTTTTTTACACCGCCTAAAATAACAATAGCGATTAAAAATGACATTAATATACCAGTTAAAGCAGGGGGGAAAGAGAAATTAATTCGCATTGCCTCTGCAACTGAGTTAGATTGCACCATATTACCGATCCCGAAAGAAGCAGTTGTACCGAATATAGCGAATAAAACAGCAAGCCATTTCTTACCTAAGCCACGCTCTAAATAATACATTGGTCCACCTGAATATTCACCATTTTCATTACTAACACGGTATTTCACTGCTAGAATTGCTTCGGCATACTTTGTTGCCATTCCGAATAAAGCGGTAATCCACATCCAAAAAATTGCACCAGGACCACCAATTGTAACAGCTGTTGCAACACCGGCGATATTTCCCATACCAATCGTTGCGGCCATAGCTGTCATGAGTGCTTGGAAGTGGCTAATATCTCCAGAAGATGCCGTATCTTCTGACTTTTTAAATGCTATTTTGTGAGCGTATAATAGTTTACTAAACTGTAAACCTTTCAAACGCACTGTGAGAATGATACCAGTACCAACGAGTAGCAACAAAGTTGGCAATCCCCACACGTAATGATTCATTTGTTCTAATACTTTACTTACTGTCTCCATCTTTATTCTCCTTTTTTAGAAAAAATAAAAACCACTTCAAGTAAATGAAATGGTCTCTGGAGAAACAAGGAATAGAAAAATAAACCGATACAAATCGGCATTTTCCTTCGCTTGTCTCTGTCCTTTTTACCTGAGAGATTATCCGCTAAAATAGCGGATTTGCTCCTTCGGCGCTCTTTTTCCTCCGCGCTATTAAAAGCGAGAGGGAGTCTCTCCAGAGATTCGTCCCCATGCAGTTCTACTTGTAACCAAGACCTGAGAGTTTCAAAGTTGGTATTACAACTTTTTGCCCCGTCGGTAGATCAATTGACCTTCTCCTGAATGGTTCATCCGAATTATAAAATTAATATACACATTGAATGTAAATCAATAAAAATATTATAGACAGATAAACTGTGAATTGCAATCTTTTTTTTATTTTAAAATAGTAAACAGTTTTATTTTTTAGAAATTCCTAATTTATCTTTAATTTCATTTAAAGTAGATAAAGCGATGACAATATGTTGATCGGCAAGCCCTAAAGCCTGTTTTGTATTTTCAATTATTTCATTGGCCGGAGTAGAATTATTGTATTTATCAATAATTAAATCTGCTGCATTTTTCATGTAATTTGATGCGGATTTAAACTGAGTTGTGAATTGGATTAGTTGTTTTTGTATATGTATATCCGTTATGCTTTCTTCGATTTTTATCGTGTCTATTTCGTTCATAAGTGTTTCATACTGTTTGGAAACAGCACTCATTGTAGCTAATAGTTTATTTCTATCCACTGAATCTCCGTTCGTGTTCATCTCTTCCCAGGCAGGCAACCAATCTTTTTCGATAATGTCATTATAATTAGTAGTCAATTCCTTAATTTTAGGTTGTAATTTAGTTTTGAAAGTTTTTGTATCCACTGTTTCTACAGTTGCTTTTTCATTATCATTTTTATTTTTACCATTAGTTACGTAGAAAATCGTACCGAAAATGATGAAAATAGAAATAACTACTGTCCATTTAGTAAAAAGAATTTTCTTCAATATGTAACGCCTCCAAAATTTAAAAACTTATAATTATAATATATAACAATAATGTTGTTTTGAATAGAGAAAATAAAGTTAGAAGTGATTTGAATTACATCTTTTTTATACGTAACTAATTAAAATTAGTAAAAAGATGAAAGGAATATGTAAGAAAGGGGAATTTTAGTGAAAGTGAATAAAAGAAAACTAGTTTTAAATATTGTAACGGCTATGTTATTAATTGGTGTATCTCGCATTAACGGGCAGTAAGACCCCCACTTCAAAATGCAGCGAAAGCAAAGAAGTTAGGTGGGGGATGAAGAATCCCAAAATGATTAAAGTTTCACTTTATTTGCACTCATTTATGTAGACAAAGAATCTAAAATTGAAAAATTTCCAGTACCAATGTCAGCAATCCATATTAATGATGATAATGAAGAGGTTTATACATATATAAGTGTAATGCTTATTATAAAGGCAAGTGGATGGGAGCCAGCCTAGTTAGTTTTAAAAAAGTGGAACGAAAGGTAAATGTAAAACATTATCCGAGAGAAATTACGTATTATTTATTTGAGCAATAGATATACAAGGGAGAAAAGATTTCGATGTAATTCCTATAGAGCTACATTTTTTATATTCCGAATTATTTGAAATGAAAACAGATAGATGGTTTGATAGATATAGTGCAAAAAAATGATTATTTGTACAAAAGTAGAAGTTTTTAGTTACCATAGTTTTGTTATGTAAACTTATTGTTGTAAGAGAGAGATTGTATAATAAGGGGGAAGTAGAAATGTTACTAAAAACAATATTTTGCAAAGTGGGAGAAGAGAAAAGGGAGATGTTTTCGGCTGCTCAAGAAAAATGGCGTGATTTACAACATTTAGATGGTTTTCATGGGCAATTTGGTGGATGGAATGAAGATGAGGCATGTGTATATACTTTATGGGAAGATAGAAGTGCATATCAATCATTTATGAACGGTGCTCACGATACAATTTATTTAAATAGTAATCAAAAAGATACGTTTCTTTCATGTGAAATTGAACTATTTCAAACGTTGTATGATATAAATGATAAGCCTTTGCAAAACGTTGTTACAGAAGGATCATTCGTAAGAGTTGCCATATGTGATGTAAAGGGAGAAAAAGAAAATCATTTTTTACATAAGCAAGAAACAATTTGGAATAAAGGAATGGAGAATGCAAAAGGGATGTTAGGTGGAGTAGTTGCGAAGTCTTTAAAAAATGAAACTCGTTACATAGTATTAACTTATTGGGAAGATGAAATGGCGCATCAATATTATGTGGAAGAGGGTTTTCCCATGTTGTATAAACTGGCTAACATTCATGAAGATATAGAAGAGATAAGAAGTAAACAAGCTGTATGTAAGGAAGAATGGCTTGTATATTAAGTGCAGAAAAAGTGTATAAATGAATGTATAATAAAGATAATTTCTTGTAAACAAGAAATTAATAGAAGACGTCATATACCCTTTCATGTTAATATATTTAAGTTAAAATAGGAGGCTTACCCTTTTGTATTGTACGGTAGAAGCAGTGTGAGCTTGAAATTTTTTATGAAAAGGATGTGCCTAACTTGCGTATCAATAAATTTATTAGTGAAGCTGGAAAAGCGTCTCGACGCGGAGCAGATAAATTAATTAATGAGAGAAGAGTAATTATTAACGGTAAGGTTGCAAAAATTGGTGACCAAGTAAATCCAGGTGATGATGTACGAGTGAATGGAGAGCAACTTCGTATTGCTCGAGACCATGTGTATATCGCTTTAAATAAACCAGTAGGTATTACATGTACAAGTGAAAAAGCAGTAAAAGGTAATATTATTGATTTAGTGAATCACCCTTTACGTATTAGTCATATTGGACGTCTCGATAAAGACTCAGACGGTTTAATTTTGTTAACGAATGATGGCGATATCGTTAATGAGATTTTACGTGCTGAAAACAAGCATGAGAAAGAATATATCGTTTCAGTGGATAAGCCAATTACACCTGATTTCTTAGAGAAAATGGCAGCGGGAGTTAAAATTTTAGGTACAAAAACACTTCCTTGTGAGGTTACACAGTTATCAAAATATGAGTTCCAAATTATTTTAACACAAGGGCTGAATCGTCAAATTCGCCGTATGTGTGAAGCTTTAGGTTATCAAGTATATACGTTAAAACGTACGAGAATTATGAATATAGAATTGAATAATTTACCAGTTGGGCAGTGGAGAGATTTATCGAAAAAAGAGAAAAGACGTCTATTTTCAGATTTAAATTACGAACCACAAGATTGGTAAAATTGTGAAGTGAAACCAAAAAAATTTGGTTTCACTTTTTTAAATTAAATAAATAATTTTTTTAAACACTTGCAAAAATAAAATGAATAAGATATATTAAATAACAATAAATGGATGTTTTATAAAAGCAAAGAAAAGGACACGAGTTATTTTACCCGGTTATACAGAGAAGGAAGGAAAGCTGAGAACTTCCTAACGCAGAAAAATAACTTACCACCTTAGAGCTGCACTGGGGAAATGAAGTATCTAGTGCCGTGTATGCGACGTTATCGCAAAAGAAGCCATTATGTTTTTTGTGATGGGAATCTGGGTGGAACCACGGATATAAGCATATTCGTCCCTATTTTAGGGATGAATATGCTTTTTTGCATTCAATTTCATAATAAGCGAAGAAAAGGACACGAGTTATTTTACCCGGTTATACAGAGAAGGAAGGAAAGCTGAGAACTTCCTAACGCAGAAAAATAACTTACCACCTTAGAGCTGCACTGGGGAAATGAAGTATCTAGTGCCGTGTAAACGACGTTACCGTAAAAGAAGCCATTGTAGGTTTACAATGGGAATCTGGGTGGAACCACGGGTAAAAGCACGCTCGTCCCTATTTTAGGGATGAGTGTGCTTTTTATTATGAAATGGAGAGATGAAAAATGAAAGAACAGATGATTGAAATTAAATTTCCAGATGGTAGTGTTAAAGAATTTGTAAAAGGAATTACTTTAGAAGAAATTGCTGGATCAATTAGTAGTAGCTTGAAAAGGAAAGCAGTCGCGGGGAAAGTAAATGATCAGTTATATGATTTACGCCGAAATATTGAAGAAAATGCGGAAGTAGAAATCATTACTATAGATTCAAATGATGGAGTAGAAATTGCAAGACACTCTGCGGCACATATTTTAGCGCAAGCTGTAAAAAGATTATATGGTGATATAAATCTTGGGGTAGGGCCTGTTATTGAAAATGGATTTTATTATGATATGGATCTTCCAAGTAGTGTAAACGTAGAAGATTTACCAAAAATCGAGAAAGAAATGAGAAATATTATAAAAGAAAATATAAGTATAGAACGAGTTGAGGTTTCTCGAGAAGAAGCAGCAAAACTGTTTCAAGAAATGAACGATCGCTTGAAATTAGAACTTTTAGAAGCAATTCCTAGTGGGGAAAGTGTAACACTATATAAACAAGGTGAATTTGTAGATTTATGTAGGGGGCCACATGTACCATCTACAGGTTATTTGAAAGCATTTCAATTAACTCACGTTTCCGGTGCATATTGGCGAGGTGATAGTAATAACCAAGTGCTTCAGCGTATATATGGTGTTGCATTCTCTTCTCAAAAAGAGTTAGAAGAGTATTTACATTTTGTTGAAGAAGCAGCAAAAAGAAACCACCGTAAGTTAGGTAATGAACTTGAGTTATTTATGTTTTCTGAAGAGGCTCCGGGAATGCCATTTTATTTACCGAAAGGCCAAATTATTCGGAATGAATTAGAAGCATTTTTAAGAGAAATTCAAAAAGAATACAATTATCAAGAAGTACGCACTCCGTTTATGATGAACCAAGAAGTATGGGAGAGATCAGGGCACTGGGGCCATTATAAAGATAATATGTATTTCTCAGAAGTAGACAACAAAAGTTTTGCATTAAAGCCAATGAACTGTCCAGGACACATGCTTATGTTCAAAAATAAATTGCATTCTTATCGTGAATTACCAATTCGCATGTGTGAGTTCGGTCAAGTGCATCGCCATGAATTTAGCGGAGCGTTAAACGGATTATTAAGAGTACGTACTTTCTGCCAAGATGATGCTCATTTATTTGTAACACCAGAACAAATTGAGGATGAAATTAAATCCGTAATGGGGCAAATTGATTACGTATATAAAACTTTTGGATTCGAATATGAAGTGGAGCTGTCTACTCGTCCAGAAGATTCAATGGGTGACGATAAATTGTGGGAGCAAGCAGAAGCCGCATTAGAAAATGTATTACAGTCATTGAATTATAAATATAGACTAAATGAAGGTGACGGCGCATTTTATGGACCGAAGATTGATTTCCATATTAAAGATGCCTTAAATAGAAGTCACCAGTGCGGAACAATTCAGCTTGATTTCCAAATGCCAGAGAAATTCGATTTAAATTATATAGATGTGAAGAATGAAAAGAAAAGACCAGTTGTTATTCACCGAGCAGTTTTAGGTTCGTTAGACCGCTTTTTAGCAATATTAATTGAACACTTTGGAGGCGCGTTCCCGGCATGGGTAGCACCAGTTCAAGTGAAAGTAATTCCAGTTTCAAATGCAGTTCATGTACAATATGCAAATGAGGTTGCAGATAAATTAGCACAAGCTGGAGTTCGTATTGAACGAGATGTGCGAGACGAAAAGTTAGGATATAAAATAAGAGAAGCACAAATGCAAAAAATTCCTTATGTTCTTGTTATTGGGGATAAGGAAATGGAAAACGGATCTGTAAATGTACGTAAATATGGGGAAGAAAAGTCAGAAGTTGTTGCGCTAGATGTATTTGCGGCAAGTATGGAAGAGGAAATAAAGAATAGAAAATATTGATTAAAAAGAAAACACACCATTAGAATTTGGTGTGTTTTCTTGTTTACCTTACAAAAATGTAAGGTAAATGTAAGAGAAATCGAATGAACGAGTTTTAGAAAAGTGAGAATATGAAGGAGGAAAAAGGTTCATGTTACTTGTGCATCTCTTTCTGTTTGAAAAGCTAAAAAATAGTAAGATTTTACATGAGTGAAAAATAAGAATTATATGAAAAAAATAATACTATACAAAAGGGATGGAGTGAAAGAAATGTCAACAAATGTAGTTACTGTAGAAAGTGTAGAAAAAACGTATGGGAAAAGAAATGAGAATCAGTCAAAAGCATTAAGAGGCGTATCATTACATATTAAGGAAGGGGAATTCGTCGGGATCATGGGTCCTTCTGGATCTGGAAAAACGACTTTACTTAATGTGATTAGTACACTGGATCAAGCGACAGGTGGTAGTGTGACGATAGCTGGTACAAATATTACTTCTATGAAGGGGAATGCATTATCAGATTTTCGTTCTCAAAAATTAGGATTCATTTTTCAAGATTTTAACTTACTAGAAAACTTATCAATTTATGAAAATATTGCTTTGCCTCTTTCTTTGCAAGGTGTACCGTCAAGTGAGATTACAGGAAAAGTAAATGAGGTTGCGAAGAAATTAGGAATTACTGAAATTTTAACAAAATATCCGACTGCTGTTTCTGGTGGGCAAAAACAAAGAACAGCGGCAGCACGAGCTTTAGTACATAATCCGGCAATCGTATTAGCAGATGAACCAACAGGAGCACTTGATAGTAAAAATGCAAAAAGTTTATTAGAAGCAATGCAAGATTTACATGAAAATCACAATGTAAGTATTTTGATGGTTACACATGATGCGTTTAGTGCAAGTTACTGTGAGCGTATTTTATTCATTCAAGATGGTCTTCTTTATAAAGAATTAAATCGTCAAGGCACTCGAGAGAATTTCTATCAAGACATTTTAGGTGTGCTCGCTCATATGGGCTCAGCTGCTGAGTCTAAGTAGGGGGCGAAACAATGTTATTTAAATTATCACGTCATAGTATGAAAAAGATGTTAAAAGATTATATGGTTTTACTGATTGGTCTCGTTATTAGTATTAGTATTTTCTATATGTTCCAAACGATGGCGATGAACAGTGAATTTACAAAAGATAATAGTCTCATTAGTAGTATTAGACTCGTCTTCTGGGTAGGTGCAATATTACTTTCTTTCATAACTGTATTTTATATTATATATGCCAATTCTTTTTTACTTACATTAAGAAGAAAAGAACTTGGTATGTATATGATGCTTGGAGCGAAAAAGAAAAAAGTAGCACAGTTATTATTTATTGAAACATTCGGTATGGGTATTGTCAGTATTATTATCGGTATTTTAGTAGGAATGTTACTTGCAAGTGTAGCAGGAAATTTTTTAATGAATGGCATGGAAATTTCAGCAAAAGGTAGTTACGCATCTGTATACACACCAGCTATTTTAGTTACATCTATTT
Source organism: Bacillus sp. EKM202B (assembly GCF_011066025.1). Classification (NCBI taxonomy): domain Bacteria; kingdom Bacillati; phylum Bacillota; class Bacilli; order Caryophanales; family Bacillaceae; genus Bacillus; species Bacillus sp. EKM202B. Next base: position 110,669 of record NZ_JAAMNK010000010.1, on the reverse strand, counting down.
TCTTCTTAATACTATTTTTCATTACGGGTATAATGAATAGCATTCGATTGTTACGTAAAACAGAACTAGAGTTAATTCGTGAAGATGAAACACTAGATGAAGTAAAGAAAAGTAAAACTCGCATTATTATAATGACAGTACTGGGTGTATTACTAGTAAGTACAGGGTATTATTTTATGGTAAATATAAGAACATATGCTGAACTTGGTTTTATAATAGCGACGATTGTTACAACACTTGGAACGTACTTTATTTTTAGTTCATTGCTCCCATTTTTTGTGATGAAAATTAAGGGAAATAAAAAACGAAATGAAATGGGCTTAAATAGTTTTACATATGCACAGTTACGCTTTCGAGTAAATAGTTTATCGAGAGTATTAGGAACTGTAGCGATGTTAATTGCATTAGGTGCAGGGGCAATGACAGCAGGTATGGCATTTCAAAAAAATGTAGGCATTATGACAGATTTCTCACGTGTATATGATGTCGTAATTCATGATCCAAATGATCAAGATACAGCAGCATTAAAGGAAATGGAAATAGTTGAAGAAAGCAAGTATAAGTATAAAGTAGATGGAGAAGCGGTGTATTACTTACGTGACGATTTAACTGCGAAACCGCCACTTATTTCCGACCGCTTTAATATGGAAACTTTAAAAGAGCCTGCGCGTAAACGGGTGGCTGAACCTTTAACTGAACCTGTATATTCTGCTTTGGAAGCTCCCGAAGCAGTGAATAAACTTCCTCGTATGCCAAAAGATTGGGAAGATGCGGTTGTAAGAGAAATACAAATTACACATAATCAATTTAACGGAAAGCCTGTAAGAATTGCTGATGAAGAGCATTATAAAGGAATTCAAGGAACAGAACATACTGTAACATTAGCAAAAGTAGATGATATGAAAAAATATAAACCATTATTGATCGAAATAGACAAGAGACAAAAAGAACAAATTGAAAAAACAACAGGTACAAAAGTAGACATATTTACGAAAATGACAATTTATCAGTTAACGAACAGTCTCATGAGTGGAACAATGTTTATGGGGTTTTTCCTCGGAATTGCCTTTCTAGCAATGATGGCAAGTTCCCTTATGTTCAAAATATTAACGGGTGCTTCTCGTGATGTACGACGTTATGAAATGTTACGAAAAATAGGCGTTAGACGTAGTATGCTGACAAAAAGTATTTATAAAGAAATTTCATATTTATTTATCTTCCCAGCGATCATTGGAATTTCCCACGTTTTAGTAGGGCTTAACTTATTCAGCTTTATTTTAGTTGACCCGTTTGTAAAAGTGTGGGTGCCGATAGGAATATTCTTAGTCATTTATTTTATCTATTACTGGATAACTGTTCAATTGTATAAAGGTATGGTAATGCCGAAAGAAGAGGTAGCGAAATAGTTTATGAAAAAAGTCCTTGTTTTGAAAACAAGGGCTTTTTTGAGCTTGTAATGAATCAAGAAGGGAAATGTTGGATAATAGTCGAAAGATATAATACAACTTCCAAAAAATGACGGGGATTGCTATGTTTTTTAGAAAGAGGAGTTAATTTGTTAAAAGGTATAGGTACTATACATAGGTTTTATTTCTAAATATTCATTTAAATAGAAAGGATAATAGTTATGTTCACTCGAATTGGTAAGTGGTGTGGAGTTACATGTTTACAATTATTTGCGGCACTTATTTGTATCCTTTTTTTAGGGGCACTTCCGCGTTTATTTAAAGGACTGCAAATTGATTTAATCGGTTTTTGGGACACAGTTCTGTTTCTCGGGGAGAAGTTACTAAAACCGGGTGAAATTACGTATGGATTTCGGAACTCAAGAAAGTTATTTCCACAAATATGGATTCATTATGTAGAGACAATGTTTGTATTTATTTCGGCATTTATACTTTCTTTACTCATTGCGTATGTTATCGTTGTGTGGGTATTGCAGCGCTCTCAATCAAAGCAACGTATATGGAATGGAGTTTTCGTCGCACTTGAAAGTATCCCGGACATTTTATTAATTTTATTATCGCAACTTCTAGTAGTAATTATCTTTCAAAAAACAGGATTTATGCCAGTGAAACATGCGGGATTTGGTGAGGATAGAGCTCGTATGTTACCAATAATATGTCTTGCTATACCTACAACGTTATTATTTATGAAGCTACTATTATTACGTTTTAGAGAAGAATTAGAGAAAGATTATAGCATATTTGCAAAGAGTAAAGGACTGAGTTTAAGACATGTTTTGACGCACCATATTTCAAGAAATGTCTTGTTAACAACAGTCTATTATGCAAAAACAAATATTTTATTTATGTTATCAAATTTATATATTATTGAATGGCTATTTAATACGTACGGCATGTTTGTTTTTGTAAAAGAAAATTCCAAATTAGAAATATTTACAGTGAGTTTAGTTATATTATACGTACCGCTTTTTATACTATTTCGTTTATTACATACGCTTTTAAAAAATGTTATAAAGGAGCGTGTGTAACATGTGGCAAGTTGTAAAAAGAGATGTGAGATTTTGGCTAGGTGTTACTTTTTTGAGTGTATTAATGATTGTTAGTATTGGAAATACGGTGTTTTTTGACGGAAATATTCGTGAATTAACAATGATGTATAACGAAAAAGGAGAATTAGAGGCTGCTCCGTTTTCACCATCGAGTAAATTTTGGTTTGGAAGCGATGAGAAAGGACGCGACCTTTTTCAGTTAATAATAGAAGGAGCGAAATGGACAGTTGGTGCTAGTATCGTTATCGCAATTTTACGTGTAGTAATTGGCGGAACTATTGGTTTATTGCTTGGTATGTACAGTAAACGCTCATTTTCAGTTATCTCATCTTTTTTTGATCCGTTTAGTATTGTACCGATGATTATGATTTCCTATTTTATGTTAAATGAAGTTTTAATGTTTGAAAGTGGAGAGGAGGCTGCTCCGTTTCATTTACGGGTTACGTTTCAAATTATAGTTCTTGCGTGCCTTGCTGTACCAACTGTTATGTTGTATACGGCGCAAGAAGTAAAGCGTATTAAGAATGAAGAATTTATGTTGGCTGCTACTGTGCTCGGAGGGAGTAAGTGGCAGCGGTTGAAACGCCATGTATGGCCACATATGTTACCATCATTTCTTTTATTAGTAGCCCAGCAATTTGTAAGCACCCTATTACTTCTCTTACATCTTGGTTTGTTAGAACTGTTTTTCGGCGGAACAATAATCTTTGGTATAGAGGCGGATAGTGTAACAAAAGAATGGACAGGATTAATTGGTCAAAACTTCCGTCATTTAACTACTCATACTTGGATCGTGGTCATACCAATTCTTTTTTATAGTATGACAATCTTATCTGGAAATTTGATTAGTAATAGTATGCAAGATGCAATTAAATTAGGAAATGTGAGAAGGCCAAAGGGGGAAAAGAAAAAAGGGAAAGTAGAGAAACAAATACAAGCGACTATGAATGATTTTTCATTCTATAGAGAGGTACAAAAATAAAAAAAGATAGCTGAAGACAAATCGTTTTCAGCTATCTTTTTTCGTTTAAAGTGGAGGTAAATCAATTTTACCTTCTTCAAATAATTCTTTTATCATATGTTTCGTATAACCAGCTGCTTGACCAAATGTGATTTTTGCTGGCATTGGTGCTTCGTTTACATCTACAACTACATCAATAATACACGGCCTGTTTTGTTTTACTGCACTTTCGAAAGCAGGTAGTAGTTCATCTAATTTCTCAATACGGTAGCCAATACCGCCGCACGCCTCTGCATATTTTGCGAAATCTGGATTCGTTAAATCGGTGCCGAATTCGATATTACCCATAACTTCTTGTTCGAATTTAATCATGGCAATTTTATTATTGTTCAATACGACGACAACGATTGGTAGTTTATATTTTACAGCTGTTACAAAATCGTTCATAGTCATTCCAAATCCGCCGTCACCACAAACTGCAAATACTTGTTTATTCGGGAACGCAATTTTTCCAGCAAGTGCACCAGGTAAACCGCAGCCAAGTGTTGCGAGCCAGCTTGAAATGATAAATTGCTGGTTCGTCATACGGAAGTGCCTTGCTGTCCAGACCGTTACATTTCCGACATCAACTGAAAGAATGGCGTCATCTTCTGCTACTTGCTGCAATGCATGCATAACGCGTTGTGGTTTAATTGGAGTAGAGGAATCTTCTTCCTGACCGTGTAATTTTTCTTCCCACTTTTTCATCATTTCTTGATGATGCTCTAAGAAGGAATGGTCCTCGTGTTTTTCTACATTTTCAATTAACCATTTTAATGTTTTATCAGCATCACCGGCTAAGCCGATATCTGTCACATAACGCTTCCCGATTTGGGCAGGATCTGTATCGATATGAATTGTTTTTGCCTTTTCAGGTAAGAAACCAGTGAACGGATAAGAAGTACCCACCATAATTAAAGTATCCGCGTGTTTCATTGCTTCATAAGATGGTTTCGTTCCAATTAATCCTAATCCACCGATGCAAAGTGGGTGTTCATCAGGAACAATTCCTTTAGCTGGCAATGTAAGTACGATTGGAGCGCCGATATATTCTGCGAATGCAAGTAAAGATTCTCTTGCATGTTTTGCGCCTTTACCTGCTAAAATAACAGGTTTTGTCGCTTCATTTATTGCGAGTTTCGCTGCATCTAAATCTTCTTTTTGCGGAAAAAGTTCAGGCAATGTAAAAGAAGTGTTTGTAACACGAGCTCCATTTTTCACTTCGAATTTCGGAACGTCATCCGGAATAGTGAGAACAGATACACCTTTTTTCGTATAGGCCATACGAATCGCTTGATTCACTACAGCAGGTAGTTGCTCCGCTGACATAATGCGCTGGTTATAAACTGCAACATCATCAAACAATCTTTCTAAGTTTACTTCTTGGAAAAAATCCGTTCCGAGTAAATCGGTTTCTACCTGTCCTGAAATTGCTAGCACAGGAGCCTTATCGAGTTTTGCATCATATAAACCGTTTAATAAATGAATAGCTCCAGGTCCTGCGATTGCCATACAAACACCGAGTTTCCCTGTTAATTTCGCATAAGCGGCCGCTGCTAATGCGCCAGCTTCTTCGTGGCGAACTTGGATGAATTTAATTTTATCTTGTTTTTTTCTTAAAGCTTCAATGATAGAATTGATAGAGTCTCCAGGCATACCGTATATATGTTCTACTCCCCAGTCAATTAATAAATCAACTAATGCTTCACCAGCTGTTTTCCCAAACATAATTGTTCCTCCTCATAATAGGTAGATAACATTATGTTTTGGAGAAAAAGGAAAAATATACAAATAATAAATTTTTTAGCTTTAATGATGACCAGCGAATAAAGTAAACACTGTTATTAGTAAAAAACCACTAGTTGCCCACATGAGAAATGTAAGGAAAGAGAGCTGTTTCTTAGCTTTCCAAAGCATTTCATGAATTGTGACATAACCAAGTGAACCGATAGCGCTTCCCATAATGAGACCTTGTAAATGAAGAGCTTTTCCTTCCATTAAAATGCCAAACACCGTACCGGTACCGAGAATAAGAGAAAGTAATAAAGTTGTTAATAGAAATGAAATATATTTATGTTTTGTAAAAAGAAAGGGGATAATTAAAGCTAATCCTTCTGGAATATGGTGAACGACGATTGCTATTAAAAAGGGAATGGCTGAGTCAGCATGATTAATAAAAGCTGTGCCTAACGCAAATCCACTCGGTATATTATGAATAAATATAGCGAAAGAGAGAAACAGGAATGTTTGCCATGCTTGTTGATCTTTTTTATGTATCATTGGATGGTGACAATAGTTATCTAATAAGCTCATAACTAAAATACCGATAGCTATACCAAGTATAGGACCAATCATTTCATAGCTTGAAAATGTTTCAGGAATAATTTCAAGGGATAAAAGGCCAAGCAAAATACCACCACATAATGCATATAAACGATGCATCTTTTCTTCAATTAGTTGACGTGTTGCAACTCCAACAGCACCTCCTAATAGTAATCCACCGAACGAAAAAAATGTTACAATCATTGGAATCCATAAACGCTCCATAATATCACACTCCGATTGTAGTCCCTTATTTTTAACTTACGAAAAGTTAAGTTGGATTAGTCCAAGTAATTGTGTTTGAGTATAGAGAAAAAACTAGCAATTCGTTATAATTTATATATTAAATTTAAGTGGGAATATGAAAAGGGGAATTGATTATGCAGCAAATTAAAAAAATAGGAAACTCATTTTGGTATATGACACCTGTTTCTGAAACAGATAGACCTATATTAGGAATGGTCGTTGGAAAAGAAAAAACTTTAATGATTGATGCAGGGAATTCAGAAGAACATGCACACCTGTTTTTAGAAATGCTAAAAGAACAGAATGTATCAAGTCCTGATTTCGTAGCATTAACACATTGGCATTGGGATCATATTTTTGGATTACCTGTACTACAAGAGGCATTGTCTATTGCACATTCTGAAACGAAAAAAGAGATGAGTAAACTTGTTTCTTATGAATGGACAGATGAAGCGTTGGACACACGTGTAAAAGAGGGTATTGAAATTGAATTTTGTGCGGATTGTATCAAAAAAGAGTTTAATGAAAAAGCGAGAAATATTAAAATTATTCCTCCAACTTTAACATTCCAGAATCAACTTGAAATAGATCTTGGTGAAGTGACATGTGTGCTAAAGCATGTGGGCGGAGATCATTCACATGACTCTGTTGTTATGTATATAAAAGAAGAGAAGATATTGTTTTTAGGAGACTGTATATATGCAGATATTTTTTCTTCGAAGTGGAACTATACGACGAAACGAACGTTTACATTAATAGAAGAATTAGAGAAATTTGATGCTGAAACTTATATTCTTTCTCATGGAGAAGCTATAGATCGGGCTGAATTTTTACAAGAAATTCATTTGCTAAAAACAGTAGGAACTTATACAGAAGCTCATAAAGGCGATGAAGAGAAGATAAAGGAAGCGTATAAACAAGAGCTAGATAGAGAATTAAATGAAGATGAGTTAGAAACAATAACGTATTTTGTAAATGGTTATGAAATGGTTAACCTGTAAAACGCAACTTTAATCAAATAGCCTTAAACTGTACAAAAAGAGTATTGAAGTTTACTTCAATACTCTTTTTAATAAGTAAATATTAAGCCGCAACCAATTTGAATTTTTTTGCAGGCTCATCATCTGAAGCTATACGACTTTATTTATTTTTCGTATAGATAGAATTTCAAGTGGAAGCTTTCTTTGCTAAGTCAGTTATATAGTTGAAAAAACCATTGTGGTTTACATTATAAACGACATTTACAGGTCGCCCATCATCAGTTTCCACTGTACGCCCTTGGCTAGGTCCGTATGTATGAACAATACTTTTAATCGTTTGTACCTTTGCAAGGTCAGCTTTCCCAACAAACGCAGCGGTTAATACATCCCACAAATAGTAAGTAGAGTTCGTTGAAAAGTGAACGAGAGGAGGAACCATCGCATAGCATTGACCAAGGAAATCCATACCAATATACTTTCGTTCTTTTGCCCATTGTTCACGTATGTCTATAGTTAACGGAACTTGGTTTGTACTTTCTAGTGTCACTAAGTCGATTTTAATTTTTGCATCCCATACACGAGCTACTGCTTCAGGGTCCCAAAACGAATTCCACTCAGCCGTTCCATTGTGTTCCGGCTCATGTACATTGCCTGCAGTCCGAAATGTACCGCCCATCCAAACGAGACGTTCAATTTTATCTTCGATTATAGGAGCCTCATATAATGCACGGGCTAGGTCAGTTAGCGGCCCTGTAAATAATAAAGTTGTTTTTCCTTCCGTTTGTAGAAGAGTTTCTATTAAATGATGATGCGCAGGTTTGGCTGCTGCAGGTGTTGCAACTTTTCCATACTCATTTAAAATGGGTAAAGCATCTACATAAAATGCATGCATTCGCCAGTCTTTCGGAAATGGATTTTTTCCACGAGAGTTTGACGCTGCTACTTCGATATTACCTTTGCCGAAGCGATCAATAATTTTACGACTTGCAGACATTGCGGGTTCTAAATAACAATCTGCAGGGATAACTGAAACACCTGTAAGTTCGACATTACCCATCTGGAGTAATAAAAATAGTGAAATTAGATCATCTACACCACCATCATGATTGAAGTACACCTTTTTCATCATTGTAATCTCCATTCTCTAATATTTAGCCAAGAATTAAATTTTAATTTTGGAAAAATCATCGATAATTTCCACCACCTGAATTTTCCCATTAATCAGTAGCTCAGGTAATTCGCTTTTGCTATTTCCTTTCCAATAGTCTCTAGCCTGTTCAATTTTTCTGGAGAAAGAAATACCATCTTCTTTTGGTAAAAGATTTCCGTCGCTTTCAAAAGAATTCCCACTCACTAGTAGCTTAACAATCTGTAAAACATCTCGGTTGTAAGAATCAAATAACGCTTTCCATTTCAAAGCATCTTCATAGCTTTTAGAAGCATATAAGCAAGACAACCTTGAAGGGTATTCAGGATATTCTTGCAGCCTAACCATTTCGACAATCGTTTCCCTAACAGCTCTAATTGTTTGATCCGTATAATTCATAACTACTTGAGCATTTTCATTATTTATATGTAGTTCGTTATTTATATAATTGCTTTTTAAAATTTGAATAGAATCTTCGCCAGTAGCATTTAATTGTTCTCTTTCAAAAAAGAAGTGATATAAAGTATTAGTTTGATTTTTATCAAAATGAATGATTTGTCCGGTATTCATTTTTTTCTTTGTAACGATGTGATATGCGTAAAATTCTGCTTCATTCATAGTTATCCTCCTAGTAGTAATATATTTCAATGTTAAATTTAGTAATTCAACATTGAAATATATAAAACCTTTATAAGCATACAGTTATAGAATGGGAAGATTTGAGTGAAGAGTGAAAGAAATACACGTAACCGCTTTCGAAATGTTCACAAAATGTTCACTTACGAAGGAGTTTCCAATATCGATATAATGGCAAAGACTCAAAGAGAAGGGATGATGAAAGTTGCCAACAACAAGAAAGGAAAGCCTCCAATTCGGTATGATGATGTGCCTAGGGATGGTTATCGTAATGACGTTTTACAATTTATTATTGAACGGAGCAGGAGGGCCAATTCATATTAAGGAGATCGCATTAGAACTACTAATTGGATTTATGATTGCGTTATTAATTGAGATATGTATCGTTGGACCTTGTGCGAAAAAAATTGTATTCGCGATACCGTTTAATAAATCGAAGAAAATAAATATTATAGTAGCGATGGCTACAGCTATGGTAATCGGAATGGTTTTCTTTATGTCATTTTACGGAATGGCTATGATGTATTTACATGGTGGACTACAAGGGGAATCATTTGTTTCAAGTTATTTTTCAATTTTTATTAAAAATTTCATTATGGCTTATCCATTACAATTAATTATTATGGGGCCGCTTGTGCGTTTCTTATTTGCAAAGTTTGTTATGAAGAAGACTGTTAATGTAGCGTAGTTATAATATGTAAAAAATTATATATTAATAAAAATATAAAAACACATCTCAAATTTTTGAGATGTGTTTTTTGTTCATTTCTAATTATTTTCATAGTGATGTGACATTTGTCCTTTTGCCTTTTAGGGTCATAGCTTTTAATTAAGTTAGAAATAAAAAATTAGGAGATGATTTTTTGAAAGGCATTGTATTTGCTGTTTTTGCTGGTGTATGTATAACACTTCAAGGAACCTTTAATGCGAAACTTAGTTCACATATCGGCATATGGTTAACGAGTATTATAACGCATTTAATTGGGTTCCTTATTGCAATAACTATATTTTTGTTAAAGAAAGAAGAGAAAGTAATGGATTTAAAGGGTGTGAAAAAAACATATTTAGTAGCCGGTGCATTTGGTGGATTCATTATTTGTGCAGAAACTATGGCGATATATTCAATGGGGGTTACATTGACAGCTGGCACACTTATGGTTGCTCAATTGTTAACAGCAACTTTCATTGAAATAAAAGGACTGTTCCATATAAAAAAGATACAGATGGAGAGATATCATATTGTGGGAACAATAGTAATGATTATAGGGATTGTAATATTTAATATGTGAATAGAAGGAGGAAATGAGAATGGAGAATAGATCAGATTTAATTATTCATTATTTGAAAACTAATAAAATATTTGAGATTTTTTCAGAAATAGATACAGCTTATTTTCAAATAAATCATTTTGAAAAAGGCAAGTTTATTTGCAATATAGATGACGAAATGGATCGTTTATATTTTGTAGTGAAAGGTAAAGTAAAAGTTTATACGATTACACCAGAAGGAAAGAAACTAATTCTTCGCTTTATCAATCCATTGGCGGTTGTTGGTGATCTTGAATTGATACAAAAAAGCAAGACTCATAATGTCGTTGAAGCTTGTTCAGATGTTGTAGCTATCTCCATTTCTAATACGGTTATTAGAAACAAGTTATTACATGATCCTATATTTATGAACTTCTTGCTTGAAAACATTGCGAACACGTTAAAAATATCGACCCGTTTTACAGCTCTAAATTTACTTTATCCAGTAGAAGTGCGTGTAGCTAGTTATTTACTATCAATTTCAACCGATAGTAACGGAAATATGTATAAAGAGGATTTAGATGCAACTTCCATATCAAGTATTGCTGATTTTATAGGAGTAAGTTATAGGCACGTAATTCGGGTGTTACAAAAATTAAATAAAGAAAAATTAATTGAAAAGAAAAATGGAGTTATCGTAATTAAAGATTTTTCTAGAATGAAGGAAGTTGCTAAAGATAATATATATGAGCAATGAAAGGGAGAGGAATATTTTGATTGGATTTAGTTTAGCTATATTTGCTGGAGTATTAATTAGCTTACAATCTGTTTTTAACACAAAGGTCAATGAATGTGTAGGACAGTGGTTAACAACTGCATGTGTTCTTGGAATAGGTCTCATAAGTTCTGGTCTATTTTATATCATAACAGAGAAAAGTATTAGCATTAATTTTTACACTACAAATTATTTGTTTTATATAAGTGGATTTTTTGGCATTGGATTAATTATTTGTATAATGGGTGCAATAAAGAGTTTAGGTCCAGCGTATACGGTGTTAATTAGTCTTATTACACAATTAGTCTTATTACACAATTAGTTGTTGCATTATGTATTGATACATTCGGATTGTTTGGAATGGAGAGCGTTCCAATACAAATAAATAAATTAGTTGGAATAGGTGTATTAATTGTAGGGGTAGGAATTTTTAAAAATCTATTTTCGAATAAGAAAGCTATTCATATAAACAAGGATAGGGTCTAAAGAATTTAAAGAAAAAAGGTGTTAATGATTAGAATAATTACACTTAGCTCGAATGGCTGAGGAACAATTAACTGGCCAATATAGATTAGACTAAGTTAAAGAAATGAAAAAAGAAACTATATATAAAACGGGTTCTTTTTTACATAAATTTCAAGATTTTTGATGGTGAACTAGAAAAATGGCTTCTCAAATTCTTTTAAAATGATCCTTTAAAGTGGAGTTAATACCATAGGTATCATTAGAGAAAAAACCTCATATGAGTAGTCAGAGGGTGTTTAAATAGCATTTTGTTTTTATTTATAGTATTTAATAAACTATAATATAACTTCATTTAAAGGTATTTTGATTCTTAATTAAAAATAAAGTGGAAAATTAAGAATATGTTGATGTGGTGCGGTATGAAAGCTAGGTAGCATAAAGATTAATAATACAAAGATGAACAACATATAAATAAAGTTTATTCATATGTTCTATCTCCCCTGCAATTCCTAGTATTTTTGAAATCTATATATTTCTTCCTCATTTGTGGAAAATAAAACTAATGTTGGGACCAGTAATATTGTGGGGATTAGATAAAAATAGTTGTCCCTATATCGCCAGAATTTTAAATATTCCATTCGTTTTTTATGTTTTCTTTTTTTATTTTTGTACTGATGATAAGATTCTTCTCTCAATTAGATCTTTAAATAACGTAGATCTATTTGGTGCTTGAATTTCTTCCAACGTGTACTTTCCGAAGCATAGTGGTTCATAAATAGTCTTATCATTGTCCTCTGTTGTTAATTTCCCGACTTTTTGTTATCTTTGTCTAAAATTTGAAACACAGTAGGTTTTCAGTTTTACATTTAAATTAGCATTATCTATTTTTGGAATTCAATTTGTACAAGTAATTGAATTGAAATTTTGATTGTTGGTTTTTGTGGTGGTACAGTATCTCTTGTTACTTTCGCTGTATTTTGAATCTTTTTTCCAGCTTGGTCCTCGCATGGAGTACCACTGTATTTTGTATGTTCTTCACTGTTTTCTCAAGTGTAATGATTAGATCTTGTAGAATTAAGAAATGACCTTCATTCATTTCATTTTCTTATCTACTCTGATATTTAGATGCTAATTACAATTAAATAATATATGATTTTCATAAAAAAGATATAGTAATATTTTGTCGTGAATTGTACTAATTTGATATTTTATAGTATTATTTGTCGTGAATTATACCTAGCAGAATATATATTATGAAACTATAAAAGGAACAATGAGGAAATTTATCAAATAATTTACTTAAAAGGAGAATGTAATGAATACTTCTATCGATATACAACACTTGTGTGATCTTGCACATAAAGCATTTAATGCCCCTGTACATATTTTATCTACAGACAAAAAAATTTTATATCATTCTACATCTGATGATGTTTATAGTCCTTTTTATTCTTCAAAAGAAGAACATCTTAGTGATATTTATCAAGAAAACGATCCCTTTAACTTACCACTTTTCAGATGTAACAGCTATCTTGAAAATTTTGTTCTAATACATATAGAAAATCATGATCACATTAAAGGGACTATTATTATCGGTCCCACTATACATCCAAAAGGTTCAGATGATATGACCATAAAACTTCAAAAAGAATTTAAATCAAATGATAAAATTCAAGAAAGACTAGCCTATTATCAGTGTTTATCTGAGATTGAAAAAACTACATTAATTGATATGGGAATTTTATTACATTACATGATTTTCAATGAAAAGTTAGATGTGGGTATTGTTTTAGAAAAAAATAAAGTACTAGAGGAAGTTCCTAATAAAATTGTGAAACCTGATTTATATATTTTAAAACGCCGACAAAACAAACCTAAAACTCACAACATGGCATTAGTAAATGATTTCTTTTTGACTATCAAAGAAGGAAATAAAAAAAAGTTAATACAGTATATGTATGCAGTTTCACAAGAGGATGTTGAACTGATGTTAATAGAGGATCCGCTCAGGAACCAAAAAAACCTTGGAATTATTGCGATTACCTTAGCTACTCGATATGCGATAGAAGGAAACCTGCCACCAGATATTGCTTTTGCTCATAGTATTTTATATATACAAACTCTGGAACAATTAGATAACGTAGAATCTGCAAAGCGATTGTCAGGAGACGCTTTACGTACCTTTGCAGATCGTGTGAAAGAATTCAATGCACAAAAGTATTCATACGCGGTTACTACATGTATGAAACATATTAATAAAAATGTTTACGATGGAATAACTCTCAATGAACTTGCTAATCATTTGGAAATTACCCCTACTTATCTGTCTAAACTATTTAAAAAAGAAATGGGAATTACTTTAAGCGAATATATTCAAAGGGAACGAGTGGAAGAAGCAAAAAAATTATTAACTCTAACTACTTATTCGCTATCAGATATCTGTGCTTGGCTTAACTTTAATGACCAAAGTTATTTTACGAGGGTTTTCAAAAAAATTACTAGCATGACCCCTAGACAGTACCGTGAAAAATATACAATAATATAGGCTTGTTATCTGGTCTCAATGTAAAAACTTAAAAATAGGTGTAAGTAATCTCTAAAACTTGAAAATACTGAGCTTATTACTCTAGAAAAAGTGTGTGATTTGTTTAGATAAGGAACTTGTATTCAAATAGACGTATGATCAACCTGATATTATCTTGTTAGCGGAACAGTTTCAATTTTCAGGAGTTGGCAAAAATAATGGAGAAACGAAGCTTATCTATTTTTTAAATAATAATTAGGCGCTGGATTTATCAGTATAGTTCTGAATTAGACAAACGAGTCTGACGTCAGCTCAAACAAATAGCTTTTGAAGAGTCCATGAAACATATATCCAAGCAAAAGCACAATGGAAATGTTTATACCATATTGTTAACTTGAAACACTATTTTTCTAAAGAAAACAAAAAAACAGAAGGCTGCAAAGGATTTTTAAGAAAGCTTTGCAGCTATTTTATATTTTAAAATCTATGGTTATAACGATGGGTAAGTTTATAGATTAATATCTCCATTTTAAATATTTATTAATGTTGATATTAGGGTATATTTCGTAAAAATTAATAATGTAACATATATCACATGATATATCTATGTTTTATGCAATTATACATAACTAAATAAAGGTAAAAAAGTATAAAAAAACCTATTAAATTATTCTATAAGTATTTTTTCTAAAATATAATTTCTTGGTTAAGCTAAAATAGTTATTTTGTAACCTTATATATATTAATTTGTAATCATTACAATTACAGAGGTGAAATTTTTAATTAATTATATTTGTATAATGTTTTTGGCTCGTGTTTTTACTTAACAGTTAAATTATTGAGTACAATCGACAAAATTTTGCTATTTACGCATTAAAAATTTAATGTTTTAATGAACAACATAACTGGTATGACCAGAGAGAAAGGAGAAGATGACGCTAATAGGAGTATAGCGAAGTTGTAAGTAACATTATGTCGAAAATATTTTTCTTAATAATCAGTTAATTAACGAGAGACCTAGAATCTCAAAATGATCAAGTTTGTAATAAAAGTGTTCTAAGTTTTTGCATAACAAAAGTGAATTTATTCCGCAATAAAAGTATAAGCAATGTACAGTATAAGTTCATCTTTTGTAGTCTTGTAAGGCTCTTGCTGACAAAACTAAGAGACATATTATGTAATTGATATTAAACAAGGTCAAAACAGGATTAACTGTCAGCATTGGTTTATCTATCCTCGCGGTTCTGTAAGTTAAACCGCAACTCTATGGGAGAATTAATATTTTACTACCCATTGGGTGTCTAATTCAAATATAGCTGATGAATTTTTATTGTTTATTTTTGAAAAATAGAGTATCTAAATGAGAGATGAGTAAAATTCTTACATCCTATTAGAAGTAAAAAATAAGGATAACACCCTATCTGAAAGACTTCTCTTTCCTCATCCGTGTACAAAGAGAGAGCCTAGTGCTAGGTCGTACAAGTTATATGAATCAATTTATAGAAAAAAATGGTAAAGGAGTGTACGGAATGAAGAATAAAATAATGACAGGATTTTTAATAACATCCATTGTAACTGGAGCGACTATTCCTATCAATACTCTCGCAACACCAATCGTTCAAGCAGAAACTCAACAGGAAAACATGGATATTTCTTCATCATTACGAAAATTAGGTGCGCAATCTAAATTAATCCAAACGTATATTGATCAATCTTTAATGAGTCCTAATGTACAGCTAGAGGAAGTCCCAGCTTTAAATACAAATCAATTCCTAATCAAACAAGATATGAAGGAATGGTCATCGGAACTCTATCCACAGTTAATTCTATTAAATTCAAAAAGCAAAGGATTTGTAACAAAATTTAATAGCTATTATCCGACATTAAAATCGTATGTAGACAATAAAGAAGATAGAGAAGGTTTTGTGGATAGACTTGAAGTACTTCAAGAAATGGCTATGACGAATCAAGAAAATGCGCAACGACAAATTAATGAGTTAACTGATCTTAAATTACAGCTTGATAAAAAATTAAAAGATTTCGATACTAATGTGGCAACTGCGCAAGGCATATTAGGTACAGATGGAACAGGAAAAATAGATCAGTTAAAAAATGAAATATTAAATACCAAAAAAGCAATTCAAAATGATTTACAACAAATTGCATTAATACCAGGAGCTTTAAATGAGCAGGGATTTGCTATATTCAAAGAAGTTTATAGTCTTTCAAAAGAAATTATTGAACCGGCTGCTCAAGCAGGGATGGCAGCGTATAACAAAGGAAAAGAAATTAACAACTCTATTCTAGAAGCTGAGAAAAAAGCAGCGCAAGAAGCGACAGAGCAAGGTAAAACAGCTCTAGAAATTGAATCGGCAAAAAAAGCAGCTCGTGAAGCAATTGAGAAAAGCAAACAAGGTGAAATAGCTGCAGCTGCAGCCGCAAAAACGCAAGAATATGACCTGATGAAAGCCATTGATACTGAAAAAATTAAGAAAACATTTGGTGTCTTCGCAGAAGTAAATAAACTAACAGCAGAGCAGCGAGCATATTTAGATGACTTAGAGAAACAAAACCAAAAAATATATGATTTAACAACGAAACTATCAATAGCAGATTTACAAAAATCAATGCTTCTTCTTTCACAAAATGATTTGCATACGTTTGCAAATCAAGTAGAAGTAGAACTTGACCTACTAAAGCGCTATAAAGAAGATTTAGATTTAATAAAAAATAACATTACAAAATTATCTACTAATGTTGATGCAACTAACGAGCAGTCTCAAAAAGATACATTAAGACAATTAAAAAATGTAATAAGTTACCTTGAAGAACAGGTATACAAATTTTGATATTACGTTTTTGAAAAAACTATAAAGATTATAAGAATCTAGCGAAAGAAGGAGAAAAGTGATGAAAAAATTCCCATTCAAAGTGCTAACTTTAGCCACTCTGGCAACGGTTATAACTGCTACTACTGGTAACACTATTCATGCATTTGCACAAGAAACGACCGCTCAAGAACAAAAAGTAGGCAATTATGCTTTAGGTCCTGAGGGACTGAAGAAAGCATTGGCTGAAACAGGTTCTCATATTCTTGTAATGGATTTGTACGCAAAAACAATGATTAAGCAACCGAATGTAAATTTATCTAATATCGATTTAGGATCAGAAGGAGGAGAGTTGCTCAAAAATATTCACCTTAATCAAGAACTGTCACGAATAAATGCGAATTATTGGTTAGATACAGCGAAGCCACAGATTCAAAAAACAGCTCGTAATATTGTAAATTACGATGAACAATTTCAAAATTATTACGACACATTAGTAGATACTGTACAAAAGAAAGATAAGGCAGGTCTAAAAGAGGGCATAAATGATTTAATTACAACAATTAATACAAATTCAAAAGAGGTAACAGATGTAATTAAGATGCTACAAGACTTCAAAGGGAAACTATATCAAAATTCTACAGATTTTAAAAATAATGTTGGTGGTCCAGATGGGAAAGGTGGATTAACTGCAATATTAGCAGGTCAACAAGCAACGATTCCACAACTTCAAGCTGAAATTGAGCAACTTCGTTCTACTCAGAAAAAACATTTTGATGATGTATTAGCATGGTCAATTGGTGGTGGATTGGGAGCAGCTATTTTAGTTATTGCAGCTATTGGAGGAGCAGTTGTAATTGTTGTAACTGGTGGTACAGCAACACCGGCTGTTGTTGGTGGACTTTCAGCTCTTGGAGCAGCTGGTATCGGTCTAGGAACTGCGGCTGGTGTCACGGCATCTAAGCATATGGACTCCTATAACGAAATTTCTAACAAAATCGGGGAATTAAGTATGAAAGCAGATCGTGCTAATCAAGCAGTTCTTTCGCTTACTAACGCGAAAGAAACATTGGCATATCTATACCAGACTGTAGATCAAGCGATATTGTCTCTAACAAATATTCAAAAGCAATGGAATACAATGGGCGCAAATTATACAGATTTACTGGATAATATCGATTCTATGCAAGACCACAAATTCTCTTTAATACCGGATGATTTAAAAGCTGCTAAAGAAAGTTGGAATGATATTCATAAAGATGCAGAATTCATTTCAAAAGACATCGCTTTTAAACAGGAATAGAACTGAAAATGAAAACTTATATTGGAGGAATATAAAATGATGAAAAATATCCCGTACAAACTAATCGTCGCATCGGCTCTTTTAACTATGACAGCAACTTCTGTAGTCTCACCAGAAGCAACTTTTGCAAGTGAAATTGAACAAACGAACAATGGAGATACGGCTCTTTCTGCAAATGAAGCGAGAATGAAAGAGACCTTGCAAAAGGCTGGATTATTTGCAAAATCTATGAATGCCTATTCTTATATGCTAATTAAGAATCCTGATGTAAATTTTGAAGGAATTACTATTAATGGATATGTAGATTTACCTGGTAGAATCGTACAAGATCAAAAGAATGCAAGAGCACATGCTGTTACTTGGGACACGAAAGTAAAAAAACAGCTTTTAGATACATTGACTGGTATTGTTGAATATGATACAACGTTCGACAATTATTATGAAACATTGGTTGAGGCGATTAATACAGGGGATGGAGAAACTTTAAAAGAAGGAATTACAGATTTACGAGGTGAAATTCAACAAAACCAAAAGTACGCACAACAATTAATAGAAGAATTAACTAAATTAAGAGACTCTATTGGACAAGATGTTAGAGCATTTGGAGGCAATAAAGATCTTTTGCAGTCGATTCTAAAAAACCAAGGTGCAGATGTTGATGCAGATCAAAAGCGTCTAGAAGAAGTATTAGGATCAGTAAACTATTATAAACAATTAGAATCTGATGGGTTTAATGTAATGAAGGGTGCTATTTTGGGTCTACCAATAATTGGCGGTATTATAGTGGGAGTAGCAAGAGACAACTTAGGTAAGTTAGAGCCTTTATTAGCAGAATTACGTCAGACCGTGGATTATAAAGTAACATTAAATCGTGTAGTTGGAGTTGCTTATAGTAATATTAATGAAATGCACAAGGCACTTGATGATGCTATTAACGCTCTTACTTATATGTCAACGCAGTGGCATGATTTAGATTCTCAATATTCGGGCGTTCTAGGGCATATTGAGAATGCAGCTCAAAAAGCGGATCAAAATAAATTTAAATTCTTAAAACCTAATTTAAATGCAGCGAAAGATAGTTGGAAAACATTACGAACAGATGCTGTTACATTAAAAGAAGGAATAAAGGAATTAAAAGTGGAAACAGTTACTCCACAAAAATAGGGAAATATTTATTCTGTTGCAAAGTGCCCCATAACATAGAGAGTCTATGATTACACTGATAAACAGTAAAGCGGTAATTAATAAATCCTTATATATTAAAAAGGCGGAGTCTCATTAAAGACTTCGCCTTTCACTTATATGTAAGTTGTATCCAAATAAAAAGATAGCCATGTAGTTTACTTGTTTTTAAAAATTTGTAACAGAATCGATCAATAGGAGACAGGTTATATAGATTTGCTTAATAATATCGAATCTATGCAACAACAGCGTCTTTTAATAAGAATAGGACTTGAAATCATACTCTATACAGGAGGAATAAGAAAAGATGAAAAAAAAACCTTATAAAATACTGGCTGTATCAGCATTTTTAATTATGACAACTACCTATGCAGTCACACCAGTAGCAACCTTTGCAATTGAAACTGAACAAACGAACACTGGAGATAGGTCTCTTTCAGCAAATGAAGAAAAGATGAAAAAAACTGTACAAGATGCTGGGTTATTTGCAAAGGCTATGAATGAATATTCTTATTTACTAATTAATAATCCGGATGTGAGTTTTGAAGGAATTTCTATTAATGGGTATGCAGATTTACCTAGTAAAATTGTACAGGATCAAAAGAATGCAAGAGCACATGCTGTTACATGGAATACAAAAGTAAAAAAACAGCTTTTAGATACATTGACCGGCATTATTGAATACGATACAAAGTTTGAAAATTATTATGAAACATTAGTAGAGGCGATCAATAATGGAAATGGGGATACTTTAAAAAAGGGGATTACAGATTTAAGGGTGGGGATTCAACGAAACCAAAAGTCCGCAAAAGCGTTAATAGAAGAATTAACTAAATTTAAAAACGCTATTGGAGAAGATGTTAGAGTATTTGGAAGCCATAAAGAGACCTTGCAATCGATTTTAAAAAACCAAGGAGCTGATGTAGAGACTGATCAAAAGCGTTTAGATGAAGTTTTAGGACAAGTAAACTATTATAAGAAATTAGAATCTGATGGGTTAATAATGGTGAAAGTCCCTTTTATCCCCACGCTTATTTCTGGTGGCATAATGATAGGTACTGCTAGAGATAATTTAGGTCGATTAGAGCCTGCTTTAGCAGAATTACGTAAAACTGTAGATTATAAAATTACATTAAATCGTGTAGTCGGAGTTGCTTTTCATAATATTAGTGATATGCATAGTACGATTGATAGTGCTATTACTGCTCTTACTTATATGTCCACACAATGGGATGATTTAGACTCTCAATATTCGGGCGTAATGGGGCATATTGATAAAGTTGATGAAAAAGCTGATCAAAATAGATATAAATTTTTAAAGCCTAACTTGAATTCAGCTAAAGACAGTTGGAAAACATTAAGAGCAGATGTTGTCACATTACTAGAAGGCATAAAAATTGCAGAGAAGAAAGAACAAGATTTTATGAATCTACTTCGTCCATCAAATGTTTTTTACTTTTATAAAAAAATCCATAACGCATACACTTTTGAAATAAAGACTGGAACAAATGCACCAAATGCGTCTTATAAAGTTATGAATTTAACTAAAAACACTGTTCATCATATGTGGAGTGGAGGTGCTAATACAAGCATGTGGGCTGACTGGCTTTCATTCAATCCAAATGATGAATTTGCGGTGGTAGCAGTAGTGGATGGAAAAGAATATGTTGTATATAAAGACAAAGTAGAAAATATAATGAACTGAACCCGAAAAAATGTATTAATTGGAGATGGTACACTAAACTAGACACCAAGTTAATTGAAAAATTGACCGGCATATGGCTCCTTATTTCCTAGAACACCTAGCTAAAGCAAAGGAATTCGTACATAGATTAGTTGACATTTATGTAGGTTTCATCCATTTTCAAAGATAGTTTTTCTTTTTTGTTTTATTTTTCAAAAATCACGAATGAAATTTCCGCATTTACGAACTCAGCACATAATGGTTGTTAGATGAATTGACATACCACGTCCCTTTAGAATTTCAGGCATATTATGATAACTTAAAGAAAAAAATAATAGTAGCAAATGGCTACTATTATTTTTCTTTAAAATATCACATCTATCATGTTCCTTATTTGCTTTCCCAGAATTTATTCTAGTTAAAAAAACCTTGCACCAGAACACATATTGTTCTGATGCAAGGTTCGCTGCAATATAAAATACACGACAGTAAGGGCAAGACATAAAATGTGATTTCAAATGAAACATATGTATATGTGAAGTAAGGTAAAAGAGGGGCTGCTCATAACCAGTAGCCCTTCTTTATAACGTTATTTTGCAGGGAAATGTTCAAATATACGTTATATATCATATTCCTCTTTTTCGGAAGAGCAACAAGAACATCTAGCTTAAAAATTTTCACAACAGAGCCAGATAACGTGTTAAAGTATTAATTACTGTGCATGTAAAGATAAAAAAAAGAGCCTTACAAAAAGATGTTTGCAATAGTTTAGCTTATACGATTTTAGGGGATTAATAGTACTTTGTGCCGTTATTATTAACCTAATTTCCAAGAAAAAGAGGTGAATGTAGGATGACTAAACCTTTTAAAAAAAATAGTCGTTATATGGTTGGATTGGACAGTCTAAGGGGCCTAGCTATACTAGGTGTTATTTTGTATCATATTAATTTTAATTGGATGCCTGGAGGATTTTTAGGAGTTACTGTATTTTTTGTACTTTCAGGTTATTTAATTACAGATATTCTAGCCATAGAGTGGAAGAGAAATAAGAGAATTGATTTAAAAAAATTCTGGCTTAGTAGGGCAAGGAGATTGCTTCCAGGAATGCTTGTTATGCTTGTTATAACGTTGGCATGGATTACAGTTTTTCATAGCTCTTTACTTGAAAAAATGCGCGGAGATTCATTAGCGGCATTATTTTATGTTAGTAACTGGTGGTATATTTATCATAAATTATCGTACTTTGATAATTTTAACCAGCTTTCTCCATTGAATCATTTTTGGTCGTTAGCAGTTGAGGAACAATTCTACGTTGTTTGGCCGTTTATCATTAGTTTAGGGCTTTACTACATAAAAAAACAATCCCGTATGATTTTATTAATTTGTCTGGGAGCCGTTGCTTCAGCTTTAGCGATGGCAATTTTGTATGAACCTGGAGCTGATCCGAGCAGAATATATTATGGTACAGATACGAGGGCCTTTTCCTTACTTATCGGAGCGGTACTTGCCTTAGTTTGGCCAAGCAATAGGCTTGCAAATAAAATTATCCCAAAGGCGCGTTTCATTCTTGATGTAGTGGGGGGCATTGCCCTTATTATTATTTTGGTTATGTTTTGGAAGACCAATCAATATGATCCATTTCTATACAAGGGAGGAATGGTTTTCTTATCAATTGCAACAGCATTGTTAGTCGCAAATCTAGCTCATCCAGCTAGTCGTATTGCTCAATTTTTACGATTTAGACCTTTACGTTGGATAGGGATAAGATCGTATGGCATATACCTCTGGCATTATCCAATTCTTACATTGACGACTCCAAAGGTAAATGCTGGGGATTTTTTATTAATAAGAGCAATCCTTCAATTTCTTTTGATTATATTGATTGCGCAAATTTCATGGAAGTTTATTGAAAAACCAATCCGACAAGGTGCGCTCCGGAACATTCAGTTTAAGAATTTAAGAATTCAAAATGTCACTTTAGGTGTTAAGTTAGCTTTAATTTGTACATTATTCGTTTCGTCGATAGCGGTCGTAGGGTTATCAAAAGCTAGTAAGGCTAAGGAGAACTCTCAACAAGATAAGGTGAAAGCAGCACAAACACAACTGGCGCCACATCCAGTTGCAGTTTGGGAAAATCCAAATCAAGAGACGCCTCAAAAACAAGGGGAATCAAGAGAAGTAAATTCTGCACAACCTAAAAATTCACTCACAGTTACTGCGATAGGCGATTCCGTTATGATTGATATTACTCCGTATTTAAAAAATACTTTTCCTGATATTAGGATTGATGCCCAAATTGGTCGCCAGCTGTCAAAAGCGATTCCGGTAGTTGAACAGTTAAAATATGAAGGTAATTTAGGAAATTATGTCATTATTGGATTAGGTACAAATGGAGCCTTTACTACTGAGCAACTTGTTTCATTAATAAAAGTAATTGGAAACGAACGTAAAATCATATTTATTAATACGAGAGTACCACGTCCGTGGGAATCAATCGTGAATGAGAGACTGAAAGTAACGGTATCTGAATATCCGAATGTAACTCTAGTTGATTGGTATGCAGCAAGTGCTGGAAAGAAAGACTACTTTGCACCTGACGGTGTGCATTTAACCAAAGTAGGTGCAGAAGCATACGCAGCACTTGTAGCCAAAGCGGTGAAGCAATAATTAAATATGTTTTATTAACTTCTGTTGGGTAAGGAAATCGTTCTGAGTATGAGGTGCCACTCTGAGGTTTAATTACAATTCAAAAAAGAATATTATTCATGTTCTTCTAATCTAAGATTTAGAGTGGCCTGACTCACTTCTGTAATTTGACATGAAATATATGCAAACCTGAAAAGAAAGAAAAGGAACTAGAAGAGGCTACAAAGAATACAAAATATGAAGTTGAAATATTAGGAAGAGACTCCGCAGGTAGAAGCACTGCAAATACATTAAAAGAACGACTTGCAATGAAAAAAATTAATTCAAATCCACAAAGAATAGTTCTAACGAGAATACCAATGACAGATTCTTGTTGACCCAAAGAAGGTGGCTAGGAATGGAACTCTTGTAGCAATTCATTATTTTAAAAATAATAGAACAGGCGAATTTAATGATTTTAAATTTAAAAATTAATTTTTTGTTGATAGGAGCTTGTATGTGAAGGTAATGTGTATAAAAAATTCAGGAGATACATTTTCAGAGGTTTTATTAGATCAAGGATATAATCGAGACTATATTATAAATTTAGAAACCGATAAGGAATATGTGGTTTATGGTATTAGTTCATTGAATGGAGCATTAGACTATCTAATCTTGGGTGAAAATGAAAACTTGCCTTCATGGTACCCAGCAGAATTGTTTGAAGTATCGAACCCTTTACAACCTTTAGAATGGTATTTTGCGGATCATAAACATAGTAAAGCGACAACGATACAATATATATGGGGTTATAAAGAATTAGCTTTAAATGATAGACATGCTCTTGGTTTAATAGAAAGGGAGAATAAAGATATTGCAATATTTTTAAAGCGAAAAGCCGAAATTGAGGAATTAGAAGAATCGTAATAGTGAAGGAATTGATTAATTTATAAAAAACGTAGGAATTAAATATTCCTACGTTTTTTTGTACATAACATTTAAATAAACACCTTATTTTTGGGGGATTTACAGGTTCAAATGGAAGATGCCCTGATTTTCGATTTGAATCAATATGATACTATTTACATGTATTGTCATGTACGGAATTATATTTTTTGCACCTGAACTGTGTATATTATTTGTAGGATTTTCTGTTTTTGTGTCGAATATATCTTTAATGCAAGGAGGGACATTACATGATTATTAAAGACTATTTCATCAATCTTTCTATTTTTTCTTTATTAGTTAGCGCAGCGATATTTATTCAAGTTTTTTTGGTTCATTCCAGGCGATATTTCGAAAAATTCTATGGAGGGATTATTGCAGTTACTTTGATGCTCTTTTCTTTTCCATACATGGGATTTTCCTACGATCTTCGAGTTGTTCCTCTTATTTTATCTTTTATTTACTTTGGTCGCATTGCTGGTTGGATTACGTTAATTAGCATTATTATAATGCGTATCTTTTATATTGGAGGTTACTGGGAACCTCCTGTGATTGCTTATTTAGGTTTGGGTATCCTATTTGTTACTTTTAAAACATATTTTAAAAACCCTCATCCGTTTAAAAGTGCATTTTTATATTTTTCTGTTTTTGTCGGAATAAAGTGGTTAGTTGGTGTATTATTTAATACTACATTACTTTACACAGGAGGCTTATTATATATAGCATTAGGACTTTTAATTGGGCTATTTCTTATGGAAGCCTACCAGAGATTGTATTATTTAACACAGGACTTATCTAAAATGAATCGAGAATTAAAAAAATCCAAGCAAGAACTTACAGATACCGTACATGAGCTTCAAGGAGGGATTTTTAAATTTAAAAAAGTGGGTAAGCACTTTATACACACTTTATGTGATGGACAGTTTTATTATCAAAAAGGATTTTACTCTGAACAGGTGGTAGGGAAAAGCTTACGGACTATTGATGCCTCTATTGTTCCACCACATTTAGTTTCACAATTGATGAAGTATTATCTTCAGGCATGGGAAGGGAAAGAAATTATATTCGAATTACCCTGGCCAGATGATAAAACCATTATTCTTATTGCACTTAGGCCGATTAAACGAAATGGACAAGTTATTGAAGTTGTTGGTTCTACAGTCGATATAACCGAAAGGAAAAAGGTAGAATCAGAATTAAGAGCTACCAAAGAATTACTAGAATCATTTATAAAGCATAATGTAGATGCTATTACCATTTCTGATCGAGAAGGGCATATTTTACAAGCAAATAAAGCTTATGAAAAGATATTTGGATGGTCATTAGAAGAAATCATAGGTAAGAGATTACCCTGTGTACCAGATTTCTTAATGGAAGAATCACTCAAAAATATTCAGAAAATTCTAACAGGAGAATCCGTAGTTACTAGATTAGAAACTGTTAGACGACGTAACGATGGAAGTCTTCTTGATGTCAGTCTGACAGTTTCTCCTATATTAGACGTAAGAGGAAATGTGATAGCTTTATCTGCAATATGTAGAGACATCTCTGAAAGAAAACAAGCAGAAAGAGAGCGACATCGATTACATCAACAATTAAAAGATAGTGAAATGAAGTACCGTGCACTAATCGAACAAGCAACTGATGCAGTATATGTAGTAGAGCTGAATGAAAATTATGTTCCCAGTCGATTCATTGAGGTAAACCCTGTTGGTTGTAAAAGATTTGGATATAGTAGAGAAGAGCTGCTCTCGTTACCATTTCCAAATGTAGTACCACAAGATTCTAAAATGATTGTAAGGTTGTTAGAAAAAATTAGAGAGGGACAAACTTCCTTCACTTTACAAGATGAATACGCTTTTCCAACAGGAAAAATAATAACAACTGAGTTTAGTGTCCGTGTTTTTAACTTAAATGGTAAAAAGGTTTTCCTGAGTATTTCTCGTGATATCACTGAACGGCTAAAAACAGAAGAATTACTACGGAAATCTGAAAAACTTGCTGTCGTAGGACAATTAGCGACTGCAATGGCTCATGAAATTAATAATCCATTAACCGCAATGAAAGGGTTTATGCAATTACTAAAATCAACGGAAACTGAGAATAATCAGGGGTATATAAATATAGTATCATCAGAGATTGAGCGTATAGAAAGTATTACTAATGAATTTATGGCGGTAGCCAAACCACAGGTGGTAAAGATACAACCTAATGATATTAGTGTGCTAATGGATCAAGTTTTAATGCTACTGCAACCTCAAGCAATGATGAATAATATAAAAATTAGAATTGATTTTACACCTGGTATTCCATTGATTCCATGTGAAGGAAATCAATTAAAACAAGTATTTGTTAATATTATAAAAAATGCAATTGAATCCATGCCAACAGGAGGAGAAATTTTGATTCAATTTGATAAACTTGATAATAATCAAATAAGGATTCGCTTTATCGATCAAGGATGTGGGATTCCAAAAGAACGTATACCATATTTAGGAGAACCTTTTTACAGTATTAAGGAAGAGGGAATCGGCTTAGGATTAATGGTATGTTATAAAATTATTGAAACACACCAGGGGAAGGTATTTATTGAGAGTGAAGTGAATAAGGGAACTATAGTTGAAGTCACTCTTCCAATTTGCACACTTCAAAATTAATACATTCTTTTACTGAAATTTTATAAATTAGTAAGCAGTTAGCTTTGGCTAGCTGTTTTTTTGTATATATTGTAATCGATTCTTCATATTACGGCTTTTTAATGTTTCATATATAGATTTTAAAAACTTTGTAAGTGTTTTGTAACATTTACGAGAGACTTTTTTAACAGTTATGAGAGAGAAAAGAAAGATTTGTTATATATGATGAAATTAATCTTACTAGTAGGTGTTCTAATTGACCTAGAAACCAAGGAGGAAAAATAACAATGAAACAATTGAAGCCAGCAATTAGTGTATTAGGTAGTGTATCGATGGCACTGACTTTAGCATCTCCTGCTTTTGCAGATGTAAAACAACCGAATCCAGGAGGTACAGTTGAAATATTCAAAGAGAATGCAAATGTAAAAAAAGAAGATAAGAATTTCACGCTCGGATCTGATGGGGAAATAGGTTCACTCATTACACAAAACATTGAAATGGCAAACAACGATTGGGATAAAGATGGTATTTCTAACGACTTAGAGATGAATGGATATAAAATTGAATTCAATTCACAAACTGGAAAAAATGAAGCGAAAGCATGGGATCCCGAGAAGGATAAAGGGAAACCAAAATTTATATCGAATCCTATGAATGCAAATACGGATGGTGATCCTTTTACTGATATGTATGAGGTTGAGAATTATAACAACGATTCTGATACTAATTTCAATCCGATAGTTGCCAACATGCCGAATTTGCAAATTGGTGTCAAACGAATTGAAGTAATTCCTATTGCAACCATTACGGATAATAATGGCGGATCAGTTAGCAGAGGATGGGAAAAAAGTGTATCTACACAACATTCATTTAATGTAGGTTTAAGTGGTTCAGGTGGTGTAGAAGGCTCAGCAGCCGGTCCTGTTCCTTCCGGAAGTGTTTCAGCAAATGTGGGATACGGATATTCAAAAACAACTACGGAAACGGAGAGTTATACAAATAATTTTGATTGGTCTACTGCAACAACTGTGGATACAGCGAACGCAGCAAAATTACGGGTACATTTGGAATATAAGAATGTAGGAACAGCATCCGCTGAAAATGTTTCGCCTCATTTTAATATTCGTTTAGGAAACAAAATTATTAATACTGTAAAGGCAACACAAGATCGTTATAAAGCAAACTATTTAAGTACAGAAAAAGGTGGACGGAATAAAACAGAAGTAGTAATTGACAGTTTAGAAGGACAAGCAGATGCGAATATTGTCTTATCTTTGGATGAATTGAAAGCTGTTGAACAAGGGGAACTTCTTTCGATTGAAGTTTTACCTACAAGTACAATGGATTTATCTATTGAAAAAGGTGAAGAAATTATGCATTTGGGGGATTCAGGGAGATATGAGTCTAGAGTAAATGCAGCTACTGAACAATTAGAAACAGATATAGGAAATATACCAAAGTTTAGGGTATATACTCCTAAAGACAAATCCCTTGCTGATAAGCCAGTTTTATCCTATAACGAAGTTTTTCAACATGTAAATATAGATAAGAAAAAAGTAAATCATATTGTAAACAAGGCTAAAAGTACTAATAACGTATCAGTAGTTTCAGCTAATAATGGAACTGATGCATTGAACGATTTAAAAGCTGGACAGGGAGATCGCGGTTATTTACATAAAGACTCTGTACATGGTGCTTTTGCAAAACTACAGCAACCAACATTAGTAGAAGGTAGTTATGATTCTGTGATGCAAAAGATTAGGGCAACAATTTTACCTGGTTTATTTGGTGTGAGTAAAGAGATTCCTACTACTTATAGTAAGAAATGGAATGCTCCGTCACAAACAGTAACACTAGTTAAACGTGAGAATGGATTTACATATGAGTCTAGAGAAAATATACACCCTATTAAATCTGAAATTGCTGCGCACAGAAAAGTTACATTTGAAATCAATGACGCACACAATCTAACCCCTACACAAAAGATTGATACTGAAATTAAAGCTAATAAAGAATTTGAAGATTATGTAGTAGATAATTCAGGTGAATTTGTTACAGAAGGGGTTCCTTATACCGTAGCTTCATATGGAAATACAGCTTATTGGGGAAGTCATCATGCCGGGAATAAATGGGAGTATCTTTGGGCTGAAAAATCTAGCGATGAAAAAGTGAATGTAATTATTGAAAGAGTAGGTCAACCTAAACCTGGAAAACCAATTAAAAAGGATGAAGAGGTATTAATTAAATTTCGAAATCCTATTTATTCAGATTATGCATATTTAAAACTTCAAGATAGTTATATCCATTTAGATCAAAAACAGAATGCAAGTACTTTTAAATTTAATCATGCATATCCAAAGAATTTCACTGGATACCATAAGCAATGGAACATACTATCTAATGGTAACAAGTTAAAGGTAGGATATTTAATCGATTATATGAAATATGGTAATGGAGAGAATGGGACTGATACTATAGCATGGAATCTATCAAGAGTTCAGTAATAGGTAACAGTTCTGCTGCTAAGTTTGAAAAGAGAACCAGAAATGAATTGAATCCGAAAAGTTAGATACAATAATTTAGGTTACTAATAAGGAATGAGTTCGATGTTGAATCGGACTCATTCCTTTTAATTTATATAATTTAGTAACTACTATTTTAAATACCTATCTAGTCATATAAGTAATCAAATGTTAAGATTACTATCTGTATTACAAAATTTATTTTCTGAATTTTCATTGGATAATAGAAACAATAAATTTTGTGTTATTGGTGAAAAAGAAGTGAGGATAGTATATGAAGAAAAGAATTTTAATTGTAGAAGATGAAGAAAATATTCGAGAAGTATGCAAACGGTATTTAGAAAGAGAAGAATATGAAGTTTATACCGCTGTAAATGGTAAAGAAGGTTGGGATTTATTTCTTACACATCAACCAGATTTAATTATATTAGATTTGATGATGCCAAAAAAAGATGGATGGGAATTATGCGAGGAAATTCGTCAACAGTCAAATGTCCCTATTATTATGTTAACTGCTAAGGGA
The DNA here is from genome assembly GCF_011066025.1 of Bacillus sp. EKM202B. Classification (NCBI taxonomy): domain Bacteria; kingdom Bacillati; phylum Bacillota; class Bacilli; order Caryophanales; family Bacillaceae; genus Bacillus; species Bacillus sp. EKM202B. The sequence goes on along the minus strand of NZ_JAAMNK010000010.1, from coordinate 80,564 downwards.
GAGGAAAGGGATCGAATTTTAGGCTTAACAATGGGGGCAGATGATTATTTAACAAAGCCATTTTCCCCTCGTGAATTAGTATTAAGGGTTCAAATTATACTAAGAAGAGGAAGCCATGTACCAATACAAGCGAAAGAATCTCTATTGGAAGTGATAGAGTTTCCAGATTTAAAAATATATCCAAAGACAAGATATGTACTTGTTTGTGATAAGGAAGTGGAGTTAACGGTGAAAGAGTTTGAGGTACTTTATCTCATGGCAAAGCATCCAAAACAAGTATTTTCTCGCTCGCAGCTTCTTGAATTAATTTGGGATTTTGGACATGAAGGAGCATCAAACACAGTTACCGTGTTAGTGAGTCGTTTACGTGAAAAGCTCGAAAAGCATACGATAAAGAATCGTTGGATTCATACGGTTTGGGGTATAGGATATCGCTTTGAGCCAAATGGAGGAAATGAAACATGAGATTACGTATTCAATTGTTACTCATGAATCTATTAAGTACTAGTATTATGGTAATTGCTATATGGTATAGTGAGACGAAAATGTTACTTGAACCGGAACAAACGCGGTTATTAACAGTAATTGCATTTGTGGCATTCATTATTTCAACGTTTATTTATTGGTTAATGACACGTCCTATCATGAAATCTATACAAAATTTAATAAAATTGACGAAACAATTTAGTGATAGACACTTTGAAACGATGTATATAATTGGGCAAGAACCACGTGAGTTTAAAGAATTGGCAACAGCTTTTCAACAGATGGCAAAAAAATTAGAAGAAGGGTTTACTAAGTTAGAGGAACAGGAAAACTCTCGTAAGGAGCTAATTACCAATATCTCACACGACTTACGAACACCTATGGCGAGCATGCAAATGATGATAGAAGCATTACAAGATAACCTGATTGAAGATCCTGAAATAAAAAAGCAATACTTGGCAACGGTTTTAAAAGAAATAGAAAGATTAAATGGATTAATTAACGACTTATTTGATCTTTCAAAGTTAGAGTTTGAGCAAGTAGATTTTCACCCAAGTTTCACACATTTAGATAAAGTTCTATTAGATGTATTAGAGTCACATTCTGTCTTATTAGGAGACAAACAAATCCATGTGCAATTGGATGTCCCTGATACATTACCTCGACTTTTGATTATGCCTTGTAAAATTGAAAGGGTCATAGGTAATTTATTACATAATGCAATTCGATATTCTCCTATCTTTGGAACAATTGAATTGACTGTAGTGGAAAATAAATCAACTCAACAGGTCCAATTCACTATGCGGGATGAAGGAATGGGAATTTCTCCAAATGATCAATTACGTGTATTTGAACGTTTTTTTAGAACAGATCGATCAAGAAGTTCACAATCTGGAGGTTCCGGACTTGGATTAGCTATTGCAAAATCATTAATTGAAATGCACAAAGGGGAAATTGGTGTAAGGAATCGCGCAGATGGTAAGCAGGGAAGTGAATTTTGGTTCACTCTTCCCATCACATCAGTAAAAAAATAAGATGGCTGAAAGACTTTTGTAACATTTACGTTAGAAAAATGAAAGACCTTCTTGTTAACATACTACTACACAGTATGTTACAGGAGGTTTTTTACTATATGAAAAGAAAATATGTATGGCTTATAGGTGGTTTAATAATTGTATTGGGGATTTTATGGTCATTGTTCCGACCAGAGAAATTATTTATTGATAAGCACGTAAATGAATCATTGCCACAAGCAGAGATACAATCAACTGAAGTAAGGCAACAAAGTGATCGAGTAATAAGGGAAGGTCAGTTTCAAAACGGTGTCCATGAAACAACTGGAACGGCAAAAATTCACCAATTAGCGGATGGAAAACGTGTTTTACGACTTTCTAATTTTGCAACATCAAATGGGCCAGATGTACGAGTTGTATTAGTTCCTACAAATCGTTTGAAAAATAATGAAGACGTAAAAAACTATCAGTATATTGAATTAGGAAAATTAAAGGGAAATAAAGGAGACCAAAACTACGAAATTCCTGAAGGGATAGATGTAAGTGAATATGGTTCGGTTTCTGTTTGGTGTAAAAGATTTAATGAAAACTTTGGTGCGGTTTATTTTAATAATTAAATATGAATTTAAAATTCCCTCTTACAGGCGAAATTCATATGGGTTATGGTAAAAGCTGCAGCGGACTTAGTTGCTATGAAGGGCACTCATAAGAGTGTCTTTTTCATATTTCTCAATTTTTGTATATTTTAGTGCAATTGGACGTTTACGAAGAGATTTTATTCGTGCATAAATAATTTTAAGAGTATGCCAGGAAATCTTTGATTTATCAAGAAAAATTAAATTTAAAATGTATTATATACAAAAGCCACTTGAGGGGTGTTAAGATGCCAAATTTCTCATTTTGAGGTAGTTGCTTTTCATAGCTAGATGACTATGTATCGGTACCCCATAAGAAAAAGGCAGAAACATATCAAATATGTTCCTGCCTTTTTCTTATGTTTAACATGTATAACCTAAATATAAATGTATTGAGGTCTTCTTTATTTATTATTTTTTAAACCGCAAATGAACAAACTTCAACATCTTTATTGCGTTTACAATTCGCATCATAATACGTGTACTACCATCCCAATCTTTATTTGTAGGTATACCTTTAAAGAAAGGGGAGCAGCTTAATATTTTTATGTTTGAAGACCATTTTTCTATTGATTTTAGATTGTTTACATAAAAATACATCATCGCGCCGTTATTGCCAGATTTTTTTACAGTTGCATTCGAAAGGTTCAGTGCGAATTTTGATTCAGCATCAAAATATAGCTCTCCTCCAGGAAAACGTTTTGACATAGCAACTATGATCTCTTTTAAATCTTCTTCTTTAAAGTAATAAAATACACCTGCTGATATAAAAAGAATACCGTCGTTTGGATCATATCTTATATCGTCAAACCAAGAGGTATCAAAAAATGATTTAGTGATGCTAATATTCCTAGGTGTATCGTCAATTAAAGTCTTGCGAAAAGAGATTGCATCGGGTAAATCAAGGTTATACCAATGTATTGTACCGTTATCAATTCTTGAAAAAGTAGTATCTAGTCCTGAACCGATATTTACTATAGTGGCGTTCGGGTGTTTTGCTATAAATTGTTTTATCGCATCATCAATTTTTCGTGCACGAGTAATGTATGTGATACATCCGTATTCGCCAAATGTATTTGCTATTGTTGAGAAGTCAAAATCGCATTCTTTAATTATTCGAATAGCCTCTGTATCATCTAAAATATCCTTATTCTTCTCACTGCCATATGCTCTTCCCCATAGGGGAATAAGCATCGTACCTTGTACGGATTGTAAATCTAATTCTTTAACCATGAAACATCCTCCGTTTAATCATAAACAATATATTTAGTCGTTATGTAACATTTTTGAGAGCATTGTATTTGTTTTATATAGTCCGTAAGTTAAATCCCGCCTATCTTCTTCAGATAACTTTTCGAGGTTTACTGTGAAATTTTTATAAATTTGTTTCCATCTCTCATAATGTACCTTTTCAGCCTTTTCTGTCAGAGAAATTAATACAGCTCTTTTGTCTACCGTATCTTGTTTTTTTACAATATAGCCGTTTAGTTTTAAATTACGTACAGTTACACTTAATTGTTGCTTAGGAATGTTTAAATAATTAGCAATCATCTTTGAATTTACAGGTACTTTTTGCTGGGCGAGATACTCCACTACGTGTTGTTCTAAATGTGTAAATTCAGAGGATTTTTCTGATAGTAATTTGAAAGTACCTGACATATTTAATAATAAATTCATGTATTCGTTTAATAATTCTTTATGGGACATTATTTTCGCTTCCTTTTTGGATTTAGTCATTATTTTATTACTAATTTAGCTATAAATCAAATGTTTAAACTTATTATAGTAAATTAACATTTACTAATTTGTTATTTTGAGATTATGTGGACTAAAGCAGAGGAGGAGGAGAATTGATTTTAGAAAAGGCGAATATGGCTAAAATTAAAATATTACTAAATATACGTAAGTAATGAATGCAATGTCTTTTTCAGTTATTATGTTGTAAATAATTTTATGATAAAATCTTTTACATAATGAAATAAAGGGGTAGTATTCTATGGGTTATTTCTCAAATGGTTTATTAGTTTTGTTTGTTCTTATCCTCTGTAGCTGTATGATTTTTGGTTGATAATATAATAATAGATTTTTATAAAAGAAGTTAACTGAGGTGAGGTTAACTTCTTTTTATTTTATGTTGAGTAGGAATTTTATTATTTTTATGGAAGTTTATTTAAATTAATTTCATATTAATAAGGGGAATTTTATAAAATACAAACAAACGAAGGAATAAGGAGTATTTACATGAATAATAGAATAAATTACACAATTAAACACCCAACAGATTTCAATGGATTATTAAGCTTATATGAATCTTTAGAATGGAATTCTCTTAATTTAACGCTGAATGAATTGGAACAAATGTGTAAACAAAGTTGGTATGTAATTTATGCTTTTGATGATAAAGAGTTAGTTGGGATGGGGCGTATTATATCAGATGGTGTAATAACAGGCGTTATTTGCGGTGTATGTGTATTGCCAAAATATCAGTCCATTGGCATTGGAAAAGAAATAGTGGAACGATTAATCCAGCACTGTGAACAAAACAAAGTTATTCCCCAACTTATGTGTGTGGAAAAATTGCAATCTTACTATGAATCTATAGGGTTTGAGGTATTCTCTGTTGGGATGACAAAACACCTTAAAAGATAGCGGCGCTTTATATTTTCAGTTTACTCGTACATATTTTCAAACTTCAGTATAAAGGAGAATTGCTGTATGGAGATTGCTAAAGGAGTAGAAATGTTACAACTTGAATTTCAAGGATTTATTATTCACCCAATTCTTTTATGGGATGATGAAATGGCAGTATTAATAGATACTGGCTTCCCTGGACAAATTGAAGATATACAAGTAGAGATGGAGAGAGTTGGCGTATCGTTTGATAAATTAAAAGCCGTGATTTTAACGCATCAGGATATAGATCATATAGGTAGTCTTCCAAAGTTGTTGCAGAATTACGGAAGTAATATTAAAGTTTATGCGCACGAGCTAGATAAGCCATATATTGAAGGAGATTTACCTTTATTGAAAGGTGGAAATGTGGAGAATCCACCAAAAGGAAAAGTGAGTGATACTGTGATTGATGGACAAGAACTTCCGTATTGCGGTGGCATACTAATTCTCCATACGCCAGGACACACGCCGGGTCATATTAGTTTATATTTGAAACAAAGTAAAACTCTTATCGCTGGGGATTCAATGTATAGTGTAAATGGAATGTTAGGAGGAATTCATGCTCCAACTACTTTGGATGTTCAGGAAGCACAACAGTCTTTGAAGAAGTATTTAAATCTAGATATTGAATCCGTAGTTTGTTACCATGGGGGATTAAGTAAAGGGAATATAAATGCACAAATTCAAAATTTGTAAATAAAAATTTTGAATTTGTGCTAAAGAATAATCTAATTGTAAGTATATAAATAAAACACGTAATTGATAAAAGAGCATGTTTGAGAAAAATTCAAATATGCCCTTTTATTAAAGGGAATTTATTTAATACGAATGACCTAACCCGTTCCAATAAAAAGAAACGATTTCTTGTGCTAACTCATCTATATTTGCAAGAATAGGATTGTGATTTTCATCCTTAAAATTCCCAATTGATAATAAAGATACGAAAGCATGGGCAGCAAATTTAGGATTGCCTTTACTTATTTCTCCAAGTTGCATCGCGTTATGAAGTGCTTTTTCCAACACTTCATACATGTTATCTTCGGCATTTTTTAATTCTTTCAACTGCTCTTCAGATAAAGAGTGTTTTGCATCTTTCATAAAGTTCTTCATGTCAATATCCATCGTTGCGTGTAAGTATACTGTAGCGAAGTCTAACAACCTTTCTTCCAAAGTTTTATTCGTGGAAAGTATTTGATCCATATTCTCTCTTATACGTATCATCATTTGAATCATAGTAGCGGTAAATAAATCAGCTTTTGTAGAATAGTAATAGTAGACGGTTGCTTTCGTAACACCGCATTCTTTCGCGACCTCATCCATGGAAACGACTTGATAATTTTGAGTAAGAAATAATCGAGTTGCAACTTCTAAAATTATTTCTTTTGTAGATTTTGTATTTTTATTTTGACGAGGTCTTCCGAGAGGACGTTGTTTTTGTTCCAAATACATTCGCTCCTGACATTTATTATTGAGATAATTATAACATAATTTTTAATCTTTCTTGATTAATTAACTGACCAGTATATATAATTAATATTGGAGGAAAAAAGGAAGGTGGGTTTTTATGAAAAAGCACCCGTTACATATGTTAGGGAGGATTGTAGCAGGGAAGAATACGCAATGGATAACTTTATCAGTTTGGATTCTTATTACATTAGTACTTTCATTTACGTTGCCACAAGTAAATAGTACGAAAGAACCAAATCCGAAAAATTTACCTGAAACAGCTATGTCACAGCAAGCGGAAGAACTTATGAAAAAAGAGTTTCCTAATAATGCAGGAAATCCGTTGTTAGTAGTATGGCATAGAGATGGTGGATTACAGTCAAAAGACTATAAACTCATACAGGACGTTTATAAAGAGTTAAAAGCTAGCCCTTTAAAAGAACAATCAACGTTACCACCATTTGATACAATTCCAGAGCAAGTATTATCAAAAAGTGCATCAAAAGATGGTACATCATTTGTCACACCGATATTCTTTAATAAATCAGCTGGTACGGATATATTAAAAGGAAATCTTGAAGATGTAAGAATACTAGTGAATAGTAAGGTGGATGTTGATCCATTTAAACAAAAAATAACGGACTCTGGTTTACATGTTCGATTATCTGGCCCTGTAGGTATTCAAACAGATGCTGTTAGTTTATTTAGTCAAGCTGATGTGAAATTATTAGTCGCTACTGTACTATTAGTATTGGTCTTATTAATTTTACTTTACCGTTCACCAATTTTAGCAATTTTACCTATACTTGTTGTTGGCTTTGCATACGGTATTATTAGTCCTACACTTGGTTTTTTAGCTGATCATGGGTGGATTAAAGTAGATGCCCAAGCGATATCAATCATGACCGTATTATTGTTTGGCGCGGGTACAGACTATTGTCTATTTTTAATTTCAAGATATAGAGAGTACTTGTTAGAAGAAGAAAGTAAATATAAAGCGCTGCAACTTGCGATTAAAGCATCTGGTGGGGCAATTATAATGAGTGCATTAACTGTCGTACTTGGATTAGGAACATTATTACTTGCTCATTACGGCGCCTTTCATCGATTTGCAGTACCATTCAGTGTTGCTGTATTCATAATGGGGGTTGCTGCTTTAACAATTCTTCCTGCATTTTTATTAATTTTCGGCAGAGCTGCATTCTTTCCGTTTATACCAAGAACAATTGCGATGAATGAGGAATTTGCAAGAAAGAAACAGAAAGTAATAAAAGTTAAAAAATCAAAAGGCTCTTTTAGTAATAAAATTGGAGATATTGTAGTACGAAGACCATGGACAATAATTATGCTAACTGTGTTTGTATTAGGTGGATTAGCTTCATTCGTACCACGTATTCAATACACATATGACCTTTTAGAATCGTTTCCGAAGGATATGCCTTCACGTGAAGGGTTTACGTTAATTAGTGATCATTTTTCAGCTGGGGAACTAGCGCCAGTAAAAGTTGTTGTTAATACGAAAGGAAAAGAGCTTCCAATTAAGCAAGAGATTGAGAAATTTTCTTTTGTAAATACAGTGAAAGAGCCAAAAGAGGGAAAAGAAAATAAACAAATACAAATGTATGAAATTTCTTTAGCGGAAAATCCGTACTCTATTGAAGCGCTAGATCAAATCCCTAAATTGAAAAATAGTGTAGAAAAAGTATTAAAAGATGTGGGGATTAATGATGTTGAAGATCAATTGTGGATTGGTGGAGAAACAGCGTCACTATATGACACAAAACAAATTACGGAACGTGATGAAGCAGTTATTATTCCAGTAATGATTAGTATTATAGCTTTACTATTACTTGTCTACTTACGATCAATTGTAGCGATGATTTATTTAATAGTAACAGTTGTTTTATCATTCTTCTCTGCATTAGGAGCAGGATGGATATTACTTCACTTTGGTATGGGAGCGCCGGCAATACAAGGGGCGATACCGCTATACGCATTCGTATTTTTAGTTGCTTTAGGTGAAGATTATAATATCTTTATGGTTTCAGAAATATGGAAGAACAGAAAGACTCAAAATCACTTGGATGCAGTAAAAAATGGTGTTATACAAACAGGAAGTGTCATTACATCCGCAGGTTTAATTTTAGCAGGAACTTTTGCGGTGTTAGGTACGTTACCAATTCAAGTTTTAGTTCAATTTGGTATTGTGACCGCAATTGGAGTTTTACTTGATACGTTTATCGTAAGACCGTTACTTGTACCGGCAATTACAGTTGTGTTAGGCCGATTTGCTTTTTGGCCAGGTAAACTTTCAAGAAAGAGTGAAGAAATACAAAAGGTGGATGCATAGTTAAAAAAGCCGAGGATATTTTCCTTGGCTTTTTTCAATGTAGTTCATTAATTTTTTGAAGTCAAATCATCAGCTGCAGCGTGATCAGCATCTTCAATTGTTGTTTCGGGCATTCCGTATAAGCCGTTCATTGCTTGTTCTTCGCTAGTTAGATTTGCAGTATTATTATTGTGAATAGATGTAGTGTTTTCGATAACATTTAATTTTTTATTTTCATTTTTATCATGCATGTTTGAATCCTCCAAACGTCATTTAATTTATCCCGCATTAACGGGCAGTAAGACCTCCACCTCAAAATTCGGCAAAAACAAAGAAGGTTAGGTGGGGGATCAACTGCCCCCCACTGATTAAAGTTTCACATTATTAATAGTATGTGAATGGATTGCAAGAAATATGTGAATGGATTTTTGTAAATGTTATATAATTAAATAAAAACGTGAGTATAAATGTAAACTATAAGGAGTGAACAAGTGTGGTGAAAACAAGGAAATTAGCCTTCTAAAATAAAAATGAAATTTTAGGAGGCTAATGAAATGAAGTTTCATGTAATTGACAGAGAAAATTGGAATAGAGAGCAGTATTTTGAACATTATTTAAAATTAAAGTGTTCGTTTAGTATGACAGCAAATGTTGATATTACGATGATGCTAGAGAAAATACATCAAAAGGAAATAAAATTTTATCCGACTTTTATTTATATAATTTCTAGAATGATAAATAAACATAAAGAATTTCGGACATGTTTTAATGATGAAGGAGTTTTAGGGTATTGGGAGGAAATGATACCTAGTTATACAATCTTTCATAAAGGTGATAAATCTTTTTCAAGTATATGGACGGATTATTCTAGTGATTTCCACATTTTCTATAAAAACTATGAAGAGGATATGAAATGTTTTGCTAATGTTCATGGTCTCTTCCCGAAAGAAAATATTCCGCCAAATGTTTATCCGATTTCTGGGATACCTTGGACTAGTTTTACAGGATTTAATTTAAATATTAATAATGATGGTGATTTTCTATTACCAATTATAACTTGCGGAAAATATTTCAATGATGGAAGCAAGGTAATGCTACCTTTTTCATTGCAAGTACATCATGCGGTTTGTGATGGATATCATGCGAGTCGTTTTATAGAGGATTTACAGGAACTAGTTAATACATGTAACGAGTGGCTTTAAGTAATATCAAATTTTTAATTATATAAAATTGAAAATGAATAGGCGTAAAATAAAAAGAAGAGAACATGTGTATATTACATGTTCTCTTCCTTTTATTCATTCATACTAAGTAACAGTGGAAAATATAGGTTGATTTGTAGTTTAATAGTAGAGAGAGTGATTGATTTTAATTTTCTTTATTTTATAACTATATAGATTACAAAAGTTATGAGATTGTAACGATGAAGGGGAACATAAAAATGACAATAATATCTATAGAAAAAGCTACAATTTTAGATGCTGAAAAGTTAACAGAAATAATGAAAAGAACATTTGACGAAGAAGCGAAGCGGTGGTTATGCGGCCAAGATGATGTAATTGATTATAACATTCAACCGCCAGGATATTCTTCAGTTGAAATGATGAAATATTCAATTGAAGAATTGGATTCTTACAAAGTGATAATGGATGAAAAAATAATCGGGGGAATTATAGTTACGATCTCTGGTAAATCGTACGGAAGAATCGATCGTATTTTTGTAGAGCCTTTTCTTCAAGGAAAAGGAATTGGATCAAGGATTATTAAGTTAATAGAAGAAAAATTTCCGAACATAAGGATTTGGGATCTTGAAACATCTAGTAGACAAGTTAATAATCATCATTTTTATAAAAAAATAGGCTATGAAATCATTTTTAAATCTGAAGATGAGTATTGCTATGTAAAAAGAAAAAATGTAGGTGCAGGTGAAGAGAACCTAATTAAAAATAAAGATATGAAAAATGGTCAATACGAAAACTGTAATTTAGTTCATACAGAATATTATCAAGTAAATTTAAAAAATAGTGCATTTGTTGGTAGTAATATAATGCATATGAATATGAGTAATTGTAATGTAAGTCAATCAAAGTTTAGGAATATAAACTTTAGAAGGTCTTCATATGCAGATTTAAATCTTTCTAGTAGTACATTTAATTTGGTGACATTAGGTGGAGTGCAATTCAAAAATACAAGTCTTGGAGATGAGAAGGAACCTCTTTCATTTGAAAACTGTGATTTGGAAGGTAGTACAATGCATAATAGTAACCTGAAAAATATTGAAATAGTAAATTGTGATGTAACTGGTATGGAAATAAATGGTATTCCAATAGAGAATTTGCTTGAGCTATATAATAAGGTGAAAATTTAAAGTATAGGGTTATTAGGGTAAGGTGTTTGGAAACTAAGTGTTATACCAAAATAATTATGTAGAAATAACATAAAGAAATACAGGTGGGGAATGATTTAATATAGGTTTCTAGAATGATAATATATTGTTATTTATATGGAGGGGGAGGAATATGGAAATCAACATACGAGCAGTAGAAATACAAGATGCTAGAGCAATTCATCGTATATGTATACAGGATGAGATTTTACCTTATATGGTTTTCTTACCTAGCATGCGTGTAGACGCTATGGAAAATAGAATTCGAAACTTAGCACCAAATCAATTTGAATTTGTTGCAGAGTATGACGGGGAAGTAGTAGGTTTTATTGGCTTAACACAAAGTCCAGGACGAAGATCTCATTCAGGCGATTTATTTATTGGGGTAGACAGTGAATATCATAATAAAGGTATTGGCAAAGCACTTCTTACAAAAATGCTTGATTTAGCTGATAATTGGTTAATGTTAGAGAGAGTAGAACTTGGTGTATTAGAAACAAATCCGAAAGCAAAAGATCTATATGAAAAATTTGGGTTTGTAGTAGAAGGGGTAAAGGTAGGGAATTTAAAGGCTCACGGAAAGTTTATAAATGAAATTATGATGAGTCGTTTTAGACCTGATGGTTTAATTGTACATAATTAATATGTAAAAGCATGACAAATCAATGTCATGCTTTTTTAATTGTCATGTGTGATTCGCTAGTTTCGGTTGTAATAAAAATAATGTTAATCCAATGAAAATAATTGAAATTCCTAGTGCTTGTTGTAAAGTAATGGTTTCACTCAAAATAAAGTATGCTAGAACACAAGTACCAATTGTTTCACCTAAAATACTCATTGAAATAACAGTAGCGCTCATCCATTTTAATAACCAATTGAATATCGTTTGTCCTAAAATCGTTGCAATGAAAGCTAGTCCAATAAAGGACAACCAAGTTTGTGTAGCGTAATGAATGAAAGATTGTTGCTGCATATAAGCAAATATACCGAGAAAGCATGCGCTACTTCCATAACTAATTACCGAATATGGTATAAGAGATAAATCTTTACGAATGTGTTGACTAATGAAAAAGTAAGCTGTAATAATGCCGGCCGCCATAAATGCTAAAATATCTCCGTATAAAGCGTCGCCACTAATTTGGAAATCTTGCCAACCGATGACGATACTTCCTGAAATGGCAATGAGGCAACCGATAACCGCTCCTTTCGTAAATCTCTCTTTAAATAAAAAGTAACCACCAATCATTGAAAATAAAGGTTGGAACGTTACGATAACTGTAGAACTTGCTACGGAAGTATATTGTAAGGATTCAAACCATAGTACATAATGTGCAGCTAAAAATAGCCCGGATAGAAATCCGAATCCCCATTGTTTTTTTGCTAATGTTTTTAGTTCGTTTCGATTCCTTTTATTAAATAGTAATAACGGTAACAGAATTACTGTAGCAAATAATAATCGATAAAAAGCAATAATTGCCGCAGGAGCATCTGCCAATTTCACAAAAATTGCTGAAGTTGATAAGGCGAATACACCGAAAAATAAGATGAAATATGAAAAAATAGATGATTTCAAAGTCTGTCCCTCCGATAGAATGTTTATTATAATATACTTAATGCGATATAATACACAAAGGTAAGTATATAAGTCTCGGAGACGATAGAAAAGGATTATTTGCCCTTGTTTAGTAAGTCAGCACAAAGGGAATGAAACATACATTATGATGGACGAAAGGGAGTAGTTATTTTGATTCACTATCGACTTGGACAAACTGTTTTAAGTTATCGTAAGAAAAATAATATGACAATTCGTGAGTTTGCTGAGTATGCAGGGATCAGCACGTCACTGATTAGCCAAATTGAAAGAGGACATGCTAATCCTTCTTTAAATGTATTGGAATTAATTGCGAAAGCATTAAATGTGCCGCTATTTACACTTTTTATTAATGATATTGATACAGACTCACTCATTTCTAAGAAAAAAGATCGAAAAAAAGTATATCGGGAAAATAATGATCACATTGTATATGATGTATTAACACCTGATTTTATGAAAGCACGTATTGAAATGTTAATGATGGATTTAAATAAAAAAGCAAACACAACGGAAAGTCACTATTCACATGAAGATAAGGAAGAGATTGCGGTTGTCATGAAAGGGGAAGTTTATGTGGAATTAGAAGGAAAAGAATATTTTTTAGAAGAAGGTGATGTTGTACGTATCCCACCAAACGTGAAGCATCGATTTTTGAATAAAAGTGATGAATCGAATCACATTTTATTTGTATTAACGCCATCTTTAGGATGAATATAAAGTGAGTTTTATTATGGGGGATAGAAAATGGAAAATAAAAGTGTGTTAAAAGGCGGCCTTTCAATTATTTCTCAATGCAAAAAACAAACAAAGGATATTTGGCATGCACATTACGGGGCAGCTGCAATTGCTAGTTATTTTTTCATGAAGGATAATAATATTGAAGAAGAGATAGCTCGTAATATGCATTCTCATACAAAAATGATGCTGAACAAGAAAAACTTAGATGAAATCATCGATAGTAAAGAAGAAATTGATTTTCAAAGTGCTGAAAAAAAGATAATAAAATCATTGGAATATACAATTGATGAACTTCATTGGGTCGGGCATAACGTCATTTATGCGGCATTAAGTTTATTAGCTATGAAAGAGCTACAAAAATGGGGAAATAATCAAGCGATAGAAGGGATAACTGATCTTATATTATCATTTCAAAAAACAATTCCTGGTAGATCGTGGATTGGTTTTACGACGAAAGAAGTTAAACAATTAAGTATATATGACGAGATACAAAGTGAATTAAGAAATCCAAAACAATTATCTAAGTTTATTTTAAATGAACTATCGGAGTTTAAGGTTATTTATAGAGCAGAATCACATCATGATTTAATTGGCCATATGCTTACTTTTTCCCACGCAATTAATATAATGTATGATTTAGGACATAAAGATGTATTTCAACGAGGGATACGTCCGCTTTTAAAACTAGTATACGTACTGCGTGCTAGTAAAAAACTTATGCTGAATACTGAAATAAATCTACATTCTCCTATAGATCATTTGCCTTTAATTGAATCTAAACGTGCTCACGTATTACCAACTGAAAATCAATTTTGGCTAAAGGACTATAGTGAATTTGATTGGGATTTTGGACATGTTTTCAAATTCTCTAATAGTTATTTTGATCATATAAAGAGAGCTCCGGAATATAAAGGTATAACCTTAGAACAATTCCGGTATGTTATTCATTCGTAATGAATTTTAATAATCTGTAAAAAGGGAGGATATAAGTTTCTTTTTTTGTTAGTAGTATATTGTTTTTTCAAATATGTAAGATTTTACATACGTATTTTACTTTTACTAATTATGTAAGTAGGCTATACTAAATAATATACATTTTATGTTTGGAGAGAAGTAAATCGACATGGAACTAGTAAAATTGGAAAAGGTAATTGAAATAAAAAAAGAAGAACTTTTATATTTAGTATCGGATTATGGAATTCAACATGAAAAAGTACTGGCATTAAGTCAAGAAATAGACAAACTGATCAATTACTTTATGTTTTTAAAATAGAGAGAACTATGACGTGATTTGTAAATGTTATAGTTCTTTTATATATATTCATTTACAATGATGGTTATGTACGGATTAAATGTATATAAATGTATTCGTATATAGTGTCAAATTTTTTACAGAATGCGCAAGCCGCTAGTCGAATGTAAGGAGTATTGGGTATAATAATAAAAGAATGATTAATTGTATCGGTTAGGAGCGCAGCACATATGAAAACAGTTGTTGTTATCGGTGGAGGTATAACGGGACTTTCTACTATGTTTTATTTAGAAAAATTAAAAAAGGATTATAATATCGATTTACATTTAATCCTTGTCGAGAAAGAAGAGTCTTTAGGTGGTAAAATCCATAGTGTTGAAGAACAGGATTTTATTATGGAATCAGGAGCGGATTCTATCGTTGCTCGCAATGAACATGTTATGCCGCTTGTAAAAGATTTAAACTTAGAAGAAGAAATGGTATATAACGAAACGGGTATTTCATACATATATTCTGATAATATTTTACACCCAATTCCTTCTGACAGTATATTTGGTATTCCGATGAGTGTCGAGTCGTTGTTTAGCAGTACGCTAGTCTCAACGAAAGGGAAAATTGTTGCTTTAAAAGATTTTATAACGAAAAATAAGGAGTTTACGAAAGATACATCACTTGCTCTATTTTTAGAAAGCTTTTTAGGAAAAGAGTTAGTGGAAAGACAAATTGCGCCGGTACTTTCAGGCGTGTATTCTGGTAAATTGAATGAGCTTACAATGGCATCAACATTACCGTATTTACTTGATTATAAAAATAAATATGGAAGTATTATGAAAGGATTTGAAGAGAATAAAAAGCAATTTCAATCAGCAGGAAATAAAAAGTTTGTATCATTTAAAGGTGGACTATCTACGATAATTAATCGCTTAGAAGACAAGTTAACTGAAACTGTCATAAAAAAAGGTGCTGTAACGACGGCTGTAAGTAAACGAGGAGATCAATATGAAATTTCTATTGCAAATCAGGAATCAATCCAAGCTGATTATGTTGTTTTAGCAGCTCCGCATGATATAGCACAAACTTTATTACAATCTAATGAGTTAAACGAGCATTTTAATAAATTTAAAAATTCATCACTTATTAGTATTTATTTAGGTTTTGACATTCCAGATGAACAACTACCGGCGGACGGTACAGGGTTTATCGTAACAGAAAACAGTGATTTACATTGTGATGCTTGTACATGGACAAGCCGGAAGTGGAAACATACATCGGGTACACAAAAGCTTTTAGTAAGAATGTTTTATAAGAGTACCAATCCGATATATGAAACGATCAAAAATTATAGTGAAGAAGAATTAGTACGAGTCGCTTTATATGATATTGAAAAGAGTCTTGGAATTAAAGGTGAACCAGAAGTAGTTGAAGTTACAAATTGGAAAGATTTAATGCCGAAATATCATTTAGAACATAATCAAGCGGTTCAAGCATTAAATGAAAAATTGACTGCTCTATATCCTAATGTATATTTAGCTGGCGCTTCATATTACGGTGTTGGAATTGGTGCATGTATTGGAAACGGGAAGAATACGGCCAAAGAAATAATGACTACATTAAGTGAAGAGTTAAAATAATAATATAGAATACATATGTAAAAACTGTCCATTCAGTCTACTGGAGGGACAGTTTTTTATTTATTTCACTTGAATGGAAACTTTTTTAGTTCTTCCATTATTCTCTTTTATTGTTAATGTAATATTTCCAGACTCTTTAAATGAGTATGGTGAGAGTTGATAAATTTCTTTTATGTTGTGTTTTTCTTTTAGTTTATTTGTGGATATTGATACTATACTTGCTCTCCAAAATTCTTGTTTGCCTGAAGGATAATCTATGAATATTTCTGGATTTTTAAACTGTAATGTTTCCCAAGAGGCGAAATACAGTTCAACTTCTACATCTTTTTTCGGTAAGTTCGCTGAGAAATAACCGAACTCGCCCACATTACCGAAAACGGTGTAGTTTTGGTTATGTAATTTAATATCTAAATAACTAGGTTGATATGTTGCTGCGTGATAGATTCCATATGAAAGAGAGAGTGTGGCAGCGATTAATATACCAATTGAAAATGTCTTAAAGCTATTTCCTTTAAAGTTAGTCATCATGGATGAGTTTGGTGTGAATTTTTTTGCGAATAAAAAAATAAGCAAAATGAGTAAGAGGGCTAAGCTGATGAATATATACATAGAATTTTTACACCTCCATAATAGAATGGAATATTTTCTATATTTTAACATCAATGTATGAATTAGTCTGTTGTTTTAGAATGGAAATTATTCTTATAATGAGCGAACGGATGTATCTGGAGGGATATTGGTATTATGTAAAGCGAAATAAGCAAAATATAAATTACATTATATGACCAAGGCGGTAATCAACAAGTAAGAAGGTATACTCTTACTTGTTATAGAATAAAAAGGAAAAGAGTCATTAGAAATATTTGATTAGTGGGACATTGAGGACTTGCCTAATTATGAATATTTTTTCTGCTATAATAAATTAGTAGAGAGAAAGGAGTGATCCTGTGGTATTTCCTATATTAGAAACAGAGCGCTTGCGTTTAGTTGAAATAGAACAATCTTATTGTCAAAAAATATATGAAATCTTTTCATTGGATGAAGTTACATGTTATTACGGTATGAATTCTTTTACGGAATTTGGCCAAGCTTCACGTATGATTGAATCTTTTTCGAAAAATTACTTTGAGAAAAAGGCAATACGATGGGGGATTGTGTTAAAAGAAACAAACACTTTAATTGGGACAATTGGGTTGAATAATTTACAATTATGGAGTAAACGATCTGAAATAGGGTATGATTTGCATCCGCGTTATTGGGGGCAGGGATATGCTTCGGAAGCAGCCGGGGAAATCATTCATTATGGATTTCAAGATTTAGGTTTATATAGAATTGGAGCTATTACATATCCTGAAAACGTTACTTCTTGTAAAATGCTATCTAAAATAGGTTTTCAAAAGGAAGGTTTGTTACGCGGCTATATTCATCAAGGAAATAAACAACACGATGCATTGTTATATTCTATAGTGCGAACAGATGTAGAGGAATTAAATATTTAATAAAAAACCCCTCTTATTAAAAGAGGGGTTAAGTAAAATTAACCTAACTTAGGTAATAAACGTTCTCCGCTTTTCATGCTACTTTTACATAAAGGGCATTTAGGTTCTTCTTCAAATGAAAAGTTCTTTCTCATCCATCCTAAACAATCCTCTGATTCACATTCCCAAACAGGTGTTTGTTCTGGTGGTACTTCTGCTACATCGTTCTTTCGATTGCGATACATGTAACCACTCCTTTTATGTAAAAAATTTTAGTTATATATTAAAAAGGTTGTTAACCGAGCTGGTAACAACCTTTTTATTGTTTGAATTATAGCTTTACAACGTTTTTAGCTTGAGGTCCACGGTTACCGTCTTCAACTTCGAAGCTAACTTCTTGACCTTCGTCAAGAGACTTGAAGCCGTCGCCAGTGATAGCTGAGAAGTGAACGAATACGTCGTTACCGTCTGCAACTTCGATGAAACCGAAACCTTTTTCGCTGTTAAACCATTTTACTTTACCTGTTAATGTCATGGTAATGCCTCCTAAAATTTAAAAAGATTACAATATGATCGGCCTTATTTGAATGAAAATAAAAGTTCACATATTATCAAAAACCCATAAGGAGTACGAAATGGTCCTGATTGATACTTGATAATATGCAAAGAAAATATATTGTTAAATTGACCTTAATTACTATCTTACAACAAATGGTGTGAAATAGCAAGTGCTGGTAATACCAGTGAGTAATTTGGGCGATAATGGTAAAACGCACAAAGACATCTCTTTTATTTATATATTATTCCTAATCTGAATGTATTCCAAACAGAAATCATTTATATAAAAAAGTATGTTTAAAGGAAACGGTATATTTTTTAAGAATAAAGATGATTACAATAATTAGGAGGATGAATATTGCAAAATAAACAATTTAAAATAATCGAAGCAGCAAAAGAAGGAAGAAGGAAAGTTCACCCTGTCTTTGCTGTTATACTTGCAATTGTATTTTTAACTTTAGGTGAATTGTTTATGTTATTTATGCTGTTTTTACCGAAAACAGAAACAACTTTTATGAAGGCAATTTATAGCAATATTGAGATGATATTAACGTTTGGCGGGGCTATATTTTTTGTGTTTTTATGGATTAAATTTGTAGAGAAAAGGTCGTTTTCATCTATTGGTTTTTGGAATGAGCAATGGATGAGAAAGTATTTGAGAGGGGCACTAATAGGGTGTATTTTCATTTCGATACCAGTAATTTTACTCATATTAACAGGAAATGTAAAACTACAAATGCAAGAAATTACGATGACAGTTATATTTGGTATTGTAGGATCTTTAGTCGCATTTTTAATACAAGGGGCCACTGAAGAAATTGTTGTAAGAGGTTGGTTATTCCCAGTTCTTTCTGTTAGAAGCCGTATATGGATTGGAATTGTTGTGACGTCCTTTTTATTTGGTTTTCTTCATTTGCTTAATCCAGGAATTACAATTCTTTCAATATCGAATATAATATTAGTTGGCGTATTTGCAGCTTTTTACGTTTTAAAGGACAGTAGTCTTTGGGGGATTTGTGCATGGCATTCCATTTGGAATTGGGCACAATATAACGTTTATGGCTTTGCCGTTAGTGGAATGACGATATATTCAACACCACTATTTAAACCTGTAAAAAATGGCAATGAAGTCCTTCATGGAGGCTCATTTGGGATTGAAGGTAGTATTATTACAACAATAATGCTTTCTATCGCTTCAATTGTTTTATGGAGACAGTTATGGGGGAGAAGAGCGAAACAACGAGATTTTAGTTAATGAAAGTGGGAGAAACTATGGGGATTATAGCGTTTGAGGGAGCGAGTGCTGTTGGGAAAAGTACAACATGCCGTGAACTAGAAAACAATTATGGAGTCTTCATTATACCTGAAGTGAATTTTTTATTTGAAAGACCAAAAAATGAACATAGAACATGGTATTTTGAAAAACAAGTAGAGCGCTGGAATATGGCAGTGCAAAAATCGCAGCAATATGAATTAGTAATACTTGATGGGGATATATATCAGCCACTTAGTTATAATTGGTGTTTTCATTTTGATATATTTAATCAGCCTTTATCTTTAATAGAAAACTTTTATAAAGAAAAGATGATAAATAGGGAAATTGGTTTTCCAGATCAATATTTTTATTTGTACACGAATGATGAAGAACTTAGAAAACGAAAAGAATTTGATGAGACGAGAAGCAGAAGAAACTTTGAAAAACATTTACATATATCAAAATCGTTGCAGTGTTATTATGAAAATTTAAATACCGTCACAGACGGGTACTGTAAATTGATTGAAGCAAAAAGTATAAAGTCGAATGAATTAGAAATTGTGAAAAGTTTAAACAGCTTAAACGTATGTGAAGATAGACGTTTTGATGTTTCGAGGTTAGATGCTATTACGGAGTGGTTAAAAGAAAATCGTGCATAAAGTAAAAACAACGAGTGTTGTAGAAGGCGCTCGTTGTTTTTTGTTTCCATATAAATATAAAGGGAAATTTTGTAGAATATTTTTGGGTTTTGACGGAATAATCTTTCAATTTTACAAAAAAAGAAATACAATATAAGGAAATATATATAAATAATATGGTAGGGGATGGGATGAACTATTTTGAATGAAGGAACTGTTTTATATAAGAAATAATGAGGTAGTAAGAACAGAGATATTTGGGAGGAAATAAGCGAGATGAAAACACTATTTAAAATAATCGGTATTATAGCTGGTATGGCAGTAATCGGAGTAGGTTTAACATATGGTATGCTTTATTATTTGAATAATAGTAAACCAGTTGCGAAAAAGTCAACGCCAGCAGCTCCGGCAGTAGAAGTGCTAGCTGATAGTAATGTAAAAGCCGAAGATGCGAAGCTTTTAGAAAATGGCAATCATTCATTACCTAATAGTGGTTTTAATAAAAATTTTAAATGGACAGATGAGAACATACAGACAGCGTTACATGAAATGGCACACCAAAAAACGAAAGCTGAACAAAAATGGGGCTATATTTTTATCACACAAGAACGTATTGAAAGTTTACTTGAAATTATAAATAGTAATGATGTTGCACAAAAAAATACATATGTGGATATTTTAGAACGATGGAAACAAGGGAAATATGAAAAGGTTGATGTGGATCATAATAAAATTTGGAAATTGCAAAGTGGGAATTTAGGAGAAGGAAAAGGAATAATGTCGCAAGCTGAACAAAAAGAATTAATTAATCAAGTGTTTATGCAAAAAGGTACATATTCAGGTAGTAAATTAATTGCAGGTGGGGGACAGGCTAATAAATAATATACTTATCAATGAAAAAGAGTAAGTGCTTTTTAGGCAGTTACTCTTTTTTTGTGCACATTTTTAATAATTTAGCCTCGCTCTAGTAAGGAAAGAAACGACTGTAGTACCGGGGAAATCCATCTAGATTTATGATAGATTACATGACTTTGAATAACGGCTGGAGTTTCGATAGGTTGAAAACGTATTTGTTCCTTTTGACAATTCTCTTGTACAACGATGTAAGGAAGAATTGAAATTCCTAATTCACACATAACAGCTTGTTTAATGACTTCAACATTAGAAGTTTCAAATGTTTTTTCTAGAATATTTTCGCTTTGACGCAAAAAACGATCGACCATTGGTCGATAACCGCAGCTTTGTTCTGTAAAAATAAACTGAGTATCCTGTAATAAACGAAATGGATTTTCCTGTACGGGGGAATGAATAGGTAAAATCCATCCGAATGTTTCATTACAAAAAGTACGTATAATAAAATCGTTATGTGCTATACTTTCACCAATTAAGAAGATAACATCTGTTTCTCCTTCATGTAGCTTTTTCAGTGCATGTTCATTTGTAGTAGTCTCAAGAACGATATTTACTTTCGGATTTTGCTGTTTGTAAGTACGTAATAATTGTGGTAAACGGTACACTGCTAACGATTCGTTAGATGTAATACTTAACGTCCCTTCCAAATAATCATTATTTTGAGGGATTTCTTGTGCTTTTTCATAAATAGCAAGTAATTCTAATGCATAAGGATGAAATTGATGACCTGCTTTTGTAAGAAGTACTTTTTTCCCTAATCGATCGAAAAGAGGGATATGTAAGTCGTTTTCTAATGCTTTTATATGCCCTGTAACAGTAGATTGCGCATAACCTAATGCAAGAGCAGCTTTAGAAAAACCGCCATGCTTAACAATGGCACAAAATGTTTTAACATGTCTCATTTCCATAAGTGACCCCTCTTTTAATATCATGATTTGTGAATGATTATATCATGTATTTCAATTTTTCAAATGATTAAATTTCTTTTAATATTATGTTGTGGGGAAATTCATGTAAGCAGTATTGGAGGAGAAAAAATGAGTAAAAAGAGCTATCATGTAGCTGTTGTTGGAGCTACAGGTGCAGTAGGTCAGAAAATTATTGAACTGTTAGAACAAGAAACAAAGTTTAATATAGCTGAAGTTACATTCCTTTCGTCAAAACGATCTGCTGGTAAGAAAGTACAATTTAAAGGGCGAGAGATTACAATACAAGAGGCAAAAACAACTAGTTTTGAAAGTGTAGATATTGCCTTTTTCAGTGCTGGAGGAGAAGTGTCTAGACAATTTGTAAATCACGCAGTTTCTAGTGGCGCAATCGTAATTGATAACACAAGTGAGTACCGAATGGTGCACGATGTACCGCTCGTTGTTCCAGAGGTTAATTCACACACTTTAAAGGAGCATAACGGTATTATTGCAGTTCCGAATTGTTCAGCATTACAGATGGTAACAGCTCTTCAGCCAATCCGAAAATCATTCGGTTTAGAACGAATTATCGTTTCCACTTATCAAGCTGTATCAGGTTCTGGAATTCATGCGATTCATGAATTAAAAGAACAAGCTAAGTCGATGCTTACAGGTGAAGAAGTGAAGAGTGCTATATTACCAGTGAAAAAAGATAAAAAGCATTATCCAATTGCGTTTAATGTACTGCCTCAAGTAGATATATTCACTGATAATGATTTCACTTTTGAAGAAGTAAAGATGATTCAAGAGACGAAGAAAATTTTAGAAGACCCAAACCTGAAAATGGCAGCTACTTGTGTACGTGTTCCAGTTGTATCAGGTCATTCAGAATCAGTTTATATAGAACTTGAAAAAGAAACAACTGTTACAGAAATTAAAGAAGTACTGCTCGATGCACCAGGTGTTATTTTACAAGATAACCCTAGTGAACAGCTGTATCCAATGCCATTATATGCAGAAGGGAAAATAGATACGTTTGTCGGAAGAATTAGGAAAGACCCTGATACGCCAAAAGGATTCCATCTTTGGATCGTTTCCGATAATTTGTTAAAAGGTGCGGCTTGGAATTCAGTTCAAATCGCAGAGACGTTGGTGCAAAAGGGAATCATTTAGTATAGAGATGCACAGAACTAGGAAACTATTAATTGTAAAAGTATCCTAGTTCTTATTTTAGTGAGAATTTAAAATAAATTAGTTTTTATAGTGTTTTTATAAATATCCATTAGTTTTGTAAAGAATGTACTGTTATTTTTAGTTGTTCAATAAATTCTCGAGTTGCAGCGCACATATATTTATCTTTTCTATAAATCAGTCCTATATCTATAGTTGGAGTAGGATCTTCTATTTTAATAGCTTGAATGTTTTCGTTTTGCAAAAAGTCTATATACGGTTTGGGTAACACTGTAATTCCCATACCTTTTGAAACCATTTGAATTAAAGATTCCATCGTACTAATTTCTAAAATTGGTTTTGGTTTGAAGCTAAAGTTTTGACAATAGGTCGTAAGTAGTTCTGTTAAATAAAAGTTTTTTGGTAGAAGGATTAAAGGGTAGTTCTGTAATTCTTTAATAGACACGTGATCAAGCTCACTTAAAGGATGACCGATTGGAATAACTAATGTAAGTTCACTTTTATATAGCGGGATAGAAACAATTTCTTTATCTTGTACCGGGAGAAATGTAATACCAATATCTAATTCGTTTTGTAACAATTTTTCGCGAATTTCTCCTGTGCGAAGTCCTAACACAGAAAGCTCAATGTTTGGATAAAGATTATTGAAGTGTAAAAGGGTTGGCGGTAGTAAATAATTTACAACGGTTAACAATGAACCGATTGTTAAGGATCCGTACTGTAATCCATTTAAGTCCTGGATAGCAGAACGGGCTTGTTCGACTTCATGAAAAATGGTTTTACTATGTGATAATAAAATCTTTCCTGCTTCAGTTAAAGATATCTTTTTACCAATTCGATCGAAAAGTGGCATTCCTACTTCATGTTCTAACGCACGTATTTGTTGACTTAGTGAAGGTTGGGAAATGTTTAATTTTTCGGCTGCCTTTGTGAAATGCAATTCTTTCGAAACAGCTAAAAAGTATTCTAATTGTCGTAATTCGATTGGAATCACCTCAAATTTAATCATAGGATATACCTATCATTATTATATAAATAATTGAATTGAACAATGGTTTTGTGCGATTTATAATCACTTTATTAGAAATAGATTGATGATAAAGATTAGATGAGGTGAAGAGGAATTGTTGAAATCGAGCGTATTACCAGGCAGTTATTCAAAAGTACTTCAAAAAAGGTATGAGGAGGCTGTACCGACAGGAATATATCATTTAACACCTTTATATGTAAAAAAAGCTAGCGGAGCGATCATTACAGATGTAGATGGGAATCAGTTTATTGATTTTGCTGGTGGTATTGGAATGCAAAATGTTGGTCATTGTCATCCGAAAGTTGTAAGAGCGGTACAAGAACAAGCAAAGTCATTTATTCATCTTTGTTTTCATGTAACTCCATATGAAAACTATATTGCTTTAGCAGAGAAAATGAATGAAAAAATACCAGGAACAAGTAAGAAAAAAACGATGTTTGCAAATAGTGGTGCGGAAGCGATTGAAAATGCTGTAAAAATCGCACGTAAAGTAACAGGGAGAAGTAAAGTAATTTCGTTTGAACGAGGATTTCATGGGAGAACATTAATGACGATGTCTTTATCAACGAAAGAAAACCCATATAAAGCAGGATTTGGCCCGTTCGTTTCAGACATGCATATATTGTCGTATCCGTACTATTACAGAGCTGCAGAAGGAGTTTCTTCTGAAGAAGTGGATTCTCAAGTCATCTATCAGTTTGAAAAATTTTTAGAGGAAGTATCACCTGAAAAAGTAGCGGCAATCGTAATGGAACCAGTACAAGGAGAAGGGGGATTTATTGTTCCTTCCATTTTATTTGTAAAACGAATCCGGGAAATTTGTGATCAATATGGAATTTTAATGATCATGGATGAAGTGCAAACTGGATTTGGCAGAACTGGAAAATGGTTTGCAACGGAACATTTTAATATAGAACCTGACATTATTGCATTATCAAAATCAATAGCTGGAGGCTTACCATTAAGTGCGATTGTTGGGCACGCTGAGTTTATGGATGTTCCTGGAAGGGGTCAAATCGGTGGGACTTTTGCAGGAAGTCCGTTATCATGCGCAGCCGGTCTTGCTGTATTTGAAATTATGGAAGAAGAAAATCTAGTTGAAAGAGCTCAACAAATTGGAAATAGAATAATGTCACATTTACATGCAATGCAATTAAAATACGAAGTCATAGGTGACGTTCGTGGCATTGGTGCAATGGTTGCAATGGAACTTGTAACGGATCGTATAACAAAAGAACCAGCAAAAGAACTAACAGTACAATTAATTGATGAATTCTGGAAGAATGGGCTTATAAGTATTGGGGCAGGGATATTTGATAATGTACTACGTTTTTTACCGCCTCTAGTTATTTCAAATGAAGAAATTGATAAAGGTTTTGAAATAATAAATCAATCTTTTAAAAAATTGTGCGGAAAGTGAGAGAGGCAATTATGATGAATAAACTATATGAGGTACTATCACTAAATATAGGATTTCCAAAAGAAGTTATGTATGGAGGAAAATTAATTCATACGGGTATAAATAAAACGAAAACAAAGGAACCTATATATTTATCATTTTTAAAATTTAAAGGTGATGGTCAGGCGGATTTAGTTCATCATGGAGGGGTGGATAAAGCGGTTTGTGTGTATTCGGGTGAACATTATAGTTATTGGGAAGAAACATTGAATCAAGACCTTGAATATGGAGCATTCGGAGAAAATATAACAGTAAGTGGTATGCGTGAAGAGGATGTTTGTATCGGTGATACGTTTGAGCTCGGAGAAGCGATAGTACAAGTAACGCAACCAAGACAACCTTGTTTTAAGTTAGCTAAGAAATACAATATTCCAAAGTTACCACTGTATTTTCAAGAAACAGGATATACAGGATTTTATTTTCGTGTATTAAAAGAAGGGTGGGTATCGCCAGTTGATACGTTAAAGTTGCTGAAATCTGATCCAATAAGTATTACAGTAGCGTTTGCTAATCGTATTATGCATAAGGAAAAACAAAATATAGAAGGGATAAAGAGAATTTTAGAAGTACATGCACTTTCTACTAGTTGGAGAAAGACATTTGAAAAGCGACTGAGGGGAGAAGAAATAAATACGAAGGAGAGGCTTGAAGGAATAAAAGAATAAAAAAATATTTTTATAAATAGTGCATTTCTATTAGTAAAAACTAACTAGAAAGCACTGTTTTTATATAATAACCTTATTAATATACAAAAATCTTAATATTGTTTTATTCGACTTTTTTTCTAATTGTGAAAACATAAAATTAATTGGATTATTTTTTTATATTTTATGATAGTATATTGATTTGTAAGACCTATTATTTTAAGGGCAGGTCATATAACCATATATAATTTTATGGAATTGAAGTATGGAGGGACAACATGGGGAATGTTGAAAAATTTGCAAATCTTCTAATAGAAGAACTGAAAAGAGAGCAGTTATTTCCTTTATTTGAAGAAGTGTTTGGTATTGAAAGTCAAACATTACGTGATTTTACGGAGAAAGGATATTGGGATTATACATATAAAGCTTTATCATTTTTACAAGATAACAAAGTGATTGCGAATGTTGCTGCATTTTCACTTCCGCTTTTAATGAATGGTGAAAAAATAAATGCAGTGGGTATTCAATCGGTAATGACACATCCGAATCATCGTCGACAAGGGTTAATGAAACAATTGTTTAGTAAGATGATAGAAGAAATTGATGAGCAATGTGAGTGTGCGCTTTTATTTACTGAAAATCCAGAACTATATAAACCATTTGGTTTTCAAATTGTGCAAGAATATTTGATGAAAGTATCATACGAAAACAAGAGTGATAAAGATTCTCAACTTAAAAAGTTAGATTTTTATAATGAAGAGGATAGACAATTAATACATGAGATGATTGAAAATGGCCAAAGGCTTTCTAATACATTTTCAACGTTAAATTACCGCTCGTCGTTTTATTTAAATATGTATGATTCAACATGGAATGAAAACCTATATTATTCAGAGAAATTAGATACGTTGATTGTTTTTACAATAGAAAATCAAAAACTAAAATTATATGGAGTGTTTGCTCCGGTACTTCCGATTTTAGATGAATTATGTGAGGAAATCTCTGGGGAATTTAAGGAGATTGAATTTTATTTTTGCCCAGATCAATTAGGAATTGATGATGTACAATATACAGAATTACAGACTAGTAAGTATTTAATGGTTCGAAGTAATAAGGAATTAGATTTTAAAGGTTATAAATTCCCGGTGTTAACCGAGTTTTAAATATTAATTTAATTGCTTTTTTATGGAGGAATTATGAAAACATCATATATACCAAATCATATTGAGCAACTTACCGTAATGAATGTACCTGAATATTACAAACTGGAAGAAAATCATACATTCATTGTCCATTCGAAGGCAGAAACAGATTTTTGGCTGAAAACACATTATGGCTTTGAAATAATGAATGGTCATGTATTTTATAATGAGATTATGACAGATTTTCAGGCTGAAGTTCAGTTACGTATGAATCCAAATGCGACATACGATCAAGCAGGTCTTTTTGTTATGATTTCGGAGAACTGTTGGTTAAAAACTTCTTTAGAATATATCCCTGAGGGGCCATCTCATTTAGGTGCTGTCGTAACGAATAATGGATATTCTGACTGGTCAACGCAAGATTATCCAACTGAAGCAGCTAAGCAACAACTTCGTTTTCGAATTATTCGAAAACGCGGTGATTATTCAATATATGTGAAAATAAGTCAGCGATGGGAACAAATAAGAATCGCTCATTTAATGGAGGATATAGGGAATGAGCCTGTTAAAATAGGCTTTTACACGTGTAGTCCTTCTAAAAACAAAGGATTTGAGACTGAGTTTTTCGATTTTACAATTGAAGAAATATAGATAAAAAACCGCATTCTTTTCATTAAGAATGCGGTTTTTGTATTTGTATATTTATAAAGCACATTTATTGACCGAAAAGTCATTAATGCTTATCATTTAATAATGTTAAATATTAATTTGCATAATATAATAAAAGTAAAGAAGAAATTACAAACTATAGGGTTTAAATAAGGAGGGATATGAATTACTCAGTGGTAATTTCATGGAAAAAGGAGATTATGTATGAAATCATTTCGCAAGCTATTACAGTATTTAAAACCATACATGTTCTTCGCTATTATTGGACCGCTATTTATGGTACTTGAGGTTGCGATGGACTT
Source organism: Bacillus sp. EKM202B (assembly GCF_011066025.1). Taxonomy (NCBI): domain Bacteria; kingdom Bacillati; phylum Bacillota; class Bacilli; order Caryophanales; family Bacillaceae; genus Bacillus; species Bacillus sp. EKM202B. Next base: position 52,195 of record NZ_JAAMNK010000010.1, on the reverse strand, counting down.
AATTCAACCGACTATTATGCAACATATTATTGATGTTGGGATTGCAAATAGGGATTTGAATTATGTAATAAAAATGGGGCTTCTTATGTTAGGAGCAGCGGCACTTGGGTTAGTTGGAGGACTTGGGTGTATGATGTATTCTACAAAAGCAGCTGTAAATTTCGCTACAGACATACGAAAAGATGTGTTTACAAAAATAGAAACATTTTCTAGTAAAAATCGGGATGCATTTGGAACCGGAAAATTATTAACGATTGTGACAAATGATATTACATCAATTCAATCGGCGATGACGATGACATTACGTGTTCTCGTTCGTGGCCCTTTGTTATTTATCGGAAGTATAATTATTGTTTTTGTAACAGCGCGAGAGTTATTTCCAATATTACTTGTAGTTGTACCAATTTTATTACTGGCGATTATTTTAATTGCAAGTAAAGCGAGTGGAACGTTTAAAAAGGTGCAAGAAGCATTAGATAAAGTGAATACAAAGTTACAAGAAAATTTATCTGGTGTACGTGTTATAAAAGCGTATGTAAGACAAAAATATGAAATTTCTCAGTTTGGAAATGTGAATACAAATTTAACGAAGATAAATATTCGAGCTGTGCAGCTTATTTCCTTAATGATGCCAATTATTATGCTAGTTGTCAGTGGTGGAATTGTCGCAACACTATGGATTGGTGGAGAAAAAGTATTTAATGGAACTCTTCAAGTAGGTGCGATTTTAGCATTTATTAACTATTTGAATATCATTTTAATGGCACTTATGTCTATTAGTATGGTATTTATTCAAATTGCTCGAGCTTTTCCATCTGCGGATCGTGTACAACAAGTCTTAAATACTGAAGTTGATATTATGAACGAAGCTAACGCAATTGAACCTGAGAAAATCGAAGGGAATATTGATTTTAGAGATGTTAGTTATAGTTATACGAAAAATAATGAATACGTTTTAAAAGATATTTCATTCAGCATACGTAAAGGTGAAAAAGTAGGGATTATCGGTTCTACAGGGAGTGGTAAGTCTACTTTAGCTAAACTGCTACCACGCTTATATGATATTGAGCAAGGTGAAATTTGTATTGACGGAATAAATGTTAAGAGGTACGATTTACAAAAATTACGTGCTTCGATAGGTTTTGTACCTCAAAAGGCATTGTTGTTCTCAGGAAGTATAGAAGAGAATTTACGTTACGGTAAAGAAGATGCAATACACGATGAATTGGAAACAGCAGCTTCATCTGCGTGTGCGACTGAGTTTATTAACAAGTTGGAAGAATCGTATCATTATAATTTAACACAAGGTGCGACGAATTTATCAGGTGGACAAAAACAACGTGTATCCATTGCAAGAGCGCTTGTGAGAAAACCATCTATTCTTATATTAGATGATTCTACATCAGCAGTTGATGCGAAATCAGAAGCGAACATTCAATCGGCATTAAGAACAGAATATAAAGGAACAACGACATTATTAATTGCTTCTAAAATCGCATCTATAATAGATGCTGATAAAATTCTCGTATTAGATAATGGTGAATTAGTTGGTGATGGTACACATGAACAACTGCTAGAACAATGTGAGGTATATCAGGAAATTTATCTTTCCCAAGGTGGTAATTTGCATAAAGAAGGTGGGAAAGAACATGCGTAATTTTCAAGGACAATTTGCTAATAAAGGTGGACGTAACGCACCTAAGAGTGGAAAAGTTAAAAATACTAAAGGAACTGTAAAACGGATTTGGAACTATATGGGGTATGAAAAGGCTGCTCTAATGTTCGTTATATTTCTAGTATTTGTTACGACATTACTTGGGTTATTAGGTCCATATTTTATGGGAGTAATTATAGATCAATATATTGTACCGAAAGATTTAAACGGTACGGCAAGAATGTGTATGTTACTTATTGCAATTTACGGTGTAACGGTGCTTTTAACATGGTTACAAACGTATGTCATGATTAATGTTGCATTAAAGACAATTCAAAAAATACGACAAGATATATTTGGGAAAATCCAAACGCTTTCTTTACGGTTCTTTGATGTACGTTCTCAAGGTGATTTAATGAGCCGTGTGACAAATGATATTGACAATTTAAATCAAGCGTTGACGCAAAGTGTCGTACAGATTATTTCATCAGCTTTAACCTTTATAGGTGTGACGATTGCGATGTTCTCATTAAATTGGATTTTGGCACTTGTAACTTTAATTACAGTACCTATTATGTTTTTCGTTACAAAAAAACTTGTTGCATATAGTGGTAAAAACTTTGCAAAGCGTCAAAAAGATTTAGGAGAATTAAATGGTTTTATTGAAGAAGCTATAACAGGCGCGGATGTTACAACGTTATACGGGAAAGAAAAAGAAACCGTACAAAATTTCAATAAAATTAATGAACAACTAAGAATTTCAGCAACGAAGGCTGATACATTTTCAGCTTTTATTTTTCCGAGTATGAACTTTATTAATAACTTAGGAATGGGGCTTGTAATTGGGACTGGATCCGTTATGGTATTAAACGGTATGACAACAGTAGGTGTCATTGCGGCGTTTATTAATTATTCTCGTCAATTCTCAAGACCACTAAGTCAATTTGCAACGTTAATGAATACGATTCAAGCGGCAGTTGCGGGGGGAGAACGAGTTTTTGAAATTATGGATGAGGTACCAGAAATTCAAAATAAAAAAGACGCATTCATTGTACAAAATATACAAGGGCATGTTGAACTTGAGAATGTTTCGTTTGGTTATGTGGAAAATAAAACAATTTTAAAAGAAGTAAGTCTTAAGGCACAGCCTGGAGAGACAATTGCTTTAGTTGGTCCAACGGGATCGGGAAAAACAACAATTATAAACTTATTAACTCGATTTTATGATATACAGCAAGGGCAAATTCATATTGATGGAAAAGATATAAAAGATTATGATATCAATTCTTTACGAAGTAAAATAGGAGTAGTTTTACAAGATACGTATTTATTTGCTGGGACAATCATGGATAATATCCGTTATGGACGATTACATGCAAGTGATGAAGAAGTAATCAATGCAGCAAAGGCTGCATCGGCACATTCTTTTATTAAACATTTACCGAAACAATATGAAACAGAGATTGCTTCAGAAGGATCGAATTTAAGTCAAGGACAAAAACAACTTCTTGCGATTGCAAGGGCAATTTTAGCAGATGCAGACATATTAATTCTTGATGAAGCGACATCTAATATTGATACGAGAACAGAATTGCAAATTCAAGCAGGATTAAACAATTTAATGAGAGGTAGAACGAGTTTCGTAATCGCTCATCGACTCAAAACGATTGAAAAGGCAGATCAAATCCTCGTTATAAAGGATGGGAGTATTTTAGAAAGAGGGAATCATGAATCTCTCATGGAGGATCGAGGGTTTTACTTTGAATTGTATACGAGTCAGTTTAAAATTTAATAATAATATTCATGTGGTGTGGTTTCTTTAGAAAAGAGAAACCGCATTTTTCATGATTGTAAACATCGCTAAACCCAATAGTCTTTCATTAAATGCTTTGACAGTATCACCTTGAATCTCTGGTAAAACATATGAATAGCGTTTTAGATTGCAAAAATGCAGATTAAACGTAGTTAAGTTACAAAAAGGGTGGAATATACAGTTGTTCAGGTATGTAATTTATGTGTTTTTGTAGAATTACGAGTTGTTAGTAAAAACTAGCGGCCTCAGTGACAGATGGTAGAAATAGTTTACGTGGTATTGTAATAATCTCAAGCGCTATCTGCGTTGAATATAGGAGTATTTGAGTTAAATCTAAAGCGAGTGTTAAAAGTATTATGAAGCTTGTAAGAATTACAAAACTACCCCAAAAGAAACTTTTTGAAGTGTTGCGGAAATCTTTTATTAAGGAAAAGAAAGAAAAAAATGCGGTAACAATAAGAATGAAAATTTTATACTTATCAGACATTATAACCCTCCCAAAGAACAGTAACTTATATTATACCGTATTTTTCAATATTATTATAAATAGATTTTAAAGTGAATATTACGAAAAAAGAAAACCACAACTAATGTTTTAAGTTGTGGTTTTCTTTTTTGAGTACTTTGTTTTAGAAGATAGATAATCTAGAATTGAAAAAACTTTAAAGGGATTACCATACTTTATTTCCGATCCAGCATCAGGTGCTCAATGAAACGGTATGAAAGGTTATAGGCTGGTAATACGAGAATAAATAAGGGCGGATCTGTGTACAACAATATTCCCATATCAAAGTTCTACTAGAGAAAAGTAGTTAGTTAAGGGCAGTATGTGAATAAAAAACAGATGGGTGTGGAAACTAAATATTTATGACATTAAGGACAAAGATTAGGAAATATAGATTGGTATGAAAAAGTACAAAAATCTAAAATTAGAATGAGCATTGAACTAGTGTATAACGATTGAAACGGCACTGAAGACTAATAAAACGGCCATAATGATGTTAAATAATTGGTTATGTTTTATTAATAATTTTTGGAATATTGAACCAAATAAACTCCAACTACATGTACTCATTAAACCGACTACACCTAGAAATAATGAAAAAAGTAGAAAACTTGAATATGAATTGTAGTAAGGGAGTATGAAAGTCGATACTACAGTCAGTCCGAATAATATCCCTTTAGGGTTAACGAATTGAAGAGAAATCCCCACTGTAAATAAGTTTTTATTATCTTTTTCACTGGGATTCGTACTGCCTTTACTAGTGAGTATTTTAAAAGCTAAATATAACATGTATGTTACACCTAAAACTTTTAAAGGGAATTCGATTATGGGTAAGATATTAAGTAGTACTACATTAAAGAAACTACATAAAGAAGTGAGGATGAAAAAGCCGAAAGCTACTCCAAAGCAAAATTGCATGCTCCTCTTTAACCCGTATTGATTGGCGTATGTCATAGCTAAAAAATTGTTAGGGCCGGGTGTGAAACTACTTATAAAAACAAATAATAAAAAAGAAAATATAGGCATTTCAAAACCCCCTTATTATTTTTTGTATGTTATAATGACCGAAAAGAACAATATAACGTGTGCTTTTTATTATACATAACGGTCGTTATATTGTATATAGTGTAGGGGTGTTTTTTTATGGAAGAAATTCAACTTATTCTAGCGAAAAATTTAAAAACAATACGAGAAAAAGAAAAATTAAGTTTAGAAAAGGTTTCTCAATTAACAGGAGTGAGTAAAACGATGATTGGACAAATTGAAAGAGGAGAATCAAGTCCGACACTAACAACAATATGGAAAATTGCTAATGGATTGAAAGTGTCTTTTACTTCTTTAATCAATAATCCACAACCCGATACAAAAGTGGTTTTACGGGATGATGTTCAAGTATTGTCTGAAGATAATGGGAAATATAAAGTGTATCCTTCTTTTCCTTTTCAAGATGATAGACATTTTGAAATCTATACAGTTGAAATAGAAACGGAAGGGAAACTAAGTTCAGAAGGGCATAAAGAAGGAGCAGAAGAATTTATAACGGTATTTGAAGGAGAATTGACAATAAAAGTGAATAATTGTCAGTATACATTAAATAGTGGAGATTCCATTCGTTTTAAGGCCGATAGATCACACTCTTATCATAATTTAGGAAAATCTTTGACTCGATTAAGCATGACAATTTATTATCCAGCTACATAAGTGTGCATTTATATATAGAAAAGATAAAACCATCTATGCAAGGTGGTTTTTATTTTGTGTTAAATTACAAAAAAAGACACTCGTTTGAGTGTCAACATAGTATTGCTCTCGCGTATAGGATTGGAGTATGTTTCTCAAATACGTATTGAGAGATGGTTCGTAAAGGAGAAACTGTCTTCTTATTTAATGTAACATCGGTAAGGGTGAGTGTAAATTGATAATGTATATACGGAAAATTTAGTATAGATAGTTTCTACTATAAATATAGTGCAATTTGTTCTGTGTTACGTAATCAACACCATGAAATAATTGGGTGGTTCTTATTATTATGACAGACTTGGTATTTAATAATGTGTATTAAAAAAAGAATGAATCATTTTTTAATCGATTCGTATAATTGTTAGAGAGGCACCTGTTGAACCACCTCCAACTAAATTAACAATGGATAATATACCGAATAATTGAAGTGAAATTGTATTACCAGCAATTAAATTAGTAATTAAATTATTATTATAATTTGAAGTTGATATAGCAGGAGAAAAAACAGAGCCAGAAAGTGGAGTAGAAGTGTTTAATAGTAACCTTGTTCCAGCAAGAAGAGAAGTTGTCGTATTAACTTGATAGGTTAAATGATATCTTCCGGTTACAGGAATTGTAAATACATCGTTTGAAGCGTTAACTGTAAAATTACTGAGGCTTTGGTTATTAGAAAGTGGAATATTAGTTCCACCTAATATAACTGAGATGGGACCACCTAATGTATTATTAGCGAACATAGAGTTTGTTGTAACTATTGACCCAGAACTGCCGGTAGGCCCAGTATTCCCAGTAGGTCCTGTAAGTCTGTATGGAAGAATTATTTCAAGAGCCATTGATAGTAGTTCTTCTTTTATTTTTTCATTTTTATCTTGCATATAAATCACCTCATTTTTAAATTAGAACCGAATAAGTGTAGTATTTTTAGAATGGAACTATCATTTTATTCTATTAATAGAAGTAGTTTATAGTAACGGTAAAATGTTTAATAAATATATGAATCATTTGGAAAGAAAAAGAGTAGTTATTCCTTAATAATAGAGCCATAATAATGTATGTTAGTTAAAAATATGTGGAATGAGGTTTTGAATTGAAGCGGAATGATAAATTATCAATGAATAAAGGTAGGATAGGACCTGAGAATATTGGCCCTACATTTCCAGCTCTTCCACCAATTTATGTTCCGACTGGAAGTACAGGGCCAACAGGAGCAACCGGAGCAACAGGAGCAACCGGAGCAACAGGAGTAACAGGAGCAACCGGAGCAACAGGAGTAACAGGAGCAACCGGATCAACAGGAGTAACAGGGCCAACGGGAGTAACAGGAGCAACCGGAGCAACAGGAGTAACAGGAGTAACAGGAGTAACAGGAGTAACAGGAGCAACAGGAGCAACAGGAGCAACCGGAGCAACAGGAGTAACAGGTCCAACGGGAGTAACAGGAGCAACCGGAGTAACAGGAGTAACGGGATCAACGGGAGTAACAGGGCCAACGGGAGTAACGGGATCAACGGGAGTAACAGGGCCAACGGGATCAACCGGAGTAACAGGGTTAACGGGAGTAACGGGGCCAACGGGAGTAACAGGAGTAACAGGTCCAACGGGAGTAACAGGGTCAACGGGAGTAACGGGGTCAACAGGAGTAACGGGAGTAACAGGTCCAACGGGAGTAACAGGTCCAACGGGAGTAACAGGGTCAACAGGAGTAACGGGGTCAACGGGAGTAACAGGAGCAACAGGTCCTACTGGGGGGATTGGCCCCATAACAACAACCAATTTGTTATATTACACTTTTTCAGATGGAGAGAAAATTATATATACAAATGCAGATGGCATAGCTCAATATGGTACAACGAATATATTATCACCTAGTGAGGTTTCATATATTAATTTGTTTATTAATGGAATTCTGCAACCACAACCATTTTATGAAGTTAGTACTGGTAAACTAACTTTATTGGATAATCAACCACCATCGCAAGGTTCGTCAATTATTTTACAATTTATCATTATTAATTAAAAAAGACAGATCCTTAAATGAAAAGGAATCTGTCTTTTTTGTTCTACATTAAAGTAGTTAAAATTAAGTGACGATAAATTCGATTGTGATTGGAATTCCGCCGTCTAATGCATCTCCACCAGGAATTGTAATAGCGCCAGTAGTACCCGCATCGTTTAAGCAAGCTGTGGCAGCAACCGCAAAGGCTGCGCCTGTGCCAGTCCCGGCTCCTAGTGTAGATGTGAATCTTCTAGATGCCATAAATGGTTGAATGATAGGCAATTAAGTCTCACTCCTATTCATATTTTATTGGAACGAAGTATTGAATAACTTGTCCACTATATTGTATGAGAGTTTTCTATAATAGAAACGGCTTTAGGATTAGAAGAGTGGCATAATTTTATTAAAGGTATAATTTTTACTACAATTAAAAAGCGATGTTGATATTTGTGGAATATATGCTAAGGGTTAATTTGAATTTTTGTATTCAAATTAATATGTATTCTTTGGTTTAAGAGATAAACGTGGAAAAATAAAATAAACTCTTAAGTTTAGGTGTTTAATCTAAGCACTCAATTATTAAAAACATATAATTAATATGTGAGTCATGAACATAATTAAATGACGTTTTCAAGTTTGATTATCATTCATGTTTCCTATTTTAAGAGAAACATATAACTTAACTACTTTTTTCAATCGCATCTTTTATAGTACTTAGAATAGGAAAACACTCAACTAAAAGAAAAGTAAGGAGGAAATAAATGAAACATAATGATTGTTTTGATCATAATAACTGCAATCCGATTGTTTTTTCAGCAGATTGTTGTAAAAATCCACAGTCAGTCCCTATTACTAGGGTACAATTAAGTCAATTAATTACTTTACTAAACTCATTAGTATCAGCTATTTCAGCATTTTTTGCAAATCCAAGTAATGCAAACAGATTAGTATTACTCGATTTATTTAATCAATTTTTAATTTTCTTAAATTCCTTATTACCTTCCCCAGAAGTTAATTTTTTGAAACAATTAACTCAAAGTATTATAGTTTTATTACAATCTCCAGCACCTAATTTAGGACAATTGTCAACATTATTGCAACAATTTTATAGCGCCCTTGCACAATTCTTCTTCGCTTTAGATCTTATCCCTATATCCTGCAACTCAAATGTTGATTCTGCAACTTTACAACTTCTTTTTAATTTATTAATTCAATTAATAAATGCTACTCCAGGGGCGACAGGTCCAACAGGTCCAACAGGTCCAACAGGCCCAGCAGGAACTGGAGCAGGTCCAACAGGCCCAACAGGCCCAACAGGTCCAACAGGCCCAGCAGGAACCGGAGCAGGTCCAACAGGAGCAACAGGCCTAACAGGAGTAACAGGTCCAACAGGTCCAACAGGTCCAACAGGTCCAACAGGTCCAACAGGTCCAACAGGTCTAACAGGTCTAACAGGCCTAACAGGAGCAACAGGCCTAACAGGGGCAACGGGAGCTGGAGCAGTTATTCCGTATGCATCAGGTGGGCCAGTAGCATTAGCAACTGTTTTAGGTGGATTAGCAAACACAGGAGCACTTCTTGGATTTGGAAGTTCATTCTTCCCTGTAATTGTCCCACCTGGTGGCCCGATTACTATAGGCCCTGTACCTCCAGTATTTGATTTCGCATTTGTAGCTCCTCGCGCAGGTACAATTACTTCGTTAGCAGGATTCTTTAGTGTAACTGTAGCGGTTGCTTTAGCGTTAGGAAGCATACAAATTCAAATGCAGTTGTACAGCGCACCAGCAGCAAGTAATACTTTCACTCCAGTAGGTACACCGTTACTATTAACACCAGCATTTAGTGGTCTTATTGCTATCGGTAATACCGCGAGTGGTATTAGCGCACAAGCAATTGCGGTCGCTCCACAAGATAAGATATTACTTGTTGTTTCATCAACTACACCAGGTTTTGATATAGCTACTGCTATTACAGGATTCGCAAGTGCAGGGATAACATTCGTCTAAGCATCGCGTCTTAAATGGTGACCATTGAAAAAAGGAATACTCTTTTTAAGAGTATTCCTTTTTGTATAGCTAAAAAAGATCTTATTTATTTTTATTGCAGTTACATCCTTTTTTCTTTACATAGCCTTGCTCGGCTAAATCTCTTTGTGATTGGGAATTGGAAGACTGAGAATTGGAAGATTGAGAGGATGCTGATGAACTACTATTTTTATTATTAGAGTAGTTTTTTCGATAATTATAATTACTCATAGTACTATCACCTCCAATTAAATATATAACTATTATATGTATGTACTCTATTAATTGTTACGATAAAAAATCTCCTAGGTATTTTCCAAGGAGATAAATGATTGTTTCTTTATGGTATAAATTAATATCCCCAGTAAAGAGGGAAATAATATGAATCTTGGTAATATAAATTTTGTTTTTGATTAGGGTGTGGAGTCGGTGGATTTATCATTCCTCGGTTTTGATTACAGTTTGCTGGGGGACCAATTACTGTAGTAGATTGAATGGGGGATAGCGCTTGTTTCCATTGTTGTTCATTGAGGCAATAAGTATGAGCCATCATATTGGCTGGAGTTAATCTTAAAATATCAGAACCAAAAATAACTTCTGGGGTTGGGGCATCGAAAATAGCTAATAAATGAGTATTATCCGCTGAAGCGATTTCGTAATGCCACCATGCTTGTGGAATGTTGGCAACTTGCCCTGGTTTTATCGGTAAGTTTAATATTTGATTTGTAAATGGATTAAGTAAAGAAACAACAGCAGATCCTGAAATGCAGTAAACAAGTTCAGCTGCATTTTGATGAATATGTGGTTCTACAACATTGCCTGTACTTAAATAAATATCTAGTAAAGAAGTATTTTCTAAAGTATTTAATTGTTTTATGCCAAGTACGTTTATATAGTTTTGGGCATCTTTCTTAAAAAAATTACTTTTACTTACATCATGAGTGAAATTGGTTGAAGGAGAGGTGTAGTCGATATTGGAAGTCAATTGTATTACCTGCCTTTCTATTGGAAAGTATGGGTACAAATTTAGGATATGTGCCTAGTGTTAGTTATGTGCATTTGTTTATATCGTAATACATTCACTTATTTTATAAACAATATGGCCTGTACTTCTTATTTCTCATAATGTTAATACGGATAAAAATTAGAGTGAACGAATGAAAGACGGAATTCGTGATGTTAGGTAAGGAGTAAAAATATTAAAGTATATTTTAATGGTTACGTTATATGAAAAGACCAATGCCTTTTAGAAAGGAATTGGTCTTGTATTTAAGATAGGTTATTGCTGAATAATTAATTGTGCTTTAGCGGTATAGGCGTAATTTAGCCACAATAATGCCAAGTTTTATTTTAAACTAAAATGGATTTCTATGACGTCAAAATGGGATACCGTTGTTTTAAGTGTAACAGGTATGCCAATTACTTTTACTTGTTTCATGTTATATGCAATTCTTGGAAATGCAGAGAAAGTAAAATCAATAATTGTAGCACCATCTGGTAAATAAATGGGTTATAAATCTGAAGTATAAGCCGTAATGATATTTTCAAATAGTTCATACGATACTAGATTGTGGAAAGCGATTGGATCTGTAGTTAATAAATTGTTATTAAAATGGCTATTTTCAAGTGCTATATTGTCTTCGAAATCGTTTATAGTTGGTTTGTAAAATTGATGAATCATTCCAAGGATTTTATAGCAATCTAACACACTTGTAGTGGTGATACATATTCGTGAAACACTTGATACGTTTTGAGATTCTTGTAGTTGTGAGTAGGCAGAGTAAATGGGGCTGAGTTCATAACGTATTTCAATAGAATAAACCTCCTTTAAAATTGTTTTAAATATGTAAAAAATAAAGGTGTTGAGATTAAACTATATTCGTATTCCCATTCATACTTTGGATTGATGGAAAAAAGTAATGAAAATGTTAATTTAAAAGTACATCAATCATTTATAAGGAGTGAATGTTCATGTCATTTAGTGAAATGATTAGAAATGAAGTACTCAGCTGGGCGGGTGTTTCTGAAAAACCGCACCGATTTGGTGGTATTGAAATAAATTATGGTAAGAAAGAACTTGGCCATCTTCATGGTGATAAATTAGCTGATTTACCATTTCCGAAGTTAAAGCGAGATGAATTAGTGAAGCAAGGATTGGTAAAACCACATCACGTATTACCTGAATCAGGATGGATCAGTTATTATATAAAGAGTGAAGAGGATATTCCATTTGCAATTGAGTTATTTCGTATGCAATATGACCGAATTAAAAAGTAATGAAATAAAGTAGGGTAATAAAAATTTATTTTTATGTCACATCCCTCCTTAATCGTTCGTCTTGTATGTAGAACGATAAGGAGGGATTTTATTATGAAGAAATTTGATGTAGCAATTGTTGGTGGTGGGCTTGCTGGATTAACAGCATCTATATATTTAGCGAAAGCAGGAAGGAAAGTGATTGTATTAGAAAAGTCCAGTCACTTCGGTGGCCGAGGGATGACTATAAATAAAAATGGAATCTGCATGAATCTTGGTGCACATGCTTTATATAGAGGCGGGGCAGCGTTTATAACTTTTAATGAGCTCGGTATGAATCTTCCAGGTGGAATACCATCTACAAAAGCACATGGAATATGGAAAGGGGATATATTCACTATCCCAACAGATTTTCGCTCAATTTTATCAACACCACTACTTTCGTGGTCTGCAAAAGTACAATTCTCACGTCTTATGATTCGTTTAGGAAATTTAGATGTAGGAGAAGTTCCGGAAATGAGTCTAACTACATGGGCAGAAAATGAAATAAAAGATCCAATGGTTCGCAATATATTTTATGCGCTATGCCGGACAACAACATATACGTTTGCTCCTACAATACAATTAGCATCATCTGTACTAAAGCAAATACAGCTTTCTATAAAAGAAGGAGTGCTTTATGTAGATGGTGGTTGGGAGACGATTATAACAAAATTAAGAGATATAGCCAATAATGTCGGGGTGCAATTTTTGGCTAAAAAGCATGTTTTGGAAATAGAGCATGATGAAGATAAACAAAGAATACATTGTTTTGACGATGATGTATTTGAAGTAGGTACAGTCATCGTGACGACTCCACCGAAAGAGGCTTGTAAAATAATAAAAGGGACAGAAGGAACAAGTTTGCATAGATGGAGTGAACAATCGGTACCGGTTACCGTTGCTGCATTAGATATTGGTTTGAGACGATTACCCAATCCTACACATCAATTTGCATTAGGGTTAGATCAACCTATATTTTTCACAAATCAATCAAGAGCAGCTAGATTAAGTGAAGATGGATCCATTGCAGTGAGTCTAATTAAGTACCATAATCCTGCGCTAGAGATGAATCATATTCATGAAGATAAAGAACAGTTAGAAAGTGCGATGGAGTTGTTACATCCAAATTGGAAAAGAGAAGTTGTTGCGCAGCAATATTTACCGAAAATAACAGTAGCATATGATTTTCCTCATATTGAACGAGTTGAAACTCCAGGTCCTAATATCCCTGAAATGCCAGGTGTTTACGTTGCAGGTGATTGGACTGGGCAGGATGAATTATTAGCTGATGCTGCAGTAGCAAGCGGAAAACGTGCAGCGTTACACATTTTAAAGCAATTAGAAAGTGAGGGTGTTCATCATGGAAACGGAGCAGTTATATGAAGCGTATCAACCATTATTATTTTCGTTAGCATATAGAATTCTTGGGAGTGTTATGGATGCCGAGGATATCGTTCAGGATGTATTTATCTCGCTGAATAACATAGAGAATATTCAGTCTATCGAAAATATGAAAGCATATTTGTGTAAGATGGCAACAAATCGTTCAATTGATAAATTACGTTCGGCAGCGCATAAACGTAACGTGTATGTGGGGATGTGGTTACCAGAGCCACTTGTAGAAGAGAGTGATGAGCCATCAGAGTCATTTGTAATGAAAGAATCCCTTTCCACAGCATATTTATTACTTTTACAACAACTGTCTGAAGTAGAAAGGATTGTTTTCATATTAAGAGAGGTTTTCAGTTATGAATACGAAGAAATAGCTTCAATTGTTGATAAGAGTAGTGTGAACTGCAGGAAGATCTTTCAACGTGCACGAAAAAGCATTTTGGAGAAACCGAAGCAATCAAAATTAAGCACAGAGAAAATGGCTGCTTATGTTGAAAAGTTTGTATCATCATTACAGTGTGGGGATGCGGAAGGCATGCTAGAAGTATTAAAAACAGATGCTATACTCAAAGCTGATGGTGGTGGTAAAGTTACGACTGCGATCCATCCGATTTATTCTGCGGATCGAATTATACGTTTGTTCTTTGGAATTGCACAACGATTGACTGAAGAGTACACTGTTGATTTCAAAATGGTAAATGGTATACCAGGAGTTATAGTTACAATAAATAATAAAGTAACTTATGTTCTTTCGTTTGCATTTGAGGATGAGAAAATTTCAAATATTTATATGATGGTTAACCCTGAAAAACTTATGCATTTAAATGTAAAAATATAAAAAAGCGCATTTCTTCAGAAATGCGTTTTTTATTATTTTTCTAACATTTCAAGAGGTACATCTTTTTCGCCAGCTACCTCAAATTTAATTTCCCCGTCTTCTTCATAAATACGTGTAATAATCGGTATAGTAATCATTAATTTTTTATGCTGCTTTCGTTTTCGAGCAGCATCTAAGCTAATCACGTTCATTTGTAAGCATCCTTTCTTCTGGAAATATATAAACAAAGAAAATGCGTCCGAAAAGGGCGCTTAATTGAATTTGAAATACCGATTCATTTAAATGGGGTTTATATAATTTAATAACTGCAATTTTAATGTGAAATAATATGAATGGAATAATTGCACGTAGAAATTAACTTTACCAAAAAACGAAACAATATGCTATAAAAAATTATAAATCTTTGTCATATAACAGGAAAAAGGTTTTTGTTTCGCATATAATAAAAAGTAGACGGGCAGCAAGAGCTTTTTCATCATATTGCTTGGAAAGGCGATGAAAAGAATGGATACAGTAGATTCATTATTATTGCAACTTGAACAATATGGAGAAGAGCATGATCGAAATAAAAAAACAAGGGAAGAAAAATTACGGAATGTTTCTCGTGAAATGGGGCAATTTTTATCAATTTTAGTAAAAGGGTGTAATGCAAAAAAAATTTTAGAAATTGGAACTTCTAATGGCTATTCTACATTGTGGTTAGCGAATGCGGTAGAAGAAACAAATGGAAATGTAACAACTGTAGAGCTTTCTTCAGAACGAGTTGGAGAGGCACTTGCCAATTTTGAAAAGGCACACCTGTTACAAAGAATCGATATTCATAATCAAGAAGCAGGGGCATTTTTAGATTTGCAATTAGATCATTCATTTGATTTTATTTTCCTAGATTCAGAGCGTACGCAATACATGTGGTGGTTTGAGCATATAAAACGTATGTTACAACCAAAAGGTTTTCTTGTTGTTGATAATGCAACTTCTCATGCGAGTGAATTAGGTGAGTTTATAAAAATGATTGAAGAAGATGATACGTTTGAAACGGTGTTATTAGCTTTTCAAAAGGGGGCATTTGTAGCGCGCAAGAATAAATAGAAGTGAACGTAATATAATTATCACATTGAAAGCGGGCAAATGTCAAAAGATTGACTACAGCATGACAGAAAGAATGTAAATTATATAGATAACATACGAAGAATCCGCCTTCAGCATGTTCTTCTCTAGGTCTTAAGTCTGAGGAAAATAATGTGGATAACAGGTATACTTATACTAAGAAACAGGGAATGACTGCATAAGCAGATATTTCTTGAAAAATCGATTTCAAACAGACTGATTGTACATGAAATACGATAAATGAAATGAAAAATAGTGCATATAAATTCGCACATATAAATAAAGGAGCGATTTTGTTGACTGAACTCGAGAAAAAAGAACCCGTATCAATTGTGAAAGATAATAATGTAGGAGTAGTAGTTGATACAGTTATAAAAGATGAAGAACTTGATGAATTGAATAAAGAAGCTGATCTTTATGTACAAAAGTTAAATAGCGAGCAAAATACAGATTTATCAAAAGTATTGTCTCAGCTAGGAGATTTAGGGGATAAAGAGCAACAAGCAGCAGGACAAACGTTATCGGCGTTAAAACGTCCTGTAACAGCGATGATGAATGGGAAAAATGAAGAAATTCCAAATACATTGTTAGAGTTACGAAAAGTGGTATCAGAGCTTGATCCGAATTCATTAAAAGCAAGTGGTATGAAGAAAATAATGTTTAAAGTATTCAAAAAAAATCCACTTGAAACATATGTGCATAAATACCAATCTATAGATAAGCAAATCGAGGAGATTATTAGATCCCTTCTAATTGGCCGTGACAATTTGCAAGAAGATACGGTTGGCCTTGAAATGTTAAAAGAGCAATCGCATGATAAAATTCATGCTCTTGATAAACAAGTATACTTAGGGAAAAAACTTGCTGGGATGCTTGAAGCTGAGAAGCAAAACCCAGAGCGTCAAAGAGATATTCCATTAATAAACGATGCATTAGAAAAGATACTTGTACGTACACGTAATATGCAGCAAGCGAAAAGTGTACTATTACAATCGATTGCATCTGTAGATATCATTAAGAAAAATAATGAAAAGTTAACAGAGGCAATTCGTAATGCAATTACGATGACGCAAAACGTTGTAACAGTTTCAGCTGCTATTCAGCTAGCATTAACGAATCAACGTAAAACAATTGATGCTGTTAATGCGACAAATGAAGCAATTGAATCAATGGTATTAAGTAACTCTCAAGCATTGAAACAAAATACAGAAGAAACAACAAAGTTGCTTGAAAATCCTGCTATTAGCATGGATAAATTACGTGAATCATTCCAAAATGTATTCGCAGCGATTGAAGCTTCTGAGAAATCGTCAGAACGTATTATTGAGTCTAGTAAGAAATTTGTCATTGAATTAGACACATTTAATGATGAGATGAAGCAGAAACTCATTCAACGTCCAAGAAAATAACAGATTATTAGAGGAGGTGAAAAAATGAGTTTCATTCAAACAGTATTAGTACTATTAGGTACATTACTTTTAATCGCATTTACTGTCGTTGTTTTAGTAGTATATTTCGGACGTAAACTGTATTTTTCATGGACGAAACCGTACAAGAGGGCGCAAGATTCTATAGAAAAGTTATCGAATAAATCGACACCGTTTTTACAAGAGTTTACGCAACATCCACTTTTTTATCGATGGATTCGTACAGAAGGAAAGAAAGAACAACATACATTGAATACTCTTTTCTGTACATCAAGTCAACGTACGAGAGAGCAAGTATTTTCAATGTTACCGAAAGAAAAACAGAAAAAAGTGCATGTAATGGCAAAAACAACGAAAAAGCTTACAAATGAAGATATTGATGTGGCCGCGATGAAAGTGAAAGATTTCTTAAGACAAGAAACGCAGCAAACTGTAAAACCGTCAGACCTATCGTTTTATAAATTGTATTTTTATGATCGATATCCAGATGCATTGAATACAATTCAAACGTATAAACGCTCGATAAATCCTTCATTACAAAGAACAGTTGATGATATTACAATTTCAGTATTAAATGCATTGCCGTATTATCAAGAGCAGCGTATGTTTGAACAACAACATAAACTTGAAACGTTCTTAATGAAAGATTTAACTGCGATGTTATCTTTAGTGGTGCAATTACCTCCGTCACAACGACCAGAAAAAGAAGAAGAGTTAAAAGTCTACTTGCAAAATTTCAAAAAAGAAATGGAAGTAGTAGAGCGTGATATTCGGGACTCCATTGATCATGATTTGAATGTGAAGATGAGAGCAGCGACTGAGAAGTTTAAGAATAAATAGAAAAAGCGCCTTAAAAGCTAAGTGTTTCTCAGCTTTAAGGCGTTTTTTTGAGATTTTATTTTGCCTTAACGGTAGTATAACTAGAAGCAACACTTTCGTTATGCAATCGATCAACTGCAGTTACCACATACGTATAAGTTTCTCCAGAAATAGCCGTTTTATCTACGTAAATTTCTCCAAGTTTTGTTTTTCTTACAGTGGTAAGTAAATGTTTTGGGTTGTGTATATCCACTTCATTTTTTCCATTCACACGGTAAATGGCGTAATAAGCAGAGTCATTATCTCTATTGTCAATTATTCCTACAGCAATACCGTCATCTCTTGGAATGGCACCTTTTAAAGTAGGTTGTTTTGGTGGATCATGATCAAGCCAAGGCATGGGCGGGATTAATGCAGGATGTATATATATGTCTTTGGAGAGTCTATCTTTTATTCCAAGTGGATTGTTATTTATATCTTTTAAACTGAAATGCATACTACCTTTTATTTGTGGATATTGATGGTTTAAAGCGATTTGCTTCGGATATTCTTCTGGATTAGACCAAGCAGGGACAGAGTTGTTATTAATTTTATAAGCCGCTTGACCGATGTAAAGGTGAATAGGTTTGTTATTTGTTTCTTTTACCCACCAATCTACTAATATGTCATATGCAGCAGGTGTGAAACCGATATTCCAATATATTTGCGGTGTAATGTAATCAATGTACCCTTTTTGTATCCACTCACGTGTGTCAGCATAAAGATCATCGTAGTTTCTTTGACCTGCAGTTGTGTTAGAACCAGTCGGATCGTCAGCTATATTTCGCCATACGCCGAACGGACTAATGCCAAACTTTACGTATGATTTTTCTTGTTTTATAGCAGTATTTAAACCTTTTACGAGTTCATTTACATTATTGCGACGCCAATCTTCGATAGTTGAAAAATTCCCGTTATTATATAATTCAAATGTTTTTTGATCAGGAAATTCTTCGCCAACTACTTTATAAGGATAAAAATAATCGTCCATATGAATTGCATCAACATCATAATTTTTTACGATTTCTAAAGCGCCTTCTGTTATAAAGTTTTTCACTTCTGGAATACCAGGGTTGTAATATAGCTTCCCGCCGTAAGGTACAACCCAATCGGGATGTTGTCTTGCAGGGTGATTTTCTGATAGTCGATTTATATCAGTGTGATTCATCGTTATTCGGTATGGATTAATCCATGCGTGGAATTCTATATTTCTTTTATGTGCTTCTTCAATCATAAATGCGAGCGGGTCGTATCCAGGGTCTTTTCCTTGTGTACCTGTAATGTATTCAGACCAAGGACCGTAATTTGAAGGATAAAAAGCATCAGCGGTTGGTTTTATTTGTACAACGACTGCGTTCATACCAGTGTTTTTTACATCGTCTAATAATTTTATAAATTCTTGTTTCTGCTTTTCGATAGGTAAGCCAGTTTTTGAGGGCCAATCAATATTAAGAACAGATGCGATCCATACAGCGCGTAATTCATGCTTTTTGTAAGTAGTATTTACTTCAGCATAGGTAGAGTGAGGGGAAATGAAAGAAAAAGGAGTAAACAAGATGATGATACAACACATCATTAATAAACGTTTCATAATCATTTATACGCCTCCCTATTATACGATTATTTAAAATAATATATGATGTGAGGTTGGCCTTGCAATTGAGAAAAATAAATATTGAAACATTAATTTAATAGGAAAAATATTTTTAGTGAAATTTACTTTCAGTATAACTAAATCGTTTCATGTCTTCATATGCTTGTTAGTAAAGTGAAACTTTCTTTCATTTGAAGGAAATAATTTATAAGTATAGGAGGCTTCAATAATGAAAGTTTTATTCGTTTGTTCTGGAGGAATGTCCAGCGCAATTATTGTAAACGCTTTAAAAAAAGAAGCGGAGAAAAAAGGTGTGAGTATGGAAGTGCATGCAATTGGAACGAATGAGGTAGAGGAAGAAGTAAAGAATGGTTGGGATGTTGTAATGGTTGCACCTCAAATAAGACACCGATTTGACTCTGTAAAAAAATTTGCAGAAGAGGAATCCATTCCGTGCGGTATTATTCCACCGCAAGCATACACACCGCTTGGTGGACCGACTTTGTTGAAAACTGTAAATGAATTAATTAGTTAGGGGGAAGCGTTATGAATAAGTTTGTCACGTTTCTTGATAAAAACTTATCTGGACCGATGGCAAGGCTTTCTGAACAGAGGCATTTACAAGCAATCCGTGATGGAGTTATTTCGGCGTTACCATTTATTATCGTAGGGAGTTTCTTTTTAATAGTAGCATTTCCACCATTACCGAAAGATAGTTTCATATCAGTATGGGCATTGAAAAATCAAACAAGTATATTAATACCATATCGGTTAACGATGTTTATTATGTCTTTATATATAGCATTTGGAATAGGATATAATTTAGCAAAAAGTTATAAGCTAGATGCTTTATCAGGAGCACAGCTTGCGGTATGTTCACTGCTATTAACGTTAACCCCTGAATTAATTGATAAAAAAGGATTTATGCTTCCGATGACAAATCTCGGAGGTCATGGATTATTTGTGACGATGATTGTTTCTATTTTATCCGTAGAGATTTTAAGGTTTTGTAAGACGAAAAATGTAATGATTAAAATGCCAGAACAAGTACCGCCATCTGTATCACGTTCATTTGAAGCACTTATACCTGCTGCATTCGTTATTATTATAATGAGTCTAGTAACTGTCGTTTTTAGCATTGATTTACACCATGTTGTTGATAAATTAGCAGCACCATTAGTAAAAGCTGGTGATAGTTACTTCGGTGTAATCATTCCAGTGTTTTTAATTACATTTTTTTGGTCATTCGGAATCCATGGTGTGTCGGTTGTTGGAACTGTTGCTCGGCCATTATGGGAAGTTTACTTAGGGAAAAATGGTGAAGCAGTTGCTAGTGGAGCAGATCAGTTACCATTCATATCACCAGAGCCGTTATATCAATGGTTTATATGGATTGGCGGTTCTGGTGCGACGTTAGGGCTTGTATTAGTTATGATTGTATTTGGTCGATCAAAATATTCGAAAGCATTATCAAGAACTTGTATTGTTCCTGGTATTTTTAATATTAATGAACCTGTTATTTTCGGATTACCGATTGTACTAAATCCAATTTTAATTATCCCGTTTATCATTACACCACTCGTAACAGCAACTGTTGCATACTCAGCAACTGCGATGGGATTTGTAACGCCAACACATATTATGCCGCCGTGGACATTACCAGCTCCAATTGGCGCGTATTTAGCCACAGGTGGGGATTGGCGCGCAGTGGTATTAGTTTTTATAAATATAGCAATATCATTTCTTATTTACCTACCATTCTTTAAAATGTATGACAAAAATATGCTTGAAATTGAAAAGAATGGTAACGGGGAATCTGTTAGTTCTTAAGCTTTATACGGTTATTTTAAGTGATAGACTTTTTGTCTATCACTTCTTTCGTATTAAACTGAGAGAAGGTGTAAAGGAATGAATATAAAATTTAGTTATAAAGGTGTATTTATATTATTGTTTGGAGTAATATGTGCAAATTTACTCTTAGTACCTGTATTAAGAATGCTAAATCTATCACAAATGCATAGTATATGGCTCGTTACAAGTATTGCGGCAAGTGTTTTGCTTACGATCGTTGTTTCTTTCATTGATGGCACCTTTGTATCGAAAGTCCAGTTGTTTATTAGATTTATATTGTTTTCTGTAGGTTGTACGTTGTTTACTTACATAATTGTTTTTTAGTGAATAGGGGGCATGCATAGTATGTATATTGCAGGGATAATGTCCGGTACATCGTTAGACGGAATAGATGTAGCGCTCGTTCATATTGAAGGAAACGGTGTAGATTCTAAAGTTGAACTCATTCATTTTACTACTGTTCCGTTTTGTAAGGATATAAAAAATGAGATACAGCAGGCTTTATCAAATAATACATCTAATGTTCAATTAATATGCAGTTTGAACTTTAAGCTTGGTTTATGTTTTGCTAATGCTGTAAAGGAAGTTTGTAAAAAGGCTAATTTTTCATTGGAACGATTAGATTTAATAGGTTCTCACGGACAAACGATTTATCATCAGCCAAAGCAAGAAGGCAATTTTATTTCTTCGACATTACAAATTGGAGAACCAGCAGTTATAGCATATGAAACGGAAACAACAGTAATCTCTAATTTTCGAACGATGGATATGGCAGCAGGAGGACAAGGCGCACCACTTGTACCATATTCAGAGATTATTTTATACCAGCATCAAACTAAAAATAGGATACTGCAAAATATTGGTGGGATTGGTAATGTTACAGTCATACCAAGTAAACGAAGTAATAAAAGTGTTATTGCTTTTGATACTGGTCCAGGAAATATGGTAATTGATGAAGTGTGTCAAAGATTATTTCATTTACCATATGATCGAAAGGGTGAAATTGCAAAACAGGGGGTAGTTGTAGATGAAATATTAACATACTGTATGAACCATCCATTCTTAAAAATGAAACCACCAAAATCAACAGGTAGAGAACAATTTGGAAAAGAGTTTGTGAGTGAATTATTAAAGCGATTTGAAAAGTATAGTAAAGAAAGTATATTGACGACTGTCACGATGTTTACAGCAAGTTCAATTGTTCAGCATTATAAGGAGTTTATTTTTCCATTGTATGAAATTGATGAGGTAGTTCTAGGTGGAGGCGGAAGCTATAATGACACACTTGTCGAAATGATACAGAATAAATTAAGAGAAGAAAGATGCAGAATATGTATTCAAGAAGATATTGGGTATTCTTCAGCGGCGAAAGAAGCAATCGCATTTGCAGTTTTAGCAAACGAAACGTACCATCGTAATCCGAGTAATGTGCCGAGTGCTACAGGTGCTAAGGAACCGGTTGTTTTAGGGAATATAACTTTCCATACGACTAGAAGATGAAAGTAGGGCAAGTAAATGAAGTATATGATTGGAGTAGATGGTGGGGGGACGAAGACAGAAGCAATTGCATTTGATCAAGACGGAAATGAGCTTGCGAGAGGTACAAGTGGATTTGGAAATATAGTAATAAATTATGAGAATGCACTCACACATATTATAGATGCGATTAATCAATGTTGGGAACGTTTAATAAATGAGCATTGCGTTTGTATTTGTTTAGGATTAGCAGGTATAAGTGGAGCAAATACAAATGAATTAACAATACGTCTAAAAAAGAAGTACGGAACACAAATTGAAGTTTTTAATGACGCAATGATTGCACATGCAGCTGCTTTAAAAGGGAAGGAAGGAATTTTAACAATTGGCGGTACAGGTGCGATTTGCCTAGGAAAGAAAGGGACAGTATACGAGTATAGCGGTGGATGGGGACATATTTTAGGGGATGAAGGAAGCGGATATTGGATTGCATTACAAGCTTTAAAGAAAATGGCATTACAATTCGATCAAGGAGTTAGCCTTTGTCCATTAAGCTTGAATATTCAAAGGCAGTTTCAACTTTTGACACCGTCTCATATAAAAAGCCTAGTATATACTTCTTCAAAAGATAAAGTTGCAGCAATCGCACCATTAGTTATTCAGGAAGCGAGAAATGGGAATGAGGGTGCACATGAAATTATGATGCAAGCTGGTAAGGAATTAGCGAGAATTACAGTAGATGTTTATAATAAGATGCAATGTAAGTTTTCAACTCCAATTGCAGTAAGTGGTAGCATATTACGTTTAGTTCCTGAAATATATGATGTATTTAAGAAGTGCTGTGAGGAAAGGATTGAAGAACTTACATTTTTATCACAATCAGAAATGGCAGTGAAAGGAACATACTATTTAATGAAGGATTTATATTTTAAAGTGTAAATAGATAAATGAGAATTTTTGTCTGATTTGTAAAAATATGATGTTAAAATGTACAAAGGGATGTAGATTAAAAAATGTACAATATACGTAGTAATTGAATAGTGTATATGTATTCCCATGTAGAAAGTGAATGATTACATGATTAATAGTATGCAGTTTTTGTATTTGGTGGCTTCTTATTTATTTGGTAACATCTTGACCGCTTATATAGTAACAAAGTTGAGACATAATGTTGATATTAGGGATGAAGGAAGCGGAAATCCTGGCGCAAGAAATATGGGGCGCGTATATGGAAAATGGTATTTCGTCGCTACATTTTTAGGTGATGCCATTAAAGGTGCAATTGTAGTTTGTATAGCAAAATATCTTTTTGAAGATGCTACATTCGTAATGTTAACATTATTGGTCGTTATTATTGGACATATTTACCCAATGTTGTTTAAAGGTAAGGGCGGAAAGGGCATTTCAACATTTATCGGAGGACTCATCGCATTTGATTATTTGATAGCGCTTACTCTCATAGGTATTTTTATTGTTTTTTATTTAATATTTAAAGGATTTACAAAGCCAGGGTTAATTACAATCGCTTGTTTACCAATTTGTATGGTTTTTTATTCTTACTCTATTGGTACGACTATATTAAGTGTACTTATTATTGTTCTTATTTTATATGTAAATCGAGAATAAAGTGGACCTTTTATCCCACGCTATTTGCCGGGCAGTAAGACCCCCATCTCAAAATTCAGCGGAAGCAAAGAAGTTAGGTGGGGGTCGGGCTGCCCGTAAAAGCCCGATTGGTGAAGGCTAATAATCAGTGGGGGATGAAAAAAACCCCCACTGATTAAAGTTTCACTTTATAAGTGGGGGTATCTCCACTTATAATTTTTATGAATTAAACAACGAGCAATAAGTAGAGAGAAAGGGGATAGGACATGGGGATAATTTATAAAATTGCTGATCAAGCTTGGGAATTTGAAAGTATACATAAATTGAACTATAAAACATTTGTAGAAGAAATTCCGCAACATGAAGAAACGGAGGAACGTTTTCGTATAGATCGATTTCATGAAGAAAATACATATTTAATTTGTTTAGACGGTGTGAAGTTAGTAGGTATGGTCGCGGTAAGAGGAAAACGCCCATTCTCATTACATAATAAAATCTCAAATTTAGATGTATATTTAAACAAACATGGTGAAAACGTATATGAAATTCGTTTGCTTTCAGTAGAACGTGAATATAGAAATGGTAGAGCGTTGTTAGGATTAATTCGCTTTTTACATCGTTATTTGCTTCTAAATGGATATGAATTGGCACTCATTTCAGCTACAACACGTGAGCTGCCTTTATATGAGCAAATGGGGTTCAAATCTTTCCATACGTTAGTTGGAACAGAAGAAGCAGCTTTTCAGCCAATGTATGTTACACCTACTATGTTCGAAGAATCGAGTG
This sequence comes from Bacillus sp. EKM202B, assembly GCF_011066025.1. Lineage (NCBI taxonomy): Bacteria > Bacillati > Bacillota > Bacilli > Caryophanales > Bacillaceae > Bacillus > Bacillus sp. EKM202B. Next base: position 27,231 of record NZ_JAAMNK010000010.1, on the reverse strand, counting down.
TTGGAGGTATTATGACGAAAGAATTTACGTTTTTACCTGGTCCAGTAGACATGGAAGAGAATGTTCAAAAGGCGTTTTCTACTAAGCCTATTTCGCATCGTTCTAAGTCATTTCAAGTGACAATGGACAATGTAAAGAAACGATTACTTCAAATGACAAAAGCAAAACATGTACAAATTATGTTAGGAACAGGGACGTTAGCGAATGATGCGATTGCTTTACAGATACGTTCTTTAAAAGGTAAAGGGTTAGTTTTAGCGAATGGAGAGTTTGGTAATAGATTAATTGAGCAGGCAAAACGAGCACATTTAAATTTTGATACGTATAAAAAACAAATGGGAGAGTCGTTTAAACAAATCGAATTAGAAAAAATAATTGTAAGTGGAAATTATGAATGGCTTTGGTTTGTTCATCATGAAACATCAACTGGAATGTTAAATAATTTGGACGAGCTAAATGTCTTTTGTAAAAAGTATCATATGAAACTATGTGTAGATTGTATTAGTTCAATTGGAGCAATACCGATAGATTTGAAGGATGTATATTTTGCAAGTGGCGTTAGCGGGAAAGCGATTAAATCATTTACAGGATTATCTTTCGTTTTTCATAATCACAATATAAAGAAAAACGAAGCAATACCTGCGTATATGGACATTGGTATGTATGAAATGAATGACAGTATTCCATATTCACATTCATGGAATTTAATTTACGCACTGCAAGAAGCATTGAAGAAATTTGAGGATGAAACGGTGTTTGTAAAAATAAAAGAGACATATGCTTATATGGAAGAAGCTATTACTAATATGGGTTTAAAGCTTGTTTCACCTAAAGAGCACACCGCGCATATTATACTCACCATTCAGTTAAATGAAGGGTATTCTTCTAAAGCAGTAGGCGATGCATTAGCATTGCAAGGATACATTGTTCATTATGAGTCATCTTATTTGCAAAAAAATAATTGGATCCAAATTGCATGTTTAAATCATTATAAAGAACGTGATAGGAAGAGGATGTTGAATTGTTTGCAGGTGTGTGTTACAGAAAGTCCTTTTAGCGTAAATAATTATTTATAAATTTTATAAAGTTATAATTTACACTTGCTAAGCGAATAGAAGTACATGTATTGACAACAGTTTAAAAGAGAGCGAAAGCCCTCTTTTAAACTTACTTAAATGGACTACTCACAGATTGGAATACCGAGAACTCTCAAAGCTAGTGCTACTTGAAGAGTAATTTCCAATCTAGCAATTTCGATGCCAGCAACTGTGAGTACTAAAAAAGGTTGGCCGTTTACGAACACAATACAACTTTCCATATATACGCCTCCTTTCTAGTAATCTACTACAGTATATGAATAAAACTATAATACGTTATAGTCGGATTTATGAATTTTATGAAAAATAATAGATTTAACCTATGTTCACGAAATAAATGGGCTCATAGTGTCAATCATATAATAAAAAGCATCTAAAATAAGATGCTTTTTATTATATGTACGTTTTAAGTGTGACAATAAATAAAGCGAATCAATAATCAATAGAGAGGGAAATATATTGATAAATATTTGTATGAGGTAAACTAAGAAGGTTTTAGAAAAACAAAAAGGAATTTTTATACTTGTAACATAAAAATTCTAGGGGGATGTTAATATGGAAAAAACTATGATGGTAGAAACAACAAACATGATGATGTCTATGGAAAAAATGATGTGTGAAATGAAGTGTATGAAAATGATGATGAATAACATGATGCAAATGGATGTAGAAATGGATAAGGCAATGATGGTAAAAATGAACGAATGTGATGAAATGATGAAGACAACTATGTCTATGATGAAAGCGATGAAAGAGAAATGTTGTTGAAGTAACAAAGTATAGCGTAAAATGATGCGGATTTTGCAAATTTGAATTAGAAAAGAGCCTGTATTAGTTGGTACACTAAAATAGGCTCTTTTTAAAGATTGTTCAAAAATAAATTGATTTGATAAAAAAAGAACTAAAGATTATTTTAGTTCTTTTTTCTGTTTTAACACTGTTCAAATCATTGGATTAAAAGCTATAGAAGATGGATAAATAGTGAACAAAGACAAGTGAGAGCCTATCTTTCTTCGTTAAATGTGTGCTGAAGTAAACAAGGACTCCATTTTAATTTTACTCTTTTCACGAATTTCAGCGTCTGCATGCCTCATAACGTATTTATGCGCTACAGCAATTGCTAAAACATCATCTAATAAGCCAATCCCGATAATAGCAGCTATATCTGGAATGAAATCGATTGTTAATACGTAATAGGATAAAGCAGCTAATATTATGAGTTTTGCTTTAGTAGGTAACGTTTTCTTTTTCATTGTGTAAAATAAAATAATACTTTCATATACGCTGGATTTTCCAAGGTTTGCGGAGCTTTTTTTGAATTTTTTCCAAAGCGTCTGTTTCTCCATATAAACACTCCTTTTACAAAAACATATATTTTTTAAAAGGATGGACAAAGAAGTGAGGGAATAATCCATTTTATTTTTGTTTCTTAATTTATAATTCCATAAGAATAGGAAATTACCTGTTCAAAATAATATAATGTTTATGATGCAACGACCTACAGTGTTTCATTACATAGTATGGATAATAAAATTTATGTAGTCAAAAATGGTGAGGTTGCTGATATTGTAAGAAAGGCTATTTTCCATGGGCATGGATTTGATCCGGTTCATTGTTTATGAGAAGAGAACGGCAATACTTATAGGTTAGCTTTAGAATTGGGTGACATTATGTACTATAATCTCTATCACGGCTCATGAGGTGGAATATACGTTAGATGACATCGCTCAAATGAATATATCTAAATTAGCAATAAGATACTCAGACGGATTTAATCGAGAAGCTTGTCGGAAATCTGTTGATGGGAAGTGAGACCAAGTTTGAATTTTGTACAGAAACTAAAGAAGCCCATACTTCAATTCGTGATATGTATAGTAAAATGTATGTGGATGATGCAGTTATTATTAAACATTTAATAAACGGTATGGGGGAAGGGAAATGAAGATAATAGAATTACCAATTGAATTTGAATGTAACGGGCGAAAACAATGGATTTATCCGAGCTTAATTGTATTAAACAATGAATTAACTTTAGTAGATACAGGTTATAAAAATTTTTTACCTTTAATTGAAAATGAAATTTTAAAACATGGATATGAGATGAAAAACTTAAAAAATATAATTATTACTCATTATGATGATGATCATATAGGGTCTTTATACGATTTCAAAGTGAAATATCCTCAACTTCATGTTATTGCTAGTGAAATAGAATCCAACTACATTAATGGTGAAATAAAATCGGAGAGACTAGTTCAAGCTGAAGAAATGTTAGAACATATGCCAATTGAAGAGAAAGAATTTAGTGAATGGTTTATACAACAGTTAAAAAATATAAGACATATTTCTGTCGATGAAAAAGTATATGATGGTCAAATGATTTTGAATGATAAATGTCAAATAGTAGCGACGCCAGGACATACTTCGGGGCATATTTCATTATATTTTCCGGACTTAGACTGTGTAATTACAGGGGATGCGGCCGTTCAAGATAATAATGAATTAGTAATAGCTAATCCAAATTTTTGCTTAGATATAGAAAAAGCGGAAGAATCTTTAAAGAGAATTAAAAACCTTAAAGCAGCAAGTTATTATTGCTATCATGGAGGAAAACTCATTATATAAAATATATAAAAAAACCGATCTTTCTTATATTGAAAAGATCGGTTTTTTAATTCATAGATTCCGCAATTCTTATTAAATCAGTAACATTGTATTTTCTTTTTATGTATAGTTTGTTACCAAGGGCGATTTTATATTGAAAACCGTCCTTCTGAAAGATAAGTTCGTATGCTAAATCAAAATGAGGATTATATACTGCCTTTATATTATGTTTTAAAATGTAAAATTTAGTGCCCTTATGTACATATTGATCTAATTTATGTTGAACTGGTAAAACAGTGATTTTAAAAATCCCATTACTATCTTTATTGTAGTATCGTAGTTCTAAGTAATCGTTATAGATGTACCCTTGAAATTCATGAATTTCGAACGGGAATTTTGTAGGAGTAAGTATATGTTCCTTACACTTCATTTCATATTTTTTTACAATAGTAGCTTCTCTCATTAGAGGATTAGTTCCATCATAAATTTGATTAATTTGAGATATTTTATTGTTTTTTGTTATTATTTCTAAAATGTAACCGATAGTAAATTCATCATCAGTGTCTTTGAAATAGGAAATAAGAATTGTAGTATCCTCTTTTGGAGATGGTATTATTTTAATTTCATGAATAGGTTTTTCCTTTTGGAATGTAGGTAGTTCAATCCCTTCTGTTACATATGACCGCATTAATTTTTTATCATTTTGGAGTAAAGCTTGTTTAAATTCACTTATCACATTTGTTTGAGATTTCGCCATAATAATTGAGGTCGAATGAAAATATAGTAAGAACAATATACAAAATATCTTTATGAATGTATTGGTCAATTTTATCACCTTGTAACTATGTTTCCTTAACATTGAAATATATATGTATAGGAGGGGAAAAGATGAGTTTATTGCTTGATGTAATAATGGCTATAATTACATTTTATCCTCGAAATGATATGAAATTAAAACATCATATTGCAAAGTTAAGTGAATTCGAGTGGTTTCGAAAGCTAGACGAAGATACAAAGTATACAAGACTAATTTGGAGTAATAGAAAAATTAAAAAGTTCATTTTGTCTACTACTAACATGGAAGCATTAATAAATTCCGAGACAAAACAAAAAGAATTTGTCCACCTAGTACATGATGAATATAAAAAAAGAAGGTAAGAATTTTTTTATTTTTCATATTTGGCGAAACAAATGGTACAATGAAAGCTAATGTGAAAAATAAGGAAAAGAAGTGGTCTATTTGAAAAACTTTTTAGAATTAGGAATTAGTGAAACTTTTAATCATACATTACGTGAAAATGGAATTACGGAAGCAACACCAATTCAGGAAAAAGCAATTCCTGTTATTATGTCAGGTAAAGATATTATTGGGCAAGCGAAAACAGGAACGGGTAAAACATTAGCATTTGTCTTACCGATTTTAGAAAAAATCGATCCAGAGTCTAGTGATGTTCAGGCTTTAATTGTTGCACCAACAAGGGAACTAGCATTGCAAATTACAACTGAAATTAAAAAAATGCTTGTTCAAAGAGAAGATATTAATGTACTAGCGATTTATGGCGGGCAAGATGTAGCACAACAATTGAGAAAGTTAAAAGGTAATACACATATTGTTGTAGCAACACCAGGACGATTATTAGATCATATACGACGTGAAACAATTGATCTAAGTAATCTTTCAACGATTGTACTAGATGAAGCGGATCAAATGCTTTATTTCGGTTTCTTATATGATATTGAAGATATTTTAGATGAGACACCTGGTAGCAAACAAACGATGTTATTCTCAGCAACGATGCCAAAAGATATTAAAAAATTGGCGAAACGTTATATGGATGAGCCGCAAATGATTCAAGTACAAAGTGAAGAAGTAACGGTAGATACAATTGAACAGCGTGTTATTGAGACGACAGATCGTGCAAAGCCAGATGCACTTCGTTTTGTTATGGATCGTGATCAGCCATTTTTAGCAGTTATTTTCTGTCGTACAAAGGTTAGAGCAAGTAAGTTGTATGATAATTTAAAAGGACTAGGTTATAATTGTGCTGAACTTCATGGTGATATACCTCAAGCGAAACGTGAAAGAGTTATGAAGAGTTTCCGCGAAGCTAAAATTCAGTACTTAATCGCAACGGATGTAGCAGCTCGTGGACTTGATGTAGATGGTGTAACGCACGTATTTAACTATGATATCCCTGAAGATGTAGAAAGTTATATTCACCGCATTGGCCGAACAGGACGTGCAGGTGGATCAGGTCTTGCAATTACGTTCGTTGCAGCGAAAGATGAAAAACATTTAGAAGAAATTGAAAAAACGCTTGGTGCACCAATACAAAGAGAAATAATCGAACAACCGAAGATAAAACGTGTAGATGAAAATGGAAAACCGGTACCAAAGCCGGCTCCAAAGAAATCAGGTCAAAATCGTCAAAGAGATAGCCGTGAAGGTTCAAGACGTGATTCGAGAAATAGCTCAAGAAGTGATTCGAGAAATAGCTCAAGAAGTGATTCGAGAAATAGCTCAAGAAGTGATTCGAGAAATGGTTCGAGAAATGAAAATAATCAATCATTTAATAAGCCAAGCAATAAGAAAAGTAGTACAAATCAAGGTCAGAAAAGACGTGGGCGTTAAAATATGAAGTGGTAATTGGGATGAAGAGATATATTGTTTGTTAATAGAGAAATCGATATATAATAAAACAATCCTGATACAATTATGAATGCAGAAGGAGTCACAAAAATTTGTGGCTCTTTTTGTATTTTAAGATTAGGTTGGTATGCATTTGCTCAATGCGAGTAAAGTTGATAATTTCATTTACCGTATTTAAAGTGAATTGAAAAATAAAGAAAGAATAAAATGTGGAGTTTCATTTGTCTGAATGTTCAGGAGGTTATATAATGATTTTCTGACTATTAAAATATGGAGGAGTGCAAATGAAAAATGAAACGTTACACACACAAGAAGACATTTTAAAAATGCTTGATTCATTATTAAGACCTGCAGAACCATTTTGGAATGAATTTTATGCCAATAGAGAAAAGGATGTTCCGTTTTTTGAAAATATTCCAGATGAGAATCTAGTTTCGTATATACAAAAAGAGAGAGTTTCAAAAGGGAAAGTATTAGAACTTGGATGTGGTCCAGGTAGAAATGCCATTTATTTAGCGAATGAAGGATTTGATGTTACAGCAGTGGATTTATCTGCAGAAGGCATTCAGTGGGCAAAAGAGAGGGCGTTGGCAAAAGGGGTACAAATTCACTTCATTTGTGATTCAATTTTCAATTTAGAGGTTCAAAATGAATTTGATTTTATATATGATTCTGGTTGCCTTCATCATATTCCACCACATAGAAGAATGAATTATATAGAGTTAATTGATAGATATTTAAAATCAGGTGGTTATTTCGGATTAACATGTTTTGCAGCAGGTGATTTGGATGAACGAAATGGATCAGAAATAACAGATTGGGACGTATATAGAGGTTGGAGTTTACAAGGTGGTCTTGCATATTCTGAAGAAAAATTGAGAGAGATATTTAAAGAGTTTGAAGTAATTGAAATTAGGAAGATGAAACAAATGAAACAACCGAATGATATGTTTGGGGAATCATTTCTTTGGACAGCATTGTTTAAGAAGAAATGAAAATTAGATAATTGACAAATTTACCGTTTTTATAGACAATACATTTATAAGAATGTACGTTCGGTTTTGTTGAACGATGTATGTTTTGCATAAATACATAACAAGGGGCTGTCTCTATATGAGTAACACAAATCAAAAAATTACTACATTTTTAATGTTTGAAGGAAAAGCTGAAGAAGCGATGAATTTTTACACATCCCTATTTGATCAATCAGAAATTGTAAGTATCTCTCGCTACGATGAAAATGGACCTGGTAAAGAGGGAACTGTAATTCATGCAACTTTTACGCTAAACGGACAAGAGTTCATGTGTATTGATAGTTATGTAAATCATAATTTTACATTCACTCCAGCTATGTCTCTTTATGTAACTTGTGAGACAGAAGAAGAAATTGAAACGGTCTTTCATAAACTAGCGCAGGATGGAGCAATTCTTATGCCTTTAGGTTCTTATCCGTTTAGTAAAAAGTTTGGCTGGTTAAATGATAAGTATGGTGTATCTTGGCAGTTAACTCTTGCTGAATAAAAAAGAAGCATCACTTATTTGTATAATGTGTTCAGTTAAGAGTTTGAAAAATTAAATAACTTTAAAAAGCGTTCCAACTGTCAACAGGTTTGGAACGCCTTTTTTGTTGGTATATCATTTTTGGGGAATTGTTAATTAATATCGTTTATTTTAAATGAATTGAATAGTTGTCTAATTTCGTGTTTATTTAGAATGTTTTTATATTTACGGTCGATTATCTGTTAAGATAAATATATACAACTAAGTATTTACTATCTGGTAGGTTAATAGAAAAAGGAATGTATAAATAGTTAATAATCTTACACTTAAATTGCAACTAGATAGTTAGGGGGAAGAATCGTAATGGATACTACACAACAAAACAGTAATGCATGGGATAAGAAGGTTGAAGAAGGTTCTAGATACACGCAGCCTGTAAGTAGCGAGGTTATTGAGAAAAGCAAATCAGGTGAATGGGAGATTACAGTAACTACGGAAAAATCAGTTCCTAGAGAGTGGTTTCCAAAGTCATTAGATGGATTAAAGATACTTTGCTTAGCATCAGGTGGCGGACAACAAGCACCAGTTCTAGCTGCTGCTGGAGCAGATGTAACAGTTACTGATATATCTAAGAAGCAATTGGCACAAGATGAAAAGGTAGCAAAACGGGAGGGTTTGACTTTAAAAACAGTACAAGGAGATATGTCAGACCTTAGTGATTTTGAAGATGGATATTTTGATATTGTCGTAAATCCTGTTTCTAATTTGTTTGTAAAAGATGTTAATCTTGTATGGAATGAAGTTTCAAGGGTTTTAAAGAATAAAGGTATTCTTATTTCTGGATTTACAAATCCTTTACTATGGATTTTTGATGACAACCAAGAACAAAAAGGTATTCTTGATGTTAAACATTCAATACCTTCATCAACATTGGATTATTTACCAGAGGATGAAGTTCAAGATTACATCAATTCAAATCAAACAATAGAATACGCACATACTTTAGAAAACCAAATCCAAGGTCAAATTGAAGCTGGTTTTGTTATAGTGGGTTTTTATGAGGATGATTTTGGTGGAACAAGGATATTAGATAAGCATATTAAAACCTTTATTGCTACAAAAGCTATAAAGTTAAAGGTTGATTAAGAATTTTAGCTTGTTACACAGGGTGTTAATCGAAGAAGGGGTTTATAAATAGTAAAAGTTCAATGTATGTCAAAAAGGATGGCACTTACCATCCTTTTCCTTGTGTATTTTGAGTGGCAAACCAAGTTTTACAACTTTTAGCTGAACCTGTTATTACTTATAGCGACGCTTTTTCTTTTTAAGAATTTTGGCTGCCGAATCTTTTTCCAAGTTTAGCTAACAATTCAGGCTGATCCCCTTGACTCATTACAACTTAAATAAAGATAAGTCGATTCATATTAAAACTTATTTTATTTAAGACTTCTGCTAACTCTATTTCATTTTCTACTTTAAATGTGAGACTTTTTTCTTCTGATCCGAATACATTTGGTAGTTTATTATAATCCCACATTTGTATGTCATTATATGGTTGGTCTCGTCCATGAATCGCGCGTTCAACAGTATATCCGTAGTTATTAATTAAAAATATGATTGGTTTTAAATTATGACGTAACATAGTGGATAATTCTTGAACAGTTAACTGGAATGAACCATCAACAATAATTAAAATGTTACGCCGTGTTACATTAGCGAGTTGTGTTCCTAATAGAGCGGGAAGTGTATATCCGATAGATCCCCATAACGGTTGTCCTACAAATGTAGCGTTATTAGGTAGAGGGATAGCGGCACTACCGAAGTATGGTGTTCCTTGCTCTGCAATTAAGACGTCGTTTTCTTGTAAGAAGTGGTACAATTGTTGCCAAAAACGTTGTTGTGTAACGATTTGTGCTTTTGGATTGAACTCTTTAGTAATAGATGATGATTCTGAAATAAACGACTTAATTTCCAGTGTTTCTTCATTACGATGCTCGATCGAATCACTTAAATGTTGTAGTACATCTTTCATTACAACCGGTCCGTATTTTTTATCTATAATTTTCACAGTATAGGGATGGATTTCAATAACTTGTTCTTTCGTAAAACCTTGTGTAAAGCCACCGGTAATAGTATCAGTTAATTTCACACCGATACTAATGATACAGTCAGATTCATCAACTCTTTTTCGCAAGTATGGAGGACTAACATCGCCAGTATAAACCCCTATAAATTGAGGGTGTTTTTCTGGGAATATTCCTTTTCCCATACTTAATGTCGCGATAGGGAAGCCAGTTTTTTCTACGAGTTGATGTAAATCCTCCTGAGCATGAAATCGATCCACTTCAAAATCAGCTAAAATAACAGGTTTTTTTGCGCTATTTATTTTGGAAGTGGCATGTAGAAGCATTTTATCTAATGCGTCTTTATTACTTACTATGGGATGATTTAAGATTGGTTCGGTAGGTTTATTAATTGGTTTATTATATACATCGATCGGTAAATTAATATGAACTGGACGTTTTTCATTCCAACATGCACGGAGTACACGGTCAATTTCCTCAGCGGCATGCTCAGGGATTAAATTTGTTTGTGCTACCGTAATTTCTCGATACATATTGGAAAAGTGATCGAACTTTCCATCACCTAATGTATGATGAACGAGTTCTCCATTTTCTATTACGGTTGTTGTTGGTGTACCGGTAATTTTTATAACTGGTACGTTTTCGGCATATGAGCCGGCAATGCCGTTTATGGCGCTCAATTCCCCCACACCAAAAGTGGTAATAAGAGCAGCAACACCTTTTATGCGAGCATATCCATCTGCTGCATATGCCGCATTTAATTCATTACAGTTGCCAATCCACTCTAAATTTTTATGTGCAATCACATCATCTAAAAAGGCAAGATTATAATCACCAGGAACACCAAATATATGCTCAATTCCTAATTCGTATAATCGATCTAATAAATATGTACTTACAGTATATTGCGTTTTCAAGAGAATCATCTCCTAATTATTTTAGTTTGTGTAGCGAATGCTTCAATGGACTACAGAAGTTCAAGTGCGTTGATTAAAATATTCATTACTGGATTGTGGTATAATTTACATACAGGGGGAAAGTAGATGACACAACATAAAGAAGAACAGATGAATGAGGCATTGGCATTATTTTATTTTGCATATAAGACATTTACTGAAAAGCCAGATGAAATTATAAAAGAATATGGTATACAACGAGTGCATCACCGAATTTTATTTTTTATCGCACGTTTTCCAGGGATAAGTGTAAATGAGTTACTATCGCTATTAGAAATAAGTAAACAAGCTCTTCATGGACCACTGCGTCAACTTGTGGAAAAAGGACTAATTGAAAGTAATGAAGCTACTCATGATCGTCGAGTAAAACAATTATCCTTAACAGAAGAAGGGACAGATTTAGAGAAAAAACTAAGTGATGTTCAAAGAAAGCAAATGGGTGCTATTTTTTCAAAATTTGGTGAATCATGTGAAGAGAATTGGCATCAAGTTATGAACGAAATGGCGAATAGCCGTTCAGGTCATGATGCATGGATAGCGAAAAGAGAAATTCCAGTTGATCAAAAATAATGAGAAATAGGCCTTTCTTTATAGTTTGAAAAAGAAAGAATTTTATCCATGCATTTGGCAACTATGGATAAATCATAGAGTGAATGGATAAAAAGGTGCATTACTAGATACTTTATACGTGTACGCGATGGAACAATAAAATTCACATTTCCGAGAGGGGAATTATAATGATAAAACTTGTACTAATTCGTCACGGACAAAGTTTATGGAACCTTGAAAATCGTTTTACTGGATGGACGGATGTAGATCTATCAGAGAATGGATTAAGTGAAGCAAGAGAAGCAGGAGCAATATTAAAGGAAAACGGTTATACTTTCGATGTTGCTTACACATCTGTATTAAAACGAGCAATCCGGACTGTATGGATTGTTCTTCATGAAATGGATCTTACTTGGGTGCCTGTACATAAATCATGGAAACTAAATGAAAGGCATTATGGAGCGCTACAAGGATTGAATAAAGAAGAAACTGCAAAAAAATACGGTGAAGAACAAGTTCATATTTGGAGAAGAAGTGTCAATGTAAGACCACCGGCTATTACTGAAGAAGATCCTAGATATGAAGCGAATGATCCGAGATACAAAACACTCAAAAAAGGTGAATTTCCATTGACAGAATGTTTAGAGGATACGGAGAAGAGAGTGCTGGAGTATTGGCATTCAGAAATTGCACCATCATTAAAAAGTGGTGAGAAAGTAATTATTTCATCGCATGGTAATACAATTCGATCGCTAGTGAAATACTTAGACAACCTTTCAAATGATGGTGTGGTTTCATTAAATATTCCAACTAGCATTCCGCTCGTTTATGAATTAGACGAAAATTTACGTCCGATTCGCCATTATTATTTAAGTATGGATGGAGAAGTACCTGAAGGGGAAATTCCGAAACATATTTCTTTTTAACATGAAAATTTGAAATGCATGCTTGTCTACATATACAATGTAGACTCATGATAAAAGACGTGGCCTCCTTCTAATGTATATGCGATGTAGCTAAATTTAGAAGCTTGTCCACGTCTTTTGTCATAAAGAGAGCTGCTTGCGCATGTAATGATATCGTGAGTAGTTTTTGAATGGAGGGTGATGTAATTGACGATCTCTAACATTCGAATTGGCTTATTTATTTTAGCAATCGTTTTTGTAGTTCTTGTTTTCTTTTATTGGAGAAATGAAGAGTTGTATGAAGAGAAAAAGCAGCGAATTCGAAAAACTTGGTATGGATTATTCATAACATCAGTCACAGTTTATTTCATGATTAAAGGAATCGATTTAACCCTCTGGAAAAATTTATTAATGTTCACTGCGATGGTCATTTTCGTTGATATTTCATTTATTTTAACACCTAACATTTCGGAAATATGGGGAGCGAAATTTAGCGATATCGGTAAAACTGTTCAATCCATAAAGCGGTCATTAATCGCTTCAAAAGCAAGAGGGGAAATATATACGAACATTATCCAAAATATTAATCCAGCAGCATTTGGGACGATGGAATGGCATACGGAAGAGGAATATACAAAAAGCTTAAACACATTTTTAGATTCATATGGGGAAAAAATCGGAGCGAAAATTGTTGTATTTGAAGCAGCGAATGAATTAAATACGGGCTTTCGTGGTATTCGTTCTCAATTTAGTATTACAATACCTATAGAGCATATAGAGCAATTGAATGAACAAAAAGCAGTACAAGTAGAAAACGTGGGAATTATACCAGCAAAAATAATGAATGATGTTTTTATCGTTATTGATGGGAAGAAGAATAGCCTGCAAGATCGAGATTTTGAAAATGTATATAATTTAACAATACATCATAGTTATTTTAGTAAGTAGGACAGAATCGTTTTTCTGTCCTTTTCTTCTATACATAAATTCAAAACAAAATTCGACAAAGTTGAATAAAATAGGACAATCATTCCTACACTAGCAGGTAGAGGTGATTGTAGTGATAAAAGATTATGACAATGATTTTTTTAAAGAAGAAAATGAAGATACAACAGATTTCTCTTTAATCAAAGGAGATACGTTGCAGCAAGTAGAAAAGTTAGAAGAAGAATTAAAAAGAAAATGATTCGTGTACACTGTGTCTTTATTTGCTATATAATATAAATAGAAGGTTGTATCTTTTTGAAAAGGGGGAGAAGAGATGGCTGAAATAAATGTACAAAAGTCTTCGTTTTTTAAAGAAAAAAAAGAAGAATCAAATACAGATTTCTCTCTAGTGAAAGGTGCATTAACGGAAAATATAAATCGGTTAGAAAAACTTATGAATAATAGCAGTTCAAAATATATACGAGTACAAAAAACAAAAGAAAATGCATAGAGCATTTTCTTTTGTTTTTTATTCCGTTATTTGCGGGTTAGTTTCAAGTTAGTTAACATTTAATTTTTCTTTTACTTTTCCGGGTAAATCTACTTTCTGAATTTCTTCATAGGACTTCACTTCAATAGATGATATTTCATTTTTATCTATATCATCTTGATCTACATAAAGACGTAAAAACGCATTATCATTTAATTTATGGTCGTTTTCTTTTTTTGTACTTCTAAATGTAATTTGTTTTTTTCTCCGTCTTCATCATATGCGGGCAACGTATAGTTCCGTAAGCTTCTGCCTTCTACTTTTTCAATAGCGCCTTCACCTTTTATCTGTACGTAATATACATCCTTACCAATTCTATTTAGTGATGCTCTCTCACATCCAATAGTAATGCTTGAAAATAATAAACATAGTGTCATAACAGCAAAAAGCTTTTTCATATTATTTATCTCCTTCAATTTGTTTCTTTAAAAAGTATACAACTATTGTTAAATTAGAAAAATCGATATAGATTACAACATTCTTACAATGATGTAAGAGTATAAGGTATAGAGCGCAGAAGGATTAAATTGAACTGTTCATAACAAATTTTTAATACGTTTAAGGAAAGGTAAAATAATGAATCATGGTATAATGATAAAAGACTTACATACTATTTTTTCATTTTGAGAGGAGCTTGAAAAATGTATTCTACTTTAGAACAATTAACAAAGCACCCTGTATTTTATCATTTTGCAGAAATTTCAAAGATTCCTAGAGGATCAGGTAATGAAAAGGAAATTAGTGATTATTTAGTGCGCTTTGCAAAAGAGCGTAACTTAGAAGTGATTCAAGATCAAGCATTGAATGTCATTATTAAAAAAGACGCAACTGCTGGCTATGAGAGTGTACCAGCTATTATCATTCAAGGTCACATGGATATGGTTTGTGAAAAAAATCAAGCAACAGTACATGATTTTGAAAAAGATCCAATTGAGTTACGAATTATTGGAGACATGCTATATGCGAATCAAACAACTTTAGGTGCTGATAACGGTATTGCTGTTGCATATGCATTAGCTTTATTAGATTCAAAAGATATTCCGCATCCAGCACTTGAAGTAGTAATTACTACTGAAGAAGAAACGACAATGGGCGGAGCTTTTGCTGTTGATGCAAACCACTTTGATGGAAAGATCTTTATAAATATTGATTCTGAAGAAGATCATAAATTACTTGTAAGTAGCGCAGGTGGTGCGAAAGCAGTTGAAACAATTGCAGTAATTTGGGATGAGGCACCTGCACATATGGACGCATACCGTCTATATGTTGGTGGACTTAAGGGCGGACATTCTGGTATGGAAATTGATAAACAACGCGGAAATGCGAACAAAGTACTAGGACGAGTTTTACGTGATTTATCAATAAATATTCAATTTGATATATGTGAGGCTCACGGCGGATTAAAAACGAATGCAATTCCACGTGAAAGTGTAGCTACAATTTTATTACGTCAAGAAGATGTAGAGCAAGTTGAAGAAAAGTTAAAATCATGGACACGAGTATTACAAGAAGAAATGCGTGCTGTTGATCCAGATGTTCATGTTACACTGACAAAGTTAGATGAGAAAGTAGAAAAAGTATTTGCTAAAGAAACACAAAAACAGCTGATTTCATCATTATTCTTAATTCCAAATGGCATTCAAAGTATGAGCATGGATATTAAAGGTCTTGTAGAAAGTTCAACAAATTTAGGGGTTATTGAAACGCTGCAAGATGAAATTAAATTGCGAAACGAAGTAAGAAGTTCTGTAAGTAGTTTAAAACGACATATTGCAGATGAAATTAAATATATTGCTGAATTAGTTGGAGCAACATTTGAATTAGAGTCAGAATATCCGGAGTGGCCATACAATCCAAACTCACAAATTCGTAATTTGTTTGAAAAAGTACATCAAGAAAAATACAACAAAGATGTTGAAATCTTCGCTGTACATGCAGGGATTGAATGCAGTGTATTCGTTCAAAAGATGCCTGAATTAGATGCAATTTCATTCGGGCCAGATATATTCAACGTCCACACTCCAGATGAGCATATTAGTATTTCTTCTGTTGTGAACAACTGGGGATTCTTCGTTGATGTAATGCAGGGAATGAAAGAATTAGCTAAATAATAACGATAAAATGAAAAGTAGCCTATAAAAATTTATAGGCTCTTTTTTTGTGTTGGAATTTATCCCGCATTAACAGGTAGTAAGACCCCCACCTCAAAATTCAGCGAGGGCAAAGAAGTTAGGTGGGGGTCGGGCTGCCCATAAAAACCCGATTGGTTTAACTAATAATCAGTGGGGGATGAATAAAACCCCCACTGATTAAAGTTTCACTTTATGAGAAGTCATTTTTCGTTAGTATGTAATATTAAGCTTGAACAATTAATAAGGATGAATTGTTGATGTTTTTTAATACTTATGAAGGGGTGGAAAAATGAAGGGAAGAAAGCAATGTATTGTTTGTATGTTTTTATTGTTCTTTACATTTAGTTTCATTGGTGTTTACAAAATAATAGCAGAAGAAGTTGAATTTTCAGGAACAACTGCTCCATTGAATGTAAATGTTAGAGAAGAAAAAAGCTTGAATGCAAATATTGTAGAGGTGATTCCCGGAAATACAAAAGTATCCTTTAAAGGATGGGAGTATGGTGAAGCGGTTAAAGATTACTGGACAGGAAATTTAGATAATCGTTGGTTTTATTATTTTAAAGATGGGAAAAAAGTATATGTAACGTCAGCTTATATTAATGGGAATCCTCCAAATACATCAACAGATCGTAAATTATCTGTTCCTAACATATTACAAGAAAGATCAAATTGGTGTTGGGCGGGCACTTCGGTTTCAGTTTTAAATTATTTTGGGAAAACTCCTTCACAAGATCAGTATGTTAGGTATGTCAAAGGTGGATCATATAATAATCCTGCAACTTCACGTGAAATACAATATGGATTATCAGGATATGGTGTTAGCTCAGCTATAAGTTCTGGAGCAAAATCGTATGATTGGTTCAAAAATCAAATTAATAGTAATCAACCGATGATTGCACTCATTATGTGGCAAAATGGAGCTAACATCGGACACTTTCTAGTACTTGATGGATTCTATAAAGGTACAAATGGAACAGACTATATAACTTACATGGACCCTTGGTATGGTGATCATTATAATCATAATTTCAGTACGTTCCATAACAATAATAATTTTTGGTGGAATGAAACTGTTTATAATATCCGTGCAAATTAATAATATTAAAAGTGTGGGGGTTCATGAATGGGAAAACTACTTAGGCTTGTGATACCATGCATTTGTTTAATGACTGTTATTATTTTCGCTAGTAAAATTAGTTATGCATCAAAAAATAAAAGTGAGCCAGTACAATCGATCGCATTAAAAGATTATCAATATAGTAAGAGTAGTTCTTCTGAAAATGTAAGTTTTGAAAAAATAACAACCTCACCATTTTCGTTACCAATCTATGAAACAATTCCAGCACAGCAAATGTTAAATAGCTCTGAATTTAAGCATATACTATTACCAACAAATGAAAAGTTGTGGTTTATTATGAAAGGTGAGCAGCCGGAGGGACTAATTGTTGCGAATGATACTGAACCGATTCGAACGGGTGGAGAAAATAGAAGTAAAGATTTATATGGGTTATATAAAGCAATAAAAAATAATACAAATGAAACAAAAAATATTAGTTATTTTGAATTTGAAGGGCAAGGAATATTGGTAGTAAATCAAAATAATGACCAAGAAATATATCTTAGTAAGGGTGCTGCTGCTATATTAAAACTTCCTGCTGGTCAAAAAATAGTAAGCAGTGAAGTAATACAGAAAATGAAAGAGAGAATCGTAACTGCTTTTGAATAGTTAATTATAAACTGAATAAATATATACGTATGTAATATGAAATTTCATGTACTGTATTAGTTTTAGAAATGAATACATTCATAAAAAATACAGTAGACGGAGCAGAAAAGATAACAAGTGAAAAAAAGCGCGAGATGTTATAGGGGTCAATGGTGATTATAGTAGGAATTGTTGATTCTTATTTGTTATTTATATGAGGTTGAACATGGAACAGGCAAAAGGCAAAAGGCAAAAGGATTGATGTTAGAGGTATAAACATAATAGTGCATATAAAAAGGTTAGAGAAGCTAATTCTCAAACCTTTTTATATGCATTCCAAAGTTTTTATAAATGGTGGAGTTACACATGCTCATCAAGTTAACATTTCATACCACCCCCGGAGTGGATTTTTTGCATTTTGCACAGAAAGATATTGTTCGATTTAAATCGTGCTTCATACGTAATAATTTAATTAAAAAAGCTTGACCTTAACACTATGTAAAGGTTTACAGTGGAACAGAAAAGGAGGTTAAGAAATGCAAAAAATAACGAAATTGTGTATGAGTGCTGTACTAACCACATCTATTATTAGTGGTTATGCTCAAATTAAGGGAATTGAGAAAGTCCAGGCGAAGGAAATTGAAAAACCGCAGAGAGAAGATAGGAAGAAAGTAGAGGCGCAAAAAATAGTAGGAAAGTATACAATGCCAGATGAAAAAAGCAAACATGAAGGAACATGGCTACAATGGCCTCATGAACTTACATACGGGTCAAAATATCAGCAAGAAGTAGAACCGATTTGGATTCAAATGACAGAATCTTTAAGCAAAGGAGAAAAAGTTCATATTGTTGCATATGATCAAGAAGAGAAAGAAAGAATTATTGAAGTTCTAACGGATCAAGGGGTAAATATGGAGAAAATTGATTTCTTTATCGCACCTACTGACGATGTATGGGCTAGAGATACTGGACCAATTTTTGTTTACGATAATGACAAAAATTTAAAGATATTAGATCCAGGCTTTAACGGATGGGGAAAGAAAACGCCATATAAGAAAGATGCTCGTCTTCGTGAGAATCTTAGCAATCAGTTAGGCATTGAAAGAATAAATTGGAATAAATTTGTTCTTGAAGGTGGCGCATTTGAATTGGATGGTAATGGAACTGTTTTATTAACTAGAAGTGCTGTGACGAATAAAAATAGGAACGCTAAATTGTTAGAAAAGGATATTGAAAAATATTTTAGTGAACTTGGGGTAACAAATTTTATTTGGTTAGATGGAGCACCTAACTTAGATATTACTGATTTTCATATTGATGGATTTGCCAAATTCCACGATAAATCTACTATTATAACGTTAAAAGAAAAAGATTTGGCTGAATGGGGAGCGTCTGGCAAAGATATTAACAAGTTGCTGCAGGCAAAAGATGCTACAGGTAATAAGTACAAGTATGTATATCTACCGCTAAGTAAGAATAATGTTACATTAAAAAATGGGGAGAAGCTTGATTATAAAGGTTCCTATATTAATTATTATATAGCGAATGAAGTCATCTTAGTTCCAAACTATAATGATCCTAATGATAAAATAGCAAATGAGATGATTCAAAAACTTTATCCTGATCGTAAAGTGTTGGGGATAGATGTAAGAGAGCTGTATAAAAATGGTGGTATGATTCATTGTATTACTCAACAACAACCAATTAATTTAAAATAATATATTTATAATTCTTTGGGAAGTTGTCTATTTCTTATGAGAATCTGTTTATCCATAGGATAGGTAAAGACGCGATAGCATTTTTACCTATTTTATTGTATTTTTTTATGAGTTTAGTATAACTTTCCTATAAACTGAAGAAACCTACCCTTTTTGAAAAAATCTTAATCAAAATGATAGGTTTTTTAAATGAAAAGCTATACTTGCTGTTGCGGAAGAAACATTGTTTAAAGGTATGTTTTCACCTTTTAAAAGTTTCTAGTACAATCATTCTTACTAAAATATCTATAAGAATAAGATTTATATGTTTTTTTTAACAATCCATACATGCCCATCAACTTCAGAATGCAGAATTACCATAAATAATAAAAGTTCAGCGGTTTTTCTGTTTTTATTTGTAACTTAAACGAATTATACTTGGACAATTATTGTGCAATCTTTTCAAATAAATGACTTTCTTTATTTGAAAATAAGGGTGCATCTATAAACCCAAAATGATAAACTAAAATACCTAATTCCACTCTAGAATGAATACGCCATTTTTCTTTAATATGATTAATTATCGTTGAAATTCTTCTAGGGCTAATATATATCTTTTTGGAAATTTCTGCATCTGTTAATCCTTTTGCTACATAAATAGCCACTTCTAACTCTCTTTCGGTTAACATTCTTTTCATAAAATAAGCTCCTTCGAAATTATTCATATAAAAATCAAAAGAAACTATTATTTGAAATAAAGCTGAAAAATCATATCCAATACTCTTTATTCCCTTTAATTGTAATAATTTCTCTCATTTTAATACAAGTTTGTAAAAGAAACTATAAATCAATATAATTAGTAATTGTAACTATATTAATTTTACATCACATTAAAAGTTGGAAAATATTCTTATACTCATAAATTGTTACATTTGAGGGGGAGAAATGGAATTCTATAATCTCGGTATTATTATTAAAGAACTTAGAAAGAAAAAAAATATATCACAATCTGAACTATGTCGGGGAATATGTTCACAAAGTCAGATTAGTAAGATAGAAAAAGGTATTATTTATCCATCTAGCATATTGTTGTATCAATTATCTGAAAGACTTGGTGTTGATCCGAATTATATATTTGCGCTAACTCAAAATAAAAAATTAAAATATGTAGAAAACGTAAAATATGTAATAAGAGATTGCATAAAACAAAAACAATATGAAGAACTTTATGAAATAGTGAAAAAAGAGAAAAACGAAAATAATTTCGAGTCAAAAGAAAATAAACAATTTCTACTATGGCATGAAGCAATTGCTATATTTATGGTGAACAGATCAACAAAAACTGCTTTAAATCTTTTAAATCATGCATTAAAACTAACTGTAACCAATGCTGATTTTTTATCAGAAAGAGAAATAGATATTATGCATACAATGGCAGTAATCTATGCGGAAAATGGAGAATATGAAAAAAGTATAGGCATATTAAAGAAATGTTTAAGTAATTTTAATAAGATAGAATTTCCTAGAAATAAAGAAATTAAATTAAGAATTATTTATAACTTAACAAAATGTTTACATCTTACATATGAACATGTAGAAGCAATAAAGTACAGTGATATAGGTATTAAATTAGCCATTAATATAAATAGTTTATACTTATTAGGGGAACTAAATTTCGAAAAAGGTTCAAATTTATTAGAACTTCAGCAATCTAGTGAAGATGGTTTTAACTATATTAATAAGGCTTTATTTATTTTTGAACTAACAGAAAGAAAACAATATATTAAGATAATCAAGGATAAATATTTTAAAAACCAGAAATAAACATGAGAAAGCTTTAATATGAGCTATTCCTTATTGGAATTTCCTGTTAAAATAAGTGCTGTAATACGAACTATTCCTTATTGCTGTTTATTGCTAAAATAAGTCCTGTAATAGTAGATAAAAATAAAGGGTGACATTTTATGAAATCAAGAGGGAGTACTCGTAAAGCAGATAGTATGGGGCGTATTGTTATTCCAATGGAAATAAGACGGAGTTTAGGAATTGTAGAAAAAGATGCGCTAGAAATGTTTGTGGAAGATGATCAGATTATTTTGCGGAAATATCAATCTTCGCAAGCTTGTGCAATTACAGGTGATATTTCAGATAAGAATATTTCGTTAGCGAATGGGAAGATTATTGTAAGTCCAGAGGGAACAGAACTGTTAATAAAGAAGTTACAGCAATATCTTTTAAAATAAAAGATAAGTAAGAACTTTAAAATAAAATATACTTGTAAAGAAGGTCCTCTATCATTCAGGGGACTTTTTTTATTGCATGTTTAATTGTTATAAATAAAATAGAGGGGAATAGCTGGTCCAATGAAATGCGAATTATCCTAAAAGTAGTCTGACTATTTTTTATAAAAAATCCTAACTATTTACATTTTTTGGTTTCGTGTTATATTTTTACTGTTAGTATGAAGAAAATTCTGATTTCGATTTTCGGAAAGTTTTAGAAAATGAATTAGATTTTCAAATTAAATATGCTAATTCAAGGGGAATTCGTTGGAGAAATGTAACTAAGAGGAAATCTCGTATCATTCACGTTTAGTATCTGTAAATTGGTGGTTCTAATAGTTCTGACGAAAAGCAAAGGAGCAAAAAAGAAGTGGGTAGTTCATTTAACAGGAGATATGGTGTAGAAAAATAAAATAACGGAGGTTTTATAATGAATAAAGGAATACTGCAGATTACGGAAATTGAAGAAATTACTATTCCTAATGTATTAAAGGATAAAATCAAGAATCTGATAGACAATGAATTAAAAACTCATAATCCTTATACTTGTGATCAAGAAATAGCTGCAAGCTTTTCAAAAGAGTGGCTCATTTGTTTGATTGACTATTCAAAGAAAACTCCGAATTCAGATGTAAAAAAACTACTTCATATGATAAAAGAAGCGAATTGTGGTGGAAACGTACCGCCTATCCTTATTAAAAATATTCCGTGTGATCCTATGGAAACCCTATTACCTGGAGAAAATCGCAAAGGCTTTAATTATGGTGAAAACGAACACGATAGAATGAAAAAATATTTTTATGCTGAATGGGTCACATGGCTTTTTGCCACACTTTTTAATTATGATGCTTTGATTCATCCGTCCGAACATGCAGGGAAAAATAGATTTCATCTCATTTCCCCTTTAAACAATGATGAAGTTTTGCGAAATGTCGGTGCAAGCACTGGTGGCGGAAACTTTTATCAACATAACGATGCGACAGTGTATACAGATATGAAAGATCAATTACATATTGAAGAAAGATTGAAATCGTTCAATACGAATTTAGACATTGTATCGAATAGACTTAATAAATCCGTCGAACTAATAGTTTCGGAAATTACTTGCGGCAAATTTACGAGGGTTGATGCTCTTTTATTAAAAGGAGTGTTAAATTTAAAAACCAATACTCATATTGGAACACCAAAATTACTTCAAAAGCATCTTGAAGAAAATCACTTCAGTAAAGATGATATATTGGCGATAAGTAAAATGCCTATTGCTCATATCGCAGGAATGGCGGATGGTGAAATATCGGGATTCGTAGGGGAAATAAACCAAATTATATTTTTGGATGATAATGGTGATATTATTGCAACTTGTTTGAATGGAGCAGAAAATAGATTGATTTATGTGGGAGGAAGTGAAGAAGAAAAGTTAAAATTCGACATGTTTTTGGAACTGTTACGGACAATGCCTACTTATAAAGTCCCGCTTACATCTGAAGATTTATTGATTATGCCAAATTCATACTATGGTAAGCAAACAAATGTAACCCATGGTAGAGAAAGGTTATCGGAGGAAGAATATAAAATTCCGATTGGTGATAATAAGTATGGACGTAGAATTGTTTGCAGGCAATACGTTTCCAGCCGATTACGCGACCAGAAAGAGAGTTACTTTACAGATATCATAAACTAGTTTAAAGAGAGGAGGGAGAATGGGAAGGTTTGGGCTGTAATAGCTCAAACCTTCCCATTTCCTTTATATGGATTTTACTATTGAATTACTCATATTACTATTTTTAGTAGCTATTTTAGCAGGATGGATAGATACAATTGCTGGGGGCGGTGGTATGATAACTATCCCAGTAATGTTATTAGTAGGTATGTCTCCTTCTGTAGCGATAGCAACTAATAAACTACAAGGGAGTAGCGGAACCCTCATGGCAACTGTGATTTTTATTAAGAAGAAAGAAATTAATCTCAAAGAAATGCGTTTGTCCATCTTAATGACCTTTTTTGGATCTATTTTGGGTGGATGGCTTATTTTACAGATACGAGCAGAATATCTAATCATGATATTACCTTTCTTACTTATTATTATTGGTCTTTATTTTCTATTATCTCCAAATATAGCAAACGAAGATCGACCGAGAAAAATAAGTATGTTGTTATTTGCGTTAACAGTGGCTCCATTCCTTGGATTTTATGATGGTTTCTTCGGCCCAGGAACAGGTAGCTTAATTGCTTTAGCGTTCATTCTTTTATGTGGATATAGTGCTACAAGAGCAACTGCAAATGCTAAGATTTTGAATTTTACTAGTAATTTCGCTGCTTTGTTATATTTTATTATTTTTGGCCAAATTGATTGGACAATTGGGCTGATTATGATGCTTGGTCAAATTATAGGGTCATATATTGGGGCAAAGATGGTGCTTACAAAAGGGACGTCATTAATACGACCAATAGTGGTTATTGTTTGCTTTGTCATGGCAATTAAAATTTTTTTACAAAATATGAACTAAATGTAATTAATATATTATTTGTATCAAAGTTAGAGTGTTTTAATGTTCTTGTTGCAGTATTACGCTGTTTAAGATGTGTTCAAAATTAAACAATTTGACTAGTGTAATGTATTGCGTTATGCTTTTTTTAGTATAAAAGAAAGGCTTGAAGATAATGATTCGTCGTTTGAAAAAGTTTAAAAATGTAGCTGTCGTATTAAGCTTCTAAGTAAATTATTAAATCTACCATACTTAGAAGCGAGGAATGTAATTATGAAGCATCCATTATATAATCATTGGTCTGAAACGAAGTATTTAAAAGATATAGTAACAAATCCACTTATTGAAGTAGGAGAGTACTCCTATTATTCAGGATATTATGGCGATCAAAATTTTGAAGATGGTTGCGTTAGATATTTATGGGGCGATGCTAAGTCTCGAGTACTTTTCAATCCAATTGAACAGATGGGTTGGCAACTTGATAAACTCATTATTGGAAATTATGTTTGTATTGCAAGTGGAGTTGTCATTTTAATGGGTGGGAATCATAATCATCACCCTGAATGGATTACAGTTTATCCATTCATTGAGCAAATAGAACAATCATATGAACCGAAGGGTGATACAGTCATTAAAAGCGATGCCTGGATTGGTATGAATGCTATAATAATGCCTGGCGTTACAATCGGTGAAGGTGCAATTGTTGCGGCAGGATCTGTCGTAAGTAAAGATGTTCCGTCGTATACAATAGTTGGTGGAAATCCTGCTAAGGAAATAAAGAAACGATTCACTGATACAGAAATAAACATGTTAATGGAAATGCGTTGGTTTGATTGGGATAGGGAATTGATTGAGAAGGCAATTCCTCTTTTATCTAGTCCATCCATCGAACCATTATTTGCTTTTTATAAAAATGAAGTGAAAAATAAATAAATCAGTTAGAAAAACTACATCCAGTATAGGGTGTAGTTTTTTTATTACAAAAAACTAATAGTTTAGACTAAAGGAAATTTATCTCTAATATAAGTCTAGCAAATAGCTGAATTGAATAATTAAAATCCTTGATAGCTAATAAACGAATGCTTGATTACCAGTGTGTCTCGATATTTAATCGGGACACACTGGTTTTATTTTTTGTAAATGTGGAACAAATGTATTATTTAGATTGTCTATTAAGTGTAATCCTAAAAAATATGAAAGTACGGATCATTTTGAAAAATACGAAGGTATTAAAAAGAGGGATGTGTGTGGGAATACGAAGTGTCATTGTCCTAAAAGGGTTTGATGAGATGGTCTATATGAAAGTTATCCTAACGTCTTATATGTATATAGAATTTGATAACACTGTCTATTTTTTGAGGATTATGTTAGAAGAACGTTTTTTGAGTACAAAGATATTGGAGGTAACAGAAGTGAAAGGTATGTTTTGCAAGAGATTTATTGCAATAGTAACAGTGCTTGCACTATTTTGTAGCATTGTTGTTACATCTGGAAGAGCATCAGCGGAAACAGTTCCTGCTATAGACGTTGAAGCAGGATCAGCAATTTTAATAGAGGCAAATTCCGGAAAAATTTTATATCAAAAAAATGCAGATGAATCATTGGCAATTGCTAGTATGACAAAAATGATGAGCGAATACTTAGTGCATGAAGCGGTAGATAAAGGAAAACTTAAATGGGATCAAAAAGTTAAAATCTCTGAATATGCACATAAGATTTCGCAAGATCGTTCATTATCAAACGTTCCATTAGAAAATGGTGGCTCTTATACGGTAAAAGAGTTATATGAGGCAATGGCAATTTACTCTGCAAATGGTGCAACAATTGCTTTAGTTGAAGAGATTGCTGGTAAAGAAGTCAATTTTGTAAAAATGATGAACGATAAGTCAAAAGAGTTTGGAATGAAAGATTATAAATTTGTAAACTCTACAGGCTTAACAAATCAAGATTTAAAAGGATATCACCCAGAAGGGACAACTCTAGACGAGAAAAATAAAATGTCTGCAAGGGATTGTGCAATTTTAGCACAACGTCTTATTCAAGATTTCCCCCAAATATTAAATACAGCAAAAATTCCTAAAAAAACATTCCAAGAGGGTGGTAAATATCCAATTGATATGGCGAACTTTAATTGGATGTTAAAAGGTTTAATTAAGCAATATGAAGGTGTAGATGGTTTGAAAACAGGAACGACTCCAGAAGCGGGAGATTGTTTCACTGGTACAGTAGAAAGAAATGGTATGCGCCTAATTTCTGTAGTGATAAAAGCAAAATCTCATACGGCACGTTTTGATGAAACAAAGAAATTATACGATTATGGATTTGCGAATTTTGAAGTGAAGAATGTCTACGGAAAAGATGCAGTAGTAAAAGGACATGAAACAGTTCGAGTAGCAAATGCAAAAGATAAAGATGTAGTAGTTCAAACGAAGCAAGCTGTTGCACTTCCAATGCCGAAGGGCAACAATGACGTTTATAAAAAAGAATTTAAAGTATCGAATAAAGAACAAGAAGCGCCTATTAAAAAAGGTGTAACAATTAGTAAAATGATTATCTCGCCTAAAGATAATATAGATCCTGGGTTCTTATCAGGTAAATCATTACAAATAGACCTTGTAACAAAATCTGATGTAGAACAAGCAAATTGGTTTACACGTTTTATGCGCCAAATCGGATCTTTCTTTAGCGGTATGTGGGATAGTGCGGTTGATATAGTAAAAAGCTAACTTTATAGGATAAAACTAAATAGTAATCTGGAACAAAAAGTTTCAAAGTACTATAGATTCTTATGAGGGTAGCTTGGAATGGAAGATTGTATTAATTCTCAAATTTGGTTCTTCGGAACTTTTCGTATTGCAATTAAGCTAAAATAAATTTGTATCCATATAATCAAAAAACGCTATTCTTTTTGTAGAAATATACAGTGGTCTGACCCCATTTGGTGAGACAAAGAAAAAACACCTAGATAACATGTTTCCTATAAGCTATAGGTGACATATTATCTAATTTTCTCTGAATCCGTTCATAATTATAGTAGTGGATGTATTCATCCACAGTTTGTATTATACTAGCATTATTCGATTGTTTTATATTTTGCGCATAGA